>CAZVEF010000254.1:0-1513 GCA_964625715.1 uncultured Spirochaetaceae bacterium | reverse complement strand
CGATCTCGCTCTGCGACGAGTCGGAGATGATCTACGTGCGCGACATCGAACATCTCATGGGCGCCGAGCTCGTGCTCGACCGGGATCAGTCGTTCCACGTCGACCGACGGAGGCCCGCACCGAAGGGTGGCGGCAACCGGTCGGGTACGCCGCGAACGACGCCGCAGGGAAGCTCAGACGGTTCGAACGGTCGGACGCGAAGCCGCTCGGGCCGCACCCGTTCAAACAGAGGCACCTTCTCCGGCGGTCGCCGCGGAGGGCGGCGATGACCAGGGACGCCAATCGAGGTAATCCATGACGAATACCACGTCGGCACATACAGGGCAATCATCCAGGCCCGAGTGGTTCCACGAGCTCAGGAACTTCCAGGAGCGAAGCTGGACACGAGGCATCCTCCAGATTGCCGACAGCGTCCTGCCGTATCTCGCGATCATGGCGCTCATGTTCGTGTCTGTGCTGCAGGGCTGGCCGTACTGGACGACCTTGCTGATGGCGCTGCCCGCCGCGCTCTTTCTCGTGCGAAGCTTCATGATCTTCCACGACTGCACGCACGGTTCGTTCTTCCCGTCCGACCGCGCGAATCGGGTCACCGGCTTCATCATCGGAGTGCTCGCCTTCACCGCGTTCGAGCCGTGGCGCCGCTCACACCTGAAGCATCACGCGACGAACGGACAGCTCGACCACCGCGGCTTCGGAGACGTGACGACGATGACCTTCGAGGAGTACCGGGACGCCACACCGCGGCAACGGCTCGTCTACCGGGCCTACCGCAACCCGCTTCTGATGTTCTTCGTCGGGTCGTTGTACACCTTCGTCGTGATCAACCGATTCATCGGATTGCGCGGGACGGCCGCCGAACGCCGGAGCGTGCTCGCCACCGACGTCGTGCTCGTGGCCGTCGCAACGACGCTCTCGCTGCAGTTCGGCTTCTCCACCTACACGACCGTGCAGCTTCCGGTGATCTTCATCGCGGGAGTAGTGGGGATCTGGCTCTTCTACGTCCAGCACCAGTTCGATCCCGGCTACTGGGAGCACGACGACGAGTGGGATCAGATTGACGCCGCGCTCTACGGTGCGTCGTACTACAAGCTGCCGGCGGTTCTTCGCTGGTTCACGGGCAACATTGGCGTCCATCACGTACACCACTTGAAACCGCGCATCCCGAGCTATCGACTCTACTCCGCCTACCAGGCGGTGCCCGAGACGCACGTCGAGCAACCTCTCACGCTGTGGAGGAGCCTCGGTGCGGTGAGGTACAACCTGTGGAGCGAGGTGAGCAAGCGCTTCATGAGCTTCCGGGAGGCGAAACGAGTCCTGCGGGCGGGAAACCACGGATCGACGCGCCCCGTATAGGGTGAATACTGGTGCCGAAATTGTTGATGGTAGTGAAGCAGCACAGCAATATGGGGCGTAGGGAGTGGTGGAGGTGGATCCCCGATGCCGCTGCTTCTCGAAAGCCCGTTGTCGCTGCCCGAGCCGCTGCCGGGCGGTCGCGCCCAGCCGCTCGGCACCG
>CAZVEF010000253.1:0-1552 GCA_964625715.1 uncultured Spirochaetaceae bacterium | reverse complement strand
CACGCGAAGTACAGGGGAACGAGGCTCGACGATGGGCCGGCCATGGTACGCGAGAGTCACGAAAGAGTGATGGAGCTGATCGGACAGCACACAGACGAAGAGCTGTTCACGAAGAAGCGCTACCCATGGACCGGATCGACCTCCCTCGGCGCGTATCTCATATCGGCGACCTCGAGCCACTACGACTGGGCTCTCAAGACGCTCAGGCCGCTCAGGAAGCTTTCACGATAGAGGACCGTCCCGATCGCTTCCATCGGTAGCTGATCACTTTCTTCGGACAGATGTCGATGCACTCGGCGCAGAGGATGCAGTCGGTGTGGTCCATGACGCCACGCTCTGCCATCCGCTGCACCTCGAGACTCATTGGGCACGCGGGCGAGCATTTGCCGCAGTGGATGCAGGCGTCAGGGTCGGCGGCGAGCCTCAGCCCCGGGAGGCGAAGCGCGTTCCCGAGCGACCGGCCCAGAATCATGAACGGCGCCATCCAGCAGATCGTGTGGCACGGCGCGCGTTTGCCTATCGCGAACATGAGCGCAAGGAAGATGAGTACGACCAGCAGGTAGGCGATCAAGTGCGACAGCGAGGCCGCCGAGAAACCTGCTTCGGTCGAGTAGAGCGGATCGATGCCGGACACCCCGCCTGCACCATTGAACAGAAGTAGAATCGTGGCCAACCACGGCGCCCAAACCAGATACTTGATCCAGTGGACCCGGTCGCGGCGCAGCCTCCGCGGGCGTGCGCCGGCGACGATATCTCCGAGCGCTCCACCCGGACAGACCCACGAACAGAACACCCGCCCGATTGCCACCGAGCTTACAAAGAGCAGGCCGAAGAGTATCAAGCTCCCGGTCACGATCCCTTCGGACGCTCCCATCGCTGAGACCATCGGCGAAAAGTAGAAGAACGTCGCCGGGAAGAGCATCAGCATGACGATCTGCACGCCGCGTCGCAGACGCTGCCGTTTCGCCGGTCGCTCCGATCGCAGTACGTGCTGTTTTGGCGCATCACTCATCCGTTTCCTCCATTCCGACATCACCGGTTAGAAATAGAGTATATCCCACCCGGTACAGCATCTCGGTGTAGCCACGATTCCTTCGGCGACCTCCCGCGCGTAATCAATGACGTCGTCTGCCCCGCGAGCGTGCCCGCCCCGCCCCGGACGCACCGTTGACCAGCACCTTCGGTCCGGCCTGCAGTTTGCCTGCGTCGCGCAGCCCCTGAAGCGCGGTGACGGCCGCCGTCGGTACCGCGGCGGCCTCTGCAAAGCTGAGGTTTCGGTTCGGGCGGGGGCTGCACCGGTTGACGTTTCCGTCACCGTCTATTATAGTCCACTTGGACTAAAAAGGAGGCTCAATGATGAGCAGAGGGCATTCCGACATGCCGACGCCGAGATCGGGTTTGGCGGGTCTGGTAGATCGTCTCGCCGGCCCCACAGCCACGTCCGCGGAACTGACGCTTCAGTTCGGCGCGGCGTTTGCCGCGGCTGCGGCGGCGGGGAGCTGGTACGCGCTCACGGCGGACGGGCGCTGGTGGATGGTCGCGATCGCGGTGC
>CAZVEF010000252.1:0-1590 GCA_964625715.1 uncultured Spirochaetaceae bacterium | reverse complement strand
GCGTCGGCGAGTTTGCCGATCTGCCGGCGCTCGCCGACTGGTGCGCCGACGTCGGCCTGGACCTGATCCAGATCCTTCCGGTGAACGACACCGGCTGGCAATCGTCGCCGTACAGCGCGCTCAGCGCGTTCGCGCTGCACCCCCTGTATCTGCGAATCGGCGATCTCCCGGAGCTCGACGGGCTCGCCTCCGGCGTACGCTCGCGCGTGGACGCCGCGCTCGACGAGGTGCGCCGCGAGCACGCCGACCGCGACCGGCTGCGCTACGGAGCCCTCCTCGACGCGAAGCGCGCGTTGCTGCGCGAGGTTTTCGAGGCGGTTGCCGACGATCCCGCCATCCGGCGCGCGACGCGCGCCTTCGTCGACCACAATTCGTGGGCCGGCGAATACGCGGCGTACATGATGCTCAAGACGCGTAACGGGGGGGCTTCGTGGAAGGAGTGGCCCGAGCTCCGCGATCCCTCCCCGGAGCTTTTGGGCGCACTCTGGTCGACCACGGAAAACGAGACCGAGCTCAGCTTCCACGTCTGGGTCCAGATGCGTCTGGACGAACAGTTCACCTCCGCCGCGCGCGCGGTCGCCGACCGCGGGGTCGTGCTGAAGGGCGACCTTCCCATCCTGATCAACGAAGACAGCGTCGATGCGTGGGCGCACCGCGAGTACTTCTCGAGCTGGTTGCGCGCCGGCGCGCCACCCGACGCGCAGAACGCGACCGGTCAGAATTGGGGGCTTCCCATTTACGACTGGCCGGAGCTCGAGCGCGACGGCTACCGGTGGTGGAGAGAGCGGCTGCGGCACGCCGCGAGGTACTACGCCGCGTACCGGATCGATCACGTGCTCGGCTTCTTCCGGGTGTGGAGCATTCCCTCGGACGAGGCCACGGGCTACCTGGGACACTTCGTTCCGGGCGCTGCAGCGTCGCGCGAACGACTGCACGACGCAGGTTTCGACAACGGTCGCATCCGCTGGCTCGCCGAGCCGCACGTCAGCGGCCGCGACGCGCGTGAGGCTCTCGCCGAGGAGGCCGATCGCGCGATCGAGCTCTGCCTGCAGCGTATTGGCGATGAGGACCTCTACCTCTTCGCGCCGACGATCCGCGGCGAACGCGACCTGTTGGCGCTCGACCTCCCGGAGCAGGCGCGCGACTGGCTGCTCGCGCGCTATCGCGACCGCGCACTCGTACGCCTCGAGCACGACACCTTCGTTCCCACCTGGTCCTACGGCGCGTGTTCGCGCTACCGGGGCATGAGCGACGAGGAGAAGGAGCGGTTCGAGCGGCTCGCCGCCGAGCTGAGACGCGAATCCGAGCGCCTGTGGGAGGAGCAGGGCCGACGGCTGCTCGGCTTCCTTCGCGAGACGACCGATATGCTGCCGTGCGCCGAGGACCTCGGCGCGATCCCCGCGTGCGTCCCCGGCGTGCTGGCCGACCTGCGCATCCTGGGCCTGCGGATCCCGCGCTGGTCGCGGCTCTGGCACGAAGCGGGACAACCCTACATCCCGCCCGCCGAGTACCCCTTTCTCAGCGTCTGTGCCCCGTCGGTCCACGATACGTCGACGATGCGCGGCTGGTGGCAGCAGGAGGCCGATCGGC
>CAZVEF010000251.1:0-1722 GCA_964625715.1 uncultured Spirochaetaceae bacterium | reverse complement strand
CGCGCGCGGTGCAAGGGACACGATGCAATCGCGGATGAGTGGTGGAGGTGGATCCTCGATGCCGCTGCTTCTCGAAAGCCCGTTGTCGCTGCCCGAGCCGCTGCCGGGCGGTCGCGACGAGGAGACGGTCCAACCCTCGCTGTCGAGTCGTGATGCCGCTTCGTCGGCTCGTCCTCGATCACAGACCGAACCTGGTCCTCGAAACCGACCACCTTCGATAGCCGGCCCACACTGCGCTTCTTCGCCTGCGTGGCTGCTGAGCAATTCATCCCCTGTTATCACCGTGAATACGGCCAGAGCTGCAAAGCCTGGGGCGAAACGGACCGCTCGCCGTCGCCGACCGCCCGGCGCTATATTCAAGCCGGGAGGTCGCGTGAGACTACGATTGTGGGGCGTGCGCGGATCGATCCCGGTGCCTGGACCCGAGACGGTGCGCTACGGTGGGAACACCGCCTGCCTCGAGCTGCGCTACGGACCCGAAAACAAGCTGATCATCATCGGCGCCGGCAGCGGCATCAAGCCGCTCGGCGACAGGATCGTGCGCGAGGAGCTGAAGCACGGCCCGATCAAGGCGAAGCTCTTCCTGAGCCATACGCACTGGGACCACATCATAGGCTTTCCCTTCTTCGTGCCCATCTTCATCCCCGGCACCGAGCTCGATCTCTACAGCCCGGTGAACTACGAGGAGCGCAGCGTCGAGGAGATCATCGGCATCCAGCTGAGCTACCAGTACTTCCCCGTGCGGCAGAGCGAGCTCTCTGCGGAGATCCGCTATCACAGCCTTCGCGAGGAGGTGATGGAGCTCGACGATGGGTTGACGATCACGACGAAGTTCCTCAACCACCCGGTAAGCACGCTCGGCTACCGGTTCGACTACGAGGGCCGGTCGATCGTGACGCTCTACGATCACGAGCCGTTTCGCAACGTCTTTCCCACCGACCCCGAGGCCGACGGGTACGACGAGGCCGCCGCGCGCGAGGGCGAGGAGGTCGCGCGCGTGGAGAACGAGCGCATCCGCGCGTTCTACGCGGGCGCCGACGCGTTGATCCACGACGCGCAGTACACGCAGACGGAGTACGACGAGAAGTTCACCGGCTGGGGGCACAGCACGTACGAGTGGGCGATCAAGGAAGCGCACAAGGCGCGCGTGAAGCATCTGTACTTCTTTCACCACGATCCGCTGCGCACCGACGACCAGCTCGATGAGATGCTCGCCGGCTACCGGAAGAAGATCGCCGGGAAAACGTCGATGCAGGTCGATATGGCGCGCGAGGGCATGGTGATCGAGCCGGAGCGGCGTCAGTAGTACGCGGTGCGTTTCGGGTAGGCGGGCTCTGCGTCCATGATCCGCGCGAGCAGCGCGCCGCGGGCTTCGTGCAGGAGGCCGTGTGCGGGGCCCGCCCGGTCGGTGCCGACGTCGGCGGCGGTTGCCGTTCGCGCGCCGGCGAGCAGGTCGGTCGTCTGGTGCGCATCCTCGGCGAGGTCGTAGAGCCGCTCGGTGCCGTCGCGGCCGCGCGCGTAGAGGTAGCGCTCGGTGCGCACCGCCTTGTATCCGGGGCCGCCCGGAGCTCCGTGCTCGATGTACACGCTCGCGCGATGGTCGGCGGTGCGACCCTCGAGCAGCGGGCGCAGCGATCTGCCCTGGAAGAACGGCGGCACGGGAAGCCCGCAGTAGTCGGCGATCGTGGGCGCGACGTCGACGAGCTCGACGAAGGTGTCGGC
>CAZVEF010000250.1:0-1734 GCA_964625715.1 uncultured Spirochaetaceae bacterium | reverse complement strand
CTCGGCGTGACCGGGCAGATCTCGATCGGGCACGGCGCGTTCATGGCGATCGGCGCGTATACGACGGCGATGCTGTCGACGAAGCTCGGCCTGCCGTTCGCGGTGTCGATCATTCCTGTCGTCCTTCTCTCGGCGCTGCTCGGGATCGTCATCGGGCTGCCGGCGCTGCGCTTGAAGGGGTTCTACCTCGCGATTGCTACACTCGCCTTCGGGGTCGTCGTCGAACAGCTCATCGCGTCGATCGACTTCCTCGGCGGCCACGACGGCATCCGCAGCATCCCGGCCTTCTTCGGCTCCGACCTCGCCGGCTTCTTCGTCGTAGGCACGCTCTACGTGATCCTCGCGCTCGCGATGTACCGCATCCTCGAGTCGCCGGTGGGCCTGCGCTACCGCATGGTCCGCGACAGCGAGGTCGCTTCGCGCGCCTACGGCGTTCGCCTCTCGCGCGTGAAACTGAGCGCCTTCATCGTCAGCGCCGTCTACGGCGGCATCGCCGGCGGACTCTACGCTCACACCGTGGGCTTCATCGTACCGCCGAACTTCGGGCTCGTGCTCTCGCTCAACATCCTCGCGATCGTGATCATCGGCGGCCTCGCGTCGGTGCACGGCGGGCTGATCGGAAGCATCGTCATCGTGGGGCTGCCCTTCCTCTTCTCGAGAGGGTTCGGCCCCTACCTGAGCGTCATCGTCGGCGCGCTTCTCATTATATTCGTGCTCTTTTTCCCGCGAGGGCTCGCGCACGGGGTCTTCCTCGGCTACACGAAGTACCTCCAGGTCCCGTTCATCGCCGTGAAGAACAGAATACTCAGGAGGAACGCCATGAACGGATCGTACGTCGAGGTCGACGGGACGTCGATCTTCTACCTCGAGCAGGCGCCGGGGCAGGACACCCGGCCCGCTTCGGCCGCGGCCTCCGAGGCCGCGCGCTCCGATGCCGCGCCGATCCTCTACATCCACGGCAACACCGGGTGCAACCTCTGGTTCGAGCGCGTGATGGACGTGCCCGGCAGGAGGACGATCGCGCTCGACCTGCCGAACTTCGGCCGCTCGGCGCGCATCGACGAGGCGGACATCGACCGCTACGCGGCCTGCGTCGCCGGATTCATCCGCGAGCTCGACCTGGGCTCGCCGGTGGTCGTCGCGCACTCGCTCGGCGGCGCGGTAGGGATCGCGCTCGCCGTCAACCACCCCGAGCTCGTAAGCAGGCTCATGCTCGTCGACTCCGCTGCCCCCGACGGGCTCACCACCCCGGAGGAACACTACGAGATCATCGAGCTCTACCGGACGAGCCGCTCGCTCATGAAGAAGGCGCTCGCGGCGGTCACGCCCACGCTCGACGACAACGCCTTCCTCAACCGGCTCACCGACAACGCGATGCTCATGAACCCCATCGCCTTCACCGGTAACGCCCGCGCGCTCGAGCGGTTCGACTACACCGGCCGCACGCAGGCGTACACCGGACCGGTCCGCGTCGTCGTGGGGCGCAAGGACACCATCATCACCGAGGAGATGGCGAAGCGCACCGCACACGCCTTTCCGAAAGGCGAGCTCGTCGTGCTCGACGACGTGGGACACTCGGCGATGGTGGAGAATCCGCGGGAGTTCGTGCGGCTCGTGACCGAGTTCGCGGAGTAGTCGCGGCCCGCGCTCACGCTCCCGGGTCCGCCTCGCTCACGCGCTCGACCACCTCGTCGGCGATCTCCTCGAGCCAGCCGAGCGACTCCGCCGCGCGGA
>CAZVEF010000249.1:0-1812 GCA_964625715.1 uncultured Spirochaetaceae bacterium | reverse complement strand
CGCGACCGGTCAGGGCGCCGCGGTGTACTTGGCCCGAGCTGAAGAGGTGTTTTTTTGAACTCATGAACTACGAAGTAACCGCGACACGGAAACGGCCACGCTCGTTTGACTCGCTCGTCGGTCAGGAGTTCGTCGTGGCAAGCCTGAAGAATACGCTCCTCTCCGGTCGCATCGCGCACGCCTACCTCTTCTCCGGCCCGCGCGGGGTCGGCAAGACGAGCGCCGCCCGGATCCTCGCGCGCGCGCTCAACTGTCCCGACGGTCCGAGCGCCGACGGCTGCGAGGAGTATCCCGGCAGCGAAGAGATTGCGAAGGGAACGTCGATCGACGTGATCGAGATCGACGGCGCCTCGAACACCTCGGTCAACGACGTGCGCCAGATCAAGGACGAAGTCCTCTTCGCGCCCACCGCGGCGCGCTACAAGATCTACATCATCGACGAAGTCCACATGCTCAGTACCAGCGCGTTCAACGCGCTGCTCAAGACGATCGAGGAGCCACCGCCGTACATCGTCTTCATCTTTGCGACGACCGAGATCCACAAGGTTCCGGCGACGATCCGTTCGCGCTGCCAGCAGTTCAACTTCCGGCTCATCCCTTCGGACGAGATCAAGGCGAAGCTCGCCGAGGTTGCGGCCGAGATGTCCGTTGATGCGGACGACGATGCGCTCTTCTGGATCGCGAAGGAGGCGACCGGCTCGCTTCGCGACGCGTACACGCTCTTCGACCAGGTCGTGAGCTTCTCCGAGGGCCATATCACGCTCGAGAAGATCCGCGAGAAGCTCGGGCTCGTGGGGCTCGACAATCTGAACGAGCTCGCGGAAGCGATCGCGGCCGGCGACGGGCGCAAGCTCGTGGAAATCGCGGACGAGATCATCGCGCGCGGTGTCTCCGTGGAGCAGTTCACGATCGACCTCGCCGAGTACTTCCGCAGCGTCCTCTTCATCCATAAGGGCATCCACAAGGAGTCGCTGCTGGGGTTCAGCCCGGACCGATTCTCCGGCAAGATGCTGCGCAGCCTCACCGACACGCAGGTCGAGCACGCGCTCGAGCTCATGCTCGCGCTCTACCGGACGATCCGCTACAGCCTCAACCCGCGCTTCGACCTCGACCTTGTTCTCAGCAAGCTCGCGTCGCTCCGCGACTACCTGACGTCGAAGGAAATCCTCCGGGAGATGGAGGACCTTCGCGAGAGTCTGTCGGTCGACGGGGCCGATGCCACCCCGCCGCGTGGTCGCCCCTCCGGCGCCTCGCCCGGGAAAACGAGCGGCAACGCCGCGGCGATCCCCGGCGAGCCGGCGCCCGCGCGCGCGCAGCGCGATCCCCCGGTGGCCTCCGCCGAAACCGCCGTGCCGGAGCGGGCCGGAGCCGGCGACGGCCCGGGCTCGGGGCGCGAGCGCGAGGAGGCGAGAGCCGATCGTGGCCGGCCCTCGGCTGCGCCGGACCTCGCCGACGACCCCTTCGACGACGATCACCACCAGGTCGCACCGCCTGCGGCGCACGGGCTGCGGCCCGAACAGGCAGCCGATATCATCCTGCGCATCCGCCCCAGCCGGCTCGCGCTCTCGAGCGCGCTCGAAAGAGCTACCAGATGGTCGCTCGCGGAGAGCGAGCTGCGTATCTTCTTCGACAGCGAGTACCCGGCGAACGCCGCCCGGGGCGAGGAAGAGGTGATCCGCAACGCCGCCGCCGACGTACTGGGCAAGCCGGTGCTCGTTCGCATCCGCGTCGAAGCCGGTGAGAACGCGCCGCAGGAAGAGTCGCACGACGAGCAGGTGGAGATGGTCAAGCGCGTATTCCGCGGAGAAATAG
>CAZVEF010000248.1:0-1843 GCA_964625715.1 uncultured Spirochaetaceae bacterium | reverse complement strand
TCCGGAATCTCGTCCTCCCGCACCTTTTCACCGAAGGTACCCTCGAAGTAGTTCGCCTTCATGGAGATCAGGTCGACGACGCCGACGAGCTTGTCCTCGAGCCCGATGGGCAGCTGCAGGAGGACGGCATTGTGGCCGAGTTTCTCCTCGATCTGGTCACGGACTTTGTACGGGTCGGCGCCGGTGCGGTCGCACTTGTTCACAAAGGCGAGAAAGGGCACCTGGTACCGGCGCAACTGACGATCGACGGTGAGCGTCTGCGACTGCACGCCTCCCACCGAATCAAGCACGAGGATCGCGCCGTCGAGTACGCGCAGCGCGCGCTCGACCTCTATGGTGAAGTCGACGTGTCCCGGTGTATCGATAATATTGATGGGGTAGCCCTTCCACTCGACATTGGTGGCCGCGGACGCGATGGTAATGCCGCGCTCGCGTTCGAGCTCCATGGAGTCCATGGTGGCCCCGACGCCGTCCTTGCCGCGCACCTCGTGGATGGCGTGAATCTTTTCGGAGTAGAAAAGGATGCGTTCGGTCAGCGTCGTCTTGCCGGAATCTATGTGAGCGCTGATGCCGATGTTCCTCATGTGCTTGATACGTTCGTCCATACCGGATTCCTTCTTTACGTGATGTGCCTACAGCTGTCGTCAGATGAATTGAAACGAGGCAACCTGTGCCGGACGGCGCAGACATGTCCCGCCCCCACGGCCTGTTACGAGACACGTTGGCACGTCAATGTACGAAAAACGCCCCGAAATTTCAACCGGCTTCAGGGTGCTTTTCCGGTCTTCCGGTCTTTCCTCTTCCCGACGTGATATGCTCACCCCGTGGGGCGCATCCTCATCGGTACCTCAGGATACTCCTACACCGACTGGGTCGGTCCCTATTATCCTTCGGGGACTCCGCGGGCGGAGTATCTCTCCTTCTACGCCCGCGACTTCGAGATTACCGAGCTGAACTTCAGCTACTACCGCATGCCCGCCGGCGCCACCCTGACTCGTCTGGTGGGGAAAACTCCGGCGGGGTTCCGTTTCGTCATAAAGGCGCACCGGAGCCTTACCCACGAGCCCACCGCATCCTGGCGCGACGACGCCCGGCGCTTCACGGAAGCCGTCCGCGCTCTCGCCGAGCCGGGGCGGCTCGCCGGGATTCTCGTGCAGTTTCCATACAGCTTCCACTACACGCCGACTCATCGCCGCTACCTCGACGCTCTCTCCTCCGAGCTATCCGCCGCGTCGGCCCCGCTGTTCATCGAATATCGCAATGCCGAGTGGCAACGGCGGAGCGTAACCGAAGAAATGCGGCGCCGATCCCTGGCCCTTGTCATCACCGATATGCCGCGCCTGCGGGGCCTGCCGGCCGCAGATCCGGCCGTCACCTCCGACCGGGCCTACCTGCGGTTCCACGGGCGGAACGCCGAGGCGTGGTGGGACGGTGATAATCGCAGCCGCTACGACTACCTCTACACCGACGAGGAGCTCGCCGCCTGGGTCGGGCCGATCCGCAGCGTCGCCGACCGCGTGAGCGAACTCATCGTAATGTTCAACAACCACGCCAATGCCCAGGCCGTGATAAACGCAAAATCCCTGGCGCGGCTTCTGTCATAACGCTTGCTCCGGCACTGTAGGCGGCCACCGCGCCGTCTACAGCGGCAGGTCGAACCGCTCCCCGTCGGTGGTGATCCCGTGGTCCAGGGCGTCCACGACCAGGCAGCTGTGCACCGGAATGACGCACACCAGGTCCCCCGGACGTATGCGCGAGAGCATGTCCTTCTCAACCCGCGCGACGCCGTGCTCCTGACTCACCCGATCCACGAACGAGCCCGGCCGAATAGGCCCCCAGCCGT
>CAZVEF010000247.1:0-1981 GCA_964625715.1 uncultured Spirochaetaceae bacterium | reverse complement strand
CTTGATACCACGGGCGGGTGGATCCCGGGAACCACCCGGGCAGATCAGGACCGCCCGGCGCGGCGTTCGACGAAGCGCTCCAGCCGCTCGCGGCCGAACGGCGCGCCGTGGCCGGGATAGAAGTACCGACCGCCGGATGCGAGCAGGGCCCGCCAGTGCGCGTAAAGCCGACGGGGGCTGTCGGCAAACGGTGGCATCAACGACCAGGGGACGAGGTTGAACAGGACGTCGCCGCAGAAGCAGCTGCCGTCGTCGGCGACGAAGGCGAGCGAGTCCTGCGAGTGGCTCGGGACATGGACCGCGACGCCCGGAAAGCCGTGCTCGTGCAGGTCGAAACTACGCGGCGTCGTTTCGTTGTCCGAGTCCTCGGGCCTGCCGAGAACGATCTCCGCTTCGCACGTTTCAAGGTTCGATCCGCGTGCTCCGAAGGCGCGCGCCACGCCGGCCACGAAGCGGCCCAGCCCCGTCGCGCCGGCGGGAAAGGCGGAGTATCCGCCTGCGAGCGCCTCGGCGCCTGCGCCGTGTACGCAGATCCTGGCGCCGTAGCGTTTCTGAACACTCGCCGCGTTGCCGGCGTGGTCGTAGTGCGTGTGCGTGAGCAGCAGCAGGTCGGGATGGTTGCCGGCGTCGTCCACCGCTTCCTCGACCGGTCGGGTCAGGCCGGCAATACCGCTGTCGACGAGGATGCGGTGCGTACCGGTGTCGACGAGGTAGGCGTTCGTGCGTGGAAACCGAATGCGGTGCACGTTCACATCGCTCCTCACGCCGCCCCGAGCAGTCCGTTGATCCCGGGAAGGTCGCGGGCGGCCATCTGCCAGCTCATCCCCGCGTCGGACGAGACGAAGACCGCTCCGCCCGGCGATCCGATCGCCGATACGCCTGCGGCCGAGGCGAGGCAGAAGGTGTCCACGTTCCCCTCGAACCACTCTGGCAACCCGTCCGCGCACCGCTCGAACGGCGCGGTCGACGCGAGCGGTCGCCGGTAGACCGCACCGCGGTCGCCGTGAGGCCCGTTCGACGCGCTGACGAGCAGCGTCTCTCCCGCTACGGCAGCGGCGCGCATGTACGGGAAGTCGAGCCCTGCGGTCGTCTCGCGCCACGAATCGCCGCCGTCGCGGCTCTCGGCGAATCCGCGACCGGAGGGAGCGAGCACGAGCCCGGCTTCCTCCGCGACCACGACCTGGTGCACGTCGATCCCGATGTCGATCGTCTGCACCCAGCTCCGCCCGCCGTCGCGGGAGCGCAGGATCCCTCCCACGTGGACGTTCGCGTAGAGGGTGCCGTCGGTTGCGGAGGCGATCGACCGCACCGCCGGCGGGCCGCCCCACGGCGTATACCAGCTCTCGCGACCGGCGTGGCGCTCGAACGCGTCGACCGGCTCGAAGCCCTCGTCGTCGTGGATCGAGGTCCGCAGTAGATGCGCGCCGTCGGTGCCGGCCCACAGCGTGTCGCGAGCGGGATGCAGCGACGTTAGCTGCCGGTCGCTTTTGGCGACCCGCGACCAGGTCCACCCGGCCGGATCGCCGTCAATCGCGGCGCGCCACACCTCGTGACGGGCGACCACGACGAAGACGGTCCCGTCACCCACGGCGAGCCCGCGGACGTGCCTGCCCTCGAAGGCAACCGGCGACTCGTTCCCTGCGACCCACAGGCCGCGGCTCGTCGCGACAATGATCTGCGAACTCTCCTGAGACATTGCTCCCCCATCCGAAGGTACGAAGGCCGGACTCCGACTGTCACCCGGTCGACGAGTCACGCGGATCGGCGCTCACGACGGCGATGCACGCCTGGGTGTCAGCGTCGCCGCCGAGCGAATCTGCTCCTTCGAGCGGCCCGTGCGGGCGAGGTAGACGGCGAGCCGTTGCCCCAGCTTCCGTACGCGCTCATCGAATCGTCGCGCAGCCAACGCGCGAAGGTGCCGCCGTAGCCTGCGCCGGGATAGCGGCGACCGAACGCGCGGAACTCCCGGGCGTAGTCGGAC
>CAZVEF010000246.1:0-2113 GCA_964625715.1 uncultured Spirochaetaceae bacterium | reverse complement strand
GCCGGGGATTCGACCGGGAGAAGATCATTCGGACGTCCGGGCAGTAGGCGACAAACGTTCGCAGGCGATACAGGCCGGGATTCCACAGGCGTTCGGATGGCCACCGATCGTACTGTTCCCACGGTGCACCCGAATGCGTGATCGTACCATCTGAATTGTTATAGAGTGAAGCGTTGAGAGTTCGTCAGGAAGCCCTGCTAAGCCTCACCATTTCATCGTAGCCGCTCTGGCGCCGGACGACCACCCCTTTTGGTCGACAGTGCCGAACGACGTGACGTCCTGGTATCTCGAACAATCGATGGTACCTCGGATTCCGGACGGTCAGTCCATGGCGGCGCGCCAGAAGTCGGGGGGGCTACCCGAGAGCGGGCTCGGTGTCCGTCTTCGTCTCGTCCTCGATGTAGAGGTAGCAGCGAACCCCGACCTCGCCCAGCGTGTATTCGGGCGGCATCGCCGTCCGGCAGACATGCATGACGTGGGGGCACCGTCCGGCAAACTTGCAGCCCTTGCGCCGGAAGTCCTCGCTCTCCGCATCGGATAGCTTCACGTCGGACTGCCACTTGCGGTCCGGGTCGGCCTGGGGAATCGACTCGCGAAGCAGCTTGGTATAGGGGTGGAGCGGGTTCATGAGGACCTCGGCCGCGGGTCCTCGCTCGATGATATTCCCCCGGAACATGATCGCGATCCGGTCGCCGACGTAGTAGGCGGTGGCCAGATCGTGCGTGATGTAGACAACGCTCACGCCGAAGTCATCGCGCAGCTTGCGGAAGAGATTGACGATCGACATCCGAAGCGAGGCGTCGACCATGCTTACCGGTTCGTCGGCGATGAGGACGACCGGATCGGTGAGCAGCGCCCGTGCGATGGAGATGCGCTGCAGCTGTCCTCCGGAGAACTCGCTCGGATACTTGGTCGCGATATCCTTATACGTTAGGCCGACCGCCCGGAGCTTCTCGTCGATCAGCTCGATCGCCTCCGCATGGGTCTTGGCGAGCTTGTAGTTGTTCACCGTCTCGAAGAAATAGCGGTCCACGACCCGAAGCGGGTTGAACGTGGCGAAGGGGTCTTGAAAAATCGCCTGCACGCCTTCGGTCAGCCAGACCTCGCGGTTACGCTCCTTCACCCCCCGCTTCTCGTTGTGAATGACCTGACCCTCGGTCGCCTCTTCGAAGCCCAGGATGATCTTCGCGGCGGTGGTCTTGCCGCACCCGCTCTCTCCGGCGAGTACGAAGATCTCTCCCTTGTTCACGTGGAAGGTTACCTGGTCGTTCGCGAGGATGCGGGCCTGCGAGAGCATTCCGCCCTGGTGGAAGACCTTGCTGACGTTCTCGAACTCAAGCACTTTCGGCATTGGGATCTCCTCCGACAAGCCAGCACGCCGCCCGGTGGTTCTCACTGACCTGGGTAAACTGCGGGTACTCCCCGCGGCACACGTCCATCGCGTGCGGGCAGCGCGGGTGGAAGGGGCAGCCTTCGGGAACGTTGGACAACTCCGGCGGCGCGCCGGGTACGCTGTGACGCCTGCTGCGGTCGCCGAACTGAGGGAGCGAGTCGATCAGGTACTGCGTGTACGGATGTTTTGGTCGCTTGAACAGATCGTCTGTCGGCGCCTCCTCTACCATGTGACCGGCGTACATGATGCCCATCCGGTCGGCGACGTTCGCGTGCACCCCCATGTCGTGGGTGACCATGACGATCGTGTTCTGGAACTTCGTCTGAATCGAGCGCAGCAGCTGTACCACGCCGCGCTGCACCACGACGTCGAGCGCCGTGGTCGGTTCGTCGGCGATCATGATGTGCGGGTGCAGAATGGCCGACAGCGCAATCGTCACGCGTTGGCGCATGCCGCCGGAGAGCTGGTGGGGGTAGGACTCAAGGATGTCCGCGGGCAGCCCAACCTCCTTCAGGTGCTCCTTTGCCATCGCGAACGCGTCCTCCTTCGTCTTGCCGCCCACGTGGCTTTCGAGGAAGTCCCGATACGTCTTCTTGAGCTTGACGACGGGGTTCAGAACGCTCATCGAGCCTTGAGGAACGTAGGAGATGAACTCCCAGCGGAGCCGCCTGCGTTGCTCGGAGTTGAGCTTCGCGACGTCGATCTCCTTGCCGTCCACTC
>CAZVEF010000245.1:0-2169 GCA_964625715.1 uncultured Spirochaetaceae bacterium | reverse complement strand
GGCCGCGCCGCCGACTCCGGCCGCGCGCCGCGCCGCTTCACAGCGTGTCATTTTGCGCCGGTCGCCGGGCCGAGAGCGGGCTATTGCACGCAGCGATCGATGACCGGTACTCTTTACGAAGAGATTACTCTCCAAGGAGGAGGCGTATGAGCAAGACTGCGGCGCCTGCTTCCGTGTTTCGCAAGTGTTTCGAGTGGCAGGACGCTGCGAACGCACGGGAAAGCGGGCTTTATCCCTTCTTCCGCCCCATCGGTGAGGCGCGCGGAACGAAGGTCATCATTGAGGGGCGCGAGCTCATCATGGCAGGTTCCAACAACTATCTCGGTCTCGCGACCGATCCGCGCATGAAGGAGCGGGCGATCGCGGCGATCGAGCACTACGGGACCAGCTGTTCGGGCTCGCGGTTCATGAATGGAACGTTGTCTCTGCACGAAGAGCTCGAGGCTCGCCTGGCGGCCTTCGTCGGCAAGGAAGCGGCGCTTTGCTTTACGACGGGCTACCAGACCAACCTCGGTTCCATTTCAGCGCTGGTGGGGCGTGGCGACCACGTCATCAGCGACAAGTACAACCACGCGTCGATCATGGACGGTATCTTCATGACGGCCGGGTTGAACAAGTCGGTGAACGTCCATCGATACAAGCACAACAACATGGAGGACCTCGAGAAGGTACTCGCGAGGATTCCCTTCGAGGAATCGAAGCTGATCGTCACCGACGGGGTCTTTTCGATGGAAGGCGACATCGTGGACCTGCCGAAGGTGCGGGAGCTCGCGGACCGGTATAACGCCGCCATCTACCTTGACGAGGCGCACGCGATCGGCGTCGTCGGTTCGACGGGGCGCGGGGTCACGGAGCACTACAACGACCCGTCGCTCGCCGACCTGGTCATGTGCACCTTCAGCAAGAGCTTCGGGTCGATCGGCGGGTTCGTCGCCGGCGACGCGATGGTCATCGATTACATCAAGCACTTCGCACGGCCGCTGATCTTCAGCGCGAGCATCCCGCCGGCGAATCTGGGCGCCGCGATGGCTGCGCTCGATATCATGGAGCAGGAGCCCGAGCGCGTGGCGCGTCTGCAGGAGATCGCCGCGAAGATGATCTCCGGCTTCACCGAGCTGGGCTTCGACGTCGGCACCGCCGAGACGCCGATCGTGCCGCTCGTGATCGGCGACAACGAGAAGACGTTCCTGTTCTGGAAGAATATGTTCGAGCGAGGCGTGTACGTGAACCCGGTCATCAGTCCGGCGGTACCGCCCAACCGCTCGCTCATCCGGACGAGCTACATGGCCATCCACGAGGACGACGAGCTCGACCGGATCCTCGAGATCGCCGGCGAGGAAGGTCGCAGGATCGGCATCGTGTAGCGCGCCCGGGCTCGTTTCCCCGAGCTTCGCAGGCCCGCGGGGAACGGGCAGAACCCGAACTCACGGCCCCGCTGGGAAGAAAGCTCCCGACACCCGCGGACCGTTGCCGGTTGACACGAGCGGTCGCACCTCGCGAGAATCGCAGCATGCGTGTAGGGTTTATCGGGGCCGGCAACATGGCCGGCGCGCTCGCCGGGGCGATCGAGTCGGCAGAGCCGAATACCGAGTTCGTCGCCTCCGACGTGAGCAGCGAGCAGCTCGAGCGGTTCGTCGGCGGCCTCCAGCGGGCGACGACCGCGCCGGACAACCGGTCGGTTGTCGACACGGCGGAGCTCACCTTCCTGTCGGTGAAGCCACAGGTGCTCGGCGAAGTCCTTCCCGAGCTCGCGCACACGCCCGCGCTCGTCGTTTCGGTCGTCGCGGGCGTGCGGATCGCGACGCTCGAAGCGGCGCTGCCGCAGGCGCGTGTGGTGCGCGTCATGCCGAACACGCCCGGGCTGGTCGGCGAAATGGCCGCAGGATACGCCGGCGGGACGCGCGCCACCGCGGACGACGTCGCGCTCGTCGGTCGGCTGCTCGAAAGCGCCGGCGTTGCGCTGCCGATGGACGAGGAGCTCCTCGACGCGGTCACCGGCGTCTCCGGTTCCGGTCCGGCCTTCGTCGCACGATTGATCGAAGCGTTCACCGATGCGGCTGCGGCGCACGGGCTCGACCGTGACGTCGCCTACCGGCTCGTTCTGCAGACCTTCGCCGGAACCGCGCGCCTGCTCGACGAGAAGGGCCTCTCGCCGCAGGAGCTCGTCGA
>CAZVEF010000244.1:0-2204 GCA_964625715.1 uncultured Spirochaetaceae bacterium | reverse complement strand
CGGGCGCGCCGGTGTCCGGGTTCCATCGACTGACGCCGGCTTCTCCGTGCACCGGTCGCGTCTCGCCGGCCCAGGGCGGTCCGAACCGGTCGAGGCAGAGATTGTGACCGACGATCCCCGCGAGCAGCTCGGCCTCCGGCCCGTCGCCGTACACGGCCGGCTGCTTCGACCCTTCCTGCGGGGTCGTCGCCTCCCACGGAGGCTGCCAGAGCGGATTCAGGTCCTCGCCCGGGACGCGAATCGCCGCCAGGTGAGCACCGGTCTTCGAGACGACCACCTCGAGCACCGGGCCCGCGATCATCCAGGCGTCCATGTCGCGCCAGGTCGTCTCCGTCACCATCAATCGGTCCATCGGTACCCCCTGCCTCGATTGAAGCGTCCGGGAGCGCTGCACGTCAAGACCGCGTCAGTCGCCGGGCGTCGTCGCCGGGGAGCCGGCCATGCTGCGGTTGAACGCGCTCACGAGCGCCTTCGTGCCGGCAAGGTCGATGTTCGTGTCGACCCCCGCGCCCCAGTAGCGCTTGCCGCCGGGCACCTCGACCTGGATATAGGCGACGGCCTCGGTCTCGGCGCCCGAGCCGATCGCGTGCTCGTGGAAATCGGTGAGCGTGATGTTCGCCACGTTCGCCTCCGCGAGCGCGTGCACGAAGGCGCTGATTGGGCCGTTACCTTCGCCGGTGACCCTGATCTCCCGGCCGTCGAGCTTGACAGCTGCCTCGCAGGCGAGCGTGCGCGGGTCGCTCTTGATGTACTCGAACTGTGTATCCACGATTTCGAGCGGGGTGTCGCGGCTGAGGTATTCGCGGTTGAACGTCTCGTAGATCTCGTTCGCGGTGAGCTCACGACCCCACTCGTCGGCGATTCTGTTGACGATCGCCCCGATCTCGACGTGCATCGCCTTGGGCATCTCGAACCCGAAGTCGCGCGCCATCACGTAGGCAACGCCGCCCTTTCCGCTCTGACTGTTGATCCGTACGATCGACTCGTAGGTTCTGCCGATGTCTTTCGGGTCGATGTGCAGGTACGGCACCTTCCAGGGAGTGTCTCCGGCGTCTTCGCCTCCGCGCAGGTCCATGCCCTTCTTGATCGCGTCCTGGTGCGAACCGGAGAACGCGGTGAACACGAGCTCGCCGGCGTACGGGTGGCGCGGCGGGACGCTCATACGCGTTGTCCGCTCGTAGACGCGGCGGATGCGCGGCAGATCGCTCAGGTCGAGCCCCGGGTCGATTCCGTCGGCGAGCCGATTGAGCGCGACCGTCACGATGTCGAGGTTGCCGGTGCGTTCACCGTTGCCGAAGAGCGTGCCCTCCACGCGGTCGGCCCCCGCCATGAGCCCGAGCTCGCAGGCGGCGACGCCGGTCCCGCGGTCGTTGTGCGTGTGCAGGCTGATGATCGCCGCGTCGCGGTTCTTCATGTTGCGGCAGAACCACTCGATCTGGTCGGCGTGCTTGTTCGCCGGGATCCACTCGACGGTATCCGGCAGGTTGAGGATAATCCTGTTCTCCGGCGTGGGTTCCCATACATCCATGACCGCCTCGCACACCTCGAGCGCGTAGTCGGTCTCGGTGTCGGAGAAGCTCTCCGGCGAGTACTCGAGTCGCACGTGCGTACCGGTGAGCGAGGGGGCAAGCTGCCTGATGAGCTTTGCCCCGTCGATCGCGAGCTTCTTGATCTCGTTCTTGCCGAGGCCAAAGGTGATCTCGCGCTGCAGCACCGAGGTCGAGTTGTAGAAGTGGATATTGACGTTCTTCGCGCCTTCGACCGCCTCGAAGGTGCGGCGGATCAGGTGCTCGCGCGCCTGCGTGAGAACCTGGATATAGACGCCGTCGGGAATCCGGTCCTCGTCGATGAGCTTGCGGACGAAGTCGAAGTCGATCTGGGATGCCGACGGGAAGCCGACCTCGATCTCCTTGAAGCCGATCTCCGTAAGCAGATCAAACATCTCGCACTTCTCTGCGACGCTCATGGGGATCGCGAGCGCCTGATTCCCGTCACGAAGGTCGACGCTGCACCACATGGGCGCCTCGTCGATCGTCTTCGAAGGCCACTGTCGGTCCGGCAGATCCACGGTCGTGAAGGGTGTGTATTTCGCCATAGGTTCCTCCTCGTGTTCATTCGTCGTGTCGGTCAGCGACCGACATCTGCGCATCAAAAAAGCCCGCCGCCGAAGGACTCGGCAGCGGGCTCTTCCGCCTGCGTGTGGC
>CAZVEF010000243.1:0-2229 GCA_964625715.1 uncultured Spirochaetaceae bacterium | reverse complement strand
GCTCCGCGCGGCCCGCCTCCGGGTGGGCTGCTCCGTTTGACACTCGGGCCGTTCGCACGAATGATAGCAGGATGCAGACCACGCCGATCAGAACCGCCATCGTAGGTGCAGGCCGCGCCGGCTGGGGCATGCAGTGCACCGAGCTCGACCGTCGACCAGACCGTTTTGCCGTCGTCTGCGGCTGCGACACGCACGAGCCGTGGCGCGCACGTTTCGCCGAACGCTACCCTGGTGCCCTCGTGACCGGCTCGCTCGAAGCCGTTCTTGACCAATCGGACGTCGAGCTCGTCAGCATCGCGACCCGGAGCGTTGACCACTACGACCACGCGATGCGCGCGCTCGCCGCGGGCAAGATCGTCTTCCTCGAGAAACCAATGTGCACCACGTACGAGCACGCCGTCGCGCTGCGCGAGGCGTCGCGTCGCGGTCCGGGAACGCTCTACGTCCGCCACAACCGACGATTCGAGCCGGGCTTCCGCGAGGTGCGCTCGATCATCGACTCGGGCATCCTCGGCGACGTGGTGCAGATCAGGCTCGCGCGGACGAGCTACGGCAGACGGAACGACTGGCAGACGCTGCTGGAGTTCGGAGGCGGGCAACTCTCGAACTGGGGCTCGCACATCATCGATCACGCGCTCCAGTTCCTGGGGGCACCTGAGAGACCGCTGCGCTCGATCCACAGTCGGCTCTCGCGGGTGGCGGCGGTCGGCGACGCGGAGGATCACGTGAAGATCGTGCTGACCGGCGCGACCGGCGCCGTGGTGGACGTGGAGGTAAGCGGCGGGGCGGCAATCCCGGCGCCGGAGTACGTCGTCTGGGGAACGCGCGGCGGGCTCACCGGGTCGGGCGATACGCTCGAGCTTCGTTACCTCGACCCAACCGTCAGCCTGCCTCCGCGAGAGGTGTTCGCCGGAGTGCCCGGCTCCGAGTTCACCCAGCCGAGCGGGAAGCTCTCACTCGGCAACCGGACGATCGGCTCAAACTTTGGTCAACCGGAGCGGTTGCCGTGGGTGGAGGAGAAGCGCCGCGTACCCGCCGGTGACCCGAGCGAGATCTGGGACCACCTCTACGCGGCGATTCGCGGTGGTATTCCATTCCCGGTGACGCTGGACGAGGCGGTGGAGGTGATGCGTGTAATCCACGAGGCACGCGAAGGGACCGCGTTCGCCGTGAAGGCGGATTGGGCGAGTGTCTCCGGACGATGAGGGCATCCTCGTGCTGAGGCTTGCATCGCAGGCGAGGAGACCTCCCCGGGCAATGCGCGCCCCACCATCACGCTTGTGTCGGTCGCTTCTACGGCCATGCCTTCCGTACAGGTACCGGGCTTCGACGATAATGGCCGCCTCACGAGGGATACCCTTGGCGTTCGGCTGACGCGTTCCCGACCGAGAGCAATCGGCCTTGGGTCGATCTTGCTGCAGCGGCCCGTCAGGGCGCGAGGCTGCCGAACGGGTTCGGCGAGCTTGCCACGCGACCATGTACGCGCCGAGCTCTTCGCCGGCTCGCCCTCGGCACGGAACTGCTCCGGATCCGCGGAGCCTTCGCGGAAGACTCTGGGTCTTCCATGAATCCGTTCTCAGCTCTGCGAATAGCGATTTGTCGACCGATGACGCCGTTCGCCGCAGCCGGGCGAACAGGCGCAGAAGAATCCGAAGCAGTGTCTCCAGGTCCATCAGCAGGAATGCGATCGCAAGGGTGCTCTCGCTCGTATCGGCTCGCTTGGCCGTTACGCACGATCGGACGAACATGGGGCTGGCTCACGATCCGGTTCGGCACTGAGTGGCTGCGCATTCGTGCGGAGATGCAGACGCCCACCTGCTGCTGGACGAGCTAGGACCCGTCACTCGTGACGATCGAGCTCATGCAGTATATCGACTGGCTCGATTCCTGGGCCGCCGATCTCCCGGATGCACACGACGTCTTCCCCTTCAGGGACCAGACGCTGCGCTCCGCGCTGCCGCAGCGCCCCAAACGCCCCGCAGACCACGACTGCGCGACATGGTCCGTGCTTTGCGTTGGTAACGCCGGGAGGTGTACTATACGCGAGTTCAGGAGGGTGTTCGGTCTGGTTGCAGTCTTTGTGGCGGCGGTCGCAGGGTGCGCGTCGGGGCCTGATCGGGCGGAAGTTCCGGGCGACATTCCGGACTTCTTTCTGGTTCCGCCGGCCTCGGGTGACTACGTCTACGGAGTAGATACTGGTGCCGAAATTGTTGATGGTAGTGAAGCAGC
>CAZVEF010000242.1:0-2246 GCA_964625715.1 uncultured Spirochaetaceae bacterium | reverse complement strand
CACGATGGTGGCGAGCAACGAGCTCAACCCGGACTACTTCGTCGAGACCGCGGCGATCCTCTTCGAGCTCGCTGTCGAGGTGAAGGAGAAGACCGGCGTGCGGGTCTCGGTTCTGAACCTGGGCGGAGGAATCGGCATTCCCTACCGGCCGGAGCAGGACGCGGTGGACCTGCACTACGTCTCGCGCGGAATCCGCGAGCTCTACGATCGGACCATCGTCCCGGCCGGCCTCGACCCCATGCGGATCGTGATGGAGAACGGGCGATGCGTGACCGGGCCGCACGGCTACCTCGTCGGGAAGGTGCGCCACATCAAGGACACGTACAAGACCTACGTCGGGCTCGACGCGACGATGGCGAATCTGATGCGCCCGGGCATGTACGGCGCCTACCATCACATCACGGTGCTCGGCAAGGAGGATGCCGATGTCTCCCAGACCTACGACGTCACCGGCAGCCTCTGCGAGAACAACGACAAGTTCGCGATCGACCGGGGGCTTCCGGAGGTCGAGGTGGGTGACTACCTCGCGATCCACGACTCCGGGGCGCACGGCCATTCGATGGGGTTCAACTACAACGGCAAGCTGCGCTCGGCCGAGCTCCTGCTGCGCGAGGACGGCTCGGTGTCGCTGATTCGGCGCGCTGAGACGCTCGCCGACTACTTCGCGACGCTCGAGCTGGGTGGGTTTCCGGAAGAGAAGCCGGCAATCGAGGGTGCCCGCGCGGTCGTTCGCTGAGCGAGGTTACGCCGAGTCGCCGACCGCTCGCAGGCGCTGCTGTCGCATGAGGTGTTCGAACATGGAGCAGAGCTTCTGCTGGACCGCCTCGGGGTGCGAGCAGCTCAACAGCTCGCGGCGGAAGAGCTCGTTTCGTACCATCGCGACGAGCGTCGACAGGATGTGCAGGTAGTCCATCTGGTGGTCGGGGTGGTTCGCGACGACGAAGAGCAGGTGCACCGGTTCGCCGTCGTACGATTCGAAGTCGATGCCTTCGTGAGAGATGCCGAGCGCAATCCGCGGCTCGTCGACCTGTTCGGTACGTCCGTGGGCAACCGCCACCCCGTGGCCGAAACCGGTCGACTGGAGCTTCTCCCGTTCGATCACCTTGTTCGCAAACGCCGACCCTTCGAGACGCTCGTCTTCGGTGAAGACCGGAGCCCTCTCGATGACCTCTCTGATAGCGTCGTATTTGTCGGTACTCTTCAGTTCCCAGATCACGCTGCCTGGGTCGAAGTACGCCACGTGCCGTCCACCTGATACTCGACAGTCTATTCTATAGCCCGCCAAACGACGGTTGCCACAGGATAGCAGATTCCCCCGTCAGGCATCTACCATTGTCAGGAAATTTCTACTAATGTCGTCGGTGCTCGCCACCCCTGACCGCCGGTAGCCGGATCGCGTTCCGGCGGGTATGCTCGACGTATGCGAGTTCAGGTCACAGCGCTTCCGCAGATCGGCGACGGCCGCGCGCACGCGACCCGCGCGCGGCTGGAGACCGTCGGGTATCCCGTCGGTTCCTGCCACGTAGCCGACGTTTACCTGCTCTCAGTCGTGCCGGGCCTGACGGTGCAGCACGCGCGCGAGCGCTTCTGCGATCCGGTGGCGCAGGAGGTGCGCGTGGACGGCGATCTCGCGCCCGACGACGCAGCCGGGGGGGGCGGGACCCCCGGCTGGGACCTCCTGGTCGAAGTTGGCTCGCGCCCCGGGGTCGCCGACCCGGTCGCCTCGAGCATTCGCGACGCGCTCACCGCGGAACTCGGGTGTCTTCCGGCCGACGCCGTAGTCCAGACCGCCCGCCAGTACTTCATCGCGCTCGACCACGCGCGCCGGAGCACCGCCTCACCCGAGCACGCCGAAGGGCGCGACCTCGCGGAGCTCGTCGCCGGCGAGCTCCACAACCCGCTCATCGAGCACGCGGTGGTTATCACCCGCGAGGAGTGGGACGCCGGAGAGCGGCCGCCGGAGCTCTACCCGACGGTTGGCCGTCTCGCTCCGCCGCCGGTCGAGCGCATCGACGTGGGGTCCATGAACGACGCCGAGCTGGAGCGGCTGAGCTCGGATCGGCTCCTCGCGCTCACGCTCGGCGAGATGCGAGCGATCCGTGACTACTACGCCGCCCCCGCCACCAGGCGCGCGCGGGAGACGTACGGGCTCGGCGTGCAGGCGACCGACGTCGAGCTCGAGCTCCTCGCTCAGACGTGGAGCGAGCACTGCAAGCACAAGATCTTCGCCGCGCGCGTCGAGTACC
>CAZVEF010000241.1:0-2250 GCA_964625715.1 uncultured Spirochaetaceae bacterium | reverse complement strand
CCGGCGTGGTGTCCGCGGCGAGTCTGATGCGGCCGACGTCCGCCTCGTCGAGCAGACGCATGGACCCCTCGTTGAGGTACCATCGGCCCTCGCGATCGATCCCGATCAGCACCGGCTCGTACTTCTGCCGGTCGAGCGTCGCGACGACGTTCTGCGCGGACAACAGGCTGACCTCGTGCTCGGCAGATCGGCCTCCAAAGACAACGGCGACTCGTAGCTTGCTCATGCGAGGCCCATACTACCGGAGGCAGGGACGCTCGTCACCCGGGCGCGGCTTCGCGGGCCGGGAGCGCGGCCAGGGCCGTGGACATCCGTTGACCGGGCGTGCATAGCGGGCCCCGGGACGGGCGCCCCGTTGCAATCGGCGCGGGCATAGGTACACTGAACGTATGAGCGTCCACATCAGCGCCGAACGAGGCGAGATAGCCGATATCGTCCTGCTCCCGGGTGACCCGCTGCGCGCGAAATTCGCCGCCGAGACCTTCCTCGACGATGCGGTCTGCTACAACGAGGTTCGAGGCATGCTCGGGTTCACCGGAACCTACCGGGGAACCCGCGTCTCGGTGCAGGGCACAGGCATGGGCATGCCGTCGCTCTCCATCTACGTGAACGAGCTCCTGCGCGACTACGGGTCGAAGACGCTGATCCGCATAGGGTCCTGCGGGTCGTACCGCGAGGAGGTGCGGCTGCGCGATGTCGTCGTCGCGATGACCGCCTCGACCGACAGCTCGCACAACAGGCTCCGGTTCGGCGGCATGGACTACGCGCCGCCGGCCGACTACGAGCTCTTCGCTCGTGCGTGCCGCCTCGCCGGCGAGCGGGGGCTGCGCTTCCACGCCGGCGGTATCGTCTCGAGCGACACCTTCTACCAGGACGAGCCCGACGCCTGGAAACGGTGGGCGCGCTACGGCATGCTCGCGGTAGAGATGGAGACGAACGCGCTCTACACGCTCGCCGCCCGTGCATCGGCCCACGCGCTCGCCGTCTGCACGGTGAGCGACTCGCTCGTCACGCGCGAGGAGCTGCCGCCCGGCGAGCGCGAGAAGAGCTTCCACGAGATGATCGAGCTCGCGCTCGACACGGCGGTCGGGGAGTAGGCGGCCGCAACGGTCCGGCCGGGTGGCCCGAACGCGTAACGGCCGGATCGCAGCACGCTATCGGTTTTGCCGGCCGCGCTCCACCGTTACGAGGAGCACCCCGCCTCCGGTCACCGCGAGCCCGAGCAGGTCGGTCGCCACCACCGCGTCCCCGAACGCGGCCCACGCCATGAGCATCGTCACCGGTGGGCCCAGGAAGAAGAGGCTCGCGATGCGGGTCGCGCTCGAGAAGGCGAGCAGCCGCCACATGAGCGCGTACGCGCCGAGCGATACCGCGAGGACGAGCCAGACCATGCTCGCGACGTACGGGGCAACCCACTCGGTCTCGAGCGATTCGAGCGCGAGGGCGGGCACGAGCAGCGCGAGCGTCGTTGCGGCGGACTGGATCAAGAGCTGCAGCGCGAGCGGCAGACCGGAACCCGAACCCTCGAGCTCTCGCCGTCGCTGGATCAGGCTCGCGATCGTGATTGCCGCGGCCGATCCGAAGGGCAGCAGGTAGTAGCCGGTGGCTGCCGGCGTACCTCCGGTGAGCCGACCGCCTACCGCGACACCCACACCCGCGAAGCCGATCACCAGCCCGACCCACTGCTGCACGGTCGTGCGCTCGCCGGTGGCAACGCCGGAAAACGCCCCGGTGAGAAGCGGCTGCAGCGCGACGACGAG
This sequence comes from uncultured Spirochaetaceae bacterium, assembly GCA_964625715.1. Taxonomy (GTDB): domain Bacteria; phylum Spirochaetota; class Spirochaetia; order DSM-27196; family SLST01; genus SLST01. The sequence continues at coordinate 490 of CAZVEF010000241.1, read as the reverse complement.
CGAGACGATCCCGGCCGGCACGCCCCGATCGATGGAAACGAGCACGCACGACAGCCATACCCCGTGCGAGAGCACGCCCACGATCGCGACGGCTCGCACGTGCCGCCACCCGACACGACGCATCTCGCCGCGCGCCAGCACGATCGCCGCCGTTACGGCCGTCAGCGCGAGGTATCGCCAGAAGAGCATCGTGAACGGGCCGGAGTAGGGCAGACCGAACTCCGCGCCGATGAAGCCGGAGTTCCACAGAAGGACGAATCCGGCCGAGGCGACCACGAGCGCGGCGCGCGAAGGTGTGTCGGCGGTCGCGCGGGAGTCGGTCATCATTTTTCCAACGTAGCGCAGGCGAGGCCTGCGGACAAGCGAGTCGGCGGGCGCCGCACGCGTCGACCCACTGGCGCGAGTAGAGGTCGCCGCGTTGCCGCTCCGCCTGCGCGGCAGTACATTCAGATTACACTATACAGGAGGACGTATGGAGTATCGAAATCTG
>CAZVEF010000240.1:0-2278 GCA_964625715.1 uncultured Spirochaetaceae bacterium | reverse complement strand
GCGACGGCACGACGAAGCCGGCCCCGACCCCCAGCGCAACCGAACCGCTCTGCGCCGGCACCACGACCGCGGCTGCCATCGTCACCACGGCGACCAGAACCAGGGTTCGTTTCATGCACACGATGATAGCGCGCCGAGAGAGGAGCGACTACCCGGGCGCGCGCGTTCGGACGCCCACGGCGGGGACGAGGCCGTCGGCCGGTCACCTCCCTGACCGCTCCCGCTCAGTCGAAGTGAAACCCGCCGTTCATGTCCACGATCTCGCCGGTGATGAAGCCCGACTTCTCGCTCGCGAGGAAGAGCACGCCGTGGGCGAACTCCTCGGGCTCGCAGAAGCGGCCGACCGGGATCTTCGCCTCCACCTCCGCGCGCTGCTCGGCGGTGAGCCCGCCGCTCTTCGCGGCGTACGAGGAAGTGTTGATGATGCGGCCCCACTTCGCCTGCCGCATGGCCGGCAGCGCCTCGCGCGTCAGGTAGAACGCGCCGTTGAGGTTGATCGCCATGACGCGGTTCCATTCCTCGGGCGTCGTATCGAGCGCCTTGTTGTTCGAGAGGATGCCGGCATTATTGACGAGAATGTCGATCGAGCCAACCTCCGACTCGATCGCCCGAAACCCGTCGTGGACGGCGTCCGGATCGCTGATGTCGAAGACGAAGGCGGTAACCAGCCCTTCGGAAGCGGCGACGATCGGCTCGAGCCCGGCCTCGTTGATGTCGACGGCGGCGACGCGGATGCCCTCGGCGACGAACGCCTCGACGATCGCGCGTCCCATGGTGCCCGCGGCTCCGGTTACGATGACCCGATGATCGGAAGACTCCATGCGACATCGTGCACCGCAACGCGTGCGCGACGCAAGGCGAACGGCGAACCGACCCTACGTCCCGGTGCAGACCTTCACGCGACGTCCGGTTTCGGCGCTCTCGACCGCGGCGTAGACCATGGCCACGCTCCTGATGTTATCGGTGCAATCGGTCATGGGCCTCGTACCGGCGTGCAGCGCGTCCAGGAACTCGCGAATGACCCCTCCGTGCGCGGTCCACTCGAGGGGTTCCTCTTCGGGGAGGTCGAGCGCCGTGAAGTCGTGGATCAGGCCCTCTCCGCCGGCCTCGCGCTCGCCCGCGACCGTCGGCCCGCCGTCCCAGGTGAGCGAGCCACGCTCGCAAGTCGCGCGCCAGCAGCCCTCCCACGACGTATTGAGGCCTTCTGCGCACCAGCTCCCGCGATACGAGCAGCGCACGCCGTCGGTCATCTCAAAGAAGGCGACTGCGTTCGCACCGTGCGCAAACCACGAGCCGGCCGGATTCCAGTCGGCCGCATACACGTACTCCGCGTCGGCACCGCTGATGTAGCGCGCCTGGTCGAAGGTGTGGATGGCCATGTCGATGAGCAGCACGTGGTCCATCTCGGCGCGGAACCCACCGAAGTGCGCACCGAGATAGAAGTCGACGTCCAGCGTCGTCAGCCGACCTGCCGACGCGTCGCGCAACGCGCGGCGGAACCGACGGATACCCGGCAGGTAGCGCCGGTTCTGGATCACCGCGTACGTCTTCCCGGCCTTCTGCGCCGCGGCAACCATGGAGAGCGCCTCGTCGAGGTTCGGGGCCATCGGCTTCTCTCCCAGGACGTCGCACCCGTTCGCCAGCGCGGTCGTCGTAACCGTCGGGTGAGCGGGCGGGACCGTGCAGTCGAACACCGTGTCCGCCGCGCTCTCGCGGATCACGCGTTCGAGGTCCGGGCCCTTCGCGACCGGCTCCACCGCCCACCGCTGCTCGAACGCCGCGATACGCTCGGGGTCGAGGTCGCACAATCCCACGATCTCAACGTCGTCGAATCCGCTCACCGCCTGCATCCAGGCGCTCGTAATGCCGCCGCACCCGGCGAAAACCACTCTGCGTCGTTCCATGTCGTCTCCCCGGAACGCATCATGACAGACCACACATGACGTGTCAGGGGGCCGACGCGTCCAGGCGCCGCAACCACCCCTGAATCGGCTTGACACGAGGCCGAACCGGAGCGACGATCATCACGCATCGCCGATGCGGCGTGCAGCTTCACGCAAGCATGAAGGAGTAGCTATGATCACCGGCATCCTCGGCACGACGGGTCAGGGTACAATCGCCCGGCATATCTACGGTCACTTCTCCGAGCATCTGGGACGGTGCATCTACGAGGGCATCTGGGTCGGCGAAGGCTCGTCGATCCCCAACACCGAGGGATACCGCACCGACGTCCTCGACGCGCTGCGCGAGCTGCGCATCCCCGTGCTCCGCTGGCCGG
>CAZVEF010000239.1:0-2371 GCA_964625715.1 uncultured Spirochaetaceae bacterium | reverse complement strand
ACCCGAAGGCGGAGTTCTACATCCCCACGCTGATGACGCGGCTGATCGAGACCGATCGCGCACAGATGCGCGTGCTGTCGACGAAGGCGAAGTGGTTCGGCATGACCTACCGGGAGGACAAGCCGAAGGTTCAGGCGCGTGTCCGGGAGTACGTCGAGTCGGGCGTCTACCCGAAGAAGCTGTGGGGCTGATCGTCGAGCCGATGTGATCCGCACACCGCGCGTCGCAGCGCCGGGACGAGGGGACGCCCGAAGGCGCGGCCCTGTAGATGCGAGAGATCATGCGGCGTCCCCCTCGTCCTCGAACGCCTCGGCGGCCAGCTCAAAGAACCCGTCCACGTGAGTGCTCACGCCGCAGATCGCGTCGGTGGTGCCGTCCGGATCCCAACCGGTACGACCGTACTCATTCTGTATTGTGAAATGGATGCCGCCCTCAGGAGGGCGTCTTCGCCCTGGCCGTCGGCGAAGGCGAAGCCGGTGAGCGCGAGGCCACGCCAACCGCTACACCGCGCTCCGTGAGTCGTGCTATAGTCGTGCGATGCCGCTTTTCGAAGCTCGCGTAACCGCGAACCACGAAATCGCGCACGACTACTTCCAGATGGACTTCACGTGGCCCGATGCCGTCCGGCGTCCGGAACCGGGGCAGTTCTTTACCATCCGTGTATCCAGCGGTCCGGTACCTCTGCTGCGCAGGCCGTTCGGGGTGTCGGCATTCGCCGTCGGAGCCGGCCCGAGGAATGCCCACGGCGGGCGCGACTCGCTCGCCTCGATGATCTACTGGCGCCGAGGGCCGGCGACCCAGCTGCTCGCAGGTGTCGAGCCCGGCGACACCATCGGCGTGATGGGGCCGCTGGGCGTCGGCTTTCCGCGGCCTGGCGAGGGGGCGGTTGCGGTCCTCGTCGCCGGGGGGGTGGGTATCGGGCCCATCCTGTTCCTGGCGAACGAGCTCGCGCGCGCCGGTCTTCGGTCGATCATGCTCCTTGGTGCGCGAACCGAATCGGGGCTGCCGGCGCTCGTGGTCGATCAACGCGTCCAGGTTCGCCGTGCGACCGACGACGGCTCGTTCGGCTTCCACGGAACCGCCATCGACCTCCTCGAGCAGACCATTGACATCACCTCGGGCGACCTCGAGCTCTACCTCTGCGGCCCGGACCCCATGCTCAGGGCCGGGCACGAGTGCGCGGTGCGTCACGGCATCCCCGCGTGGGTCGCCATGGAACAGACCATGGGTTGCGCCGTGGGAGCCTGCATGGGATGCGCGGTGCGCGTGCACGGCCCGGCCGAGTACGCGCGCGTGTGTACCGAGGGGCCGGTGTTTCGGTCGACGGAGATCGTATGGGAGTAGACCTCTCCTTCAGCATCGGGGCGGCGACGATCGGCAACCCGGTCGGCGTCGCATCAGGGACGTACGGGTACGGGAGCGAGTACGAGCAACACCTCGACCTCGCCGGCATCGGCACGCTCTACACCAAGGCCGTCACGCGCACGCCCCGACCGGGCAACGACGTACCCCGCATCGTCGAGACGCCGGCCGGCCTGCTCAACAGCATCGGCCTCGCGAACGTGGGGATGGAACGGTTCGTGACCGAGAAGCTCCCCGGCTTCGCGACGCTGCCGTGCGCAGTCGTGGCGAACGTCGCCGCCGACTTCCCTGAGGAGTACGCTGAGGTAACGGCCTACCTGGAGGAGCACGATCGCGATCGAGGGTTGCTTGGTTACGAGGTGAACGTCTCCTGCCCAAACGTCAAGGCCGGCGGCGTCTCTATTGGCGCGGTACCGGAGCAGGTCGAACGGACAACCCGGCTCGTCCGCGAGGTGACCGAACGGCCGCTCATCGTGAAGCTCACGCCGAACGTCACCGACATCGCCGAAATCGCGCGCGCCGCGGAGGCCGGCGGCGCCGACGCGGTCAGCTGCATCAACACCGTCGTGGGGATGACGATCGACACCGCGAAGAAGCGACCCGTTCTGCCCCGCGGGACCGGAGGGCTCAGCGGTCCGGCGATCCTTCCGATCGGCGTGGCAGCGGTCTACCGCGTGAGCCGCGCCGTGGAGATCCCGGTCGTGGGCATGGGCGGGATCATGTCGGCAGACGATGCGGTGCAGTACCTGCTCGCCGGCGCGTCGGCGATTCAGGTGGGTACCGCCAACTTCGCGGACCCGCGGATCGCCTCCGGCATGCGCGGCGAGATCGACGCGTACGCCGAGCGGAACGGGTTCCACTCGATCTCGGACTTCCACGGCTGCTTCGACTGAGCAGCGGTCGTGCTGCCGGGCTCGCGCTCACCGGCTCGTGCGATGCGGCCCGCTCGGGAGACCGCCGAAGCCGCGCGTACCCTCCCCCGGCCGCGCTTACCCTCCCCCGGCCGCGC
>CAZVEF010000238.1:0-2398 GCA_964625715.1 uncultured Spirochaetaceae bacterium | reverse complement strand
CCGCACGTGGTGCCCATCAGCCGCCTGAACGGCTTGGAGAAGTGCCCGGAGTGCAGCACCACGAGACCCATGCCGCGCTGGACGGCGGTCTGCACGCGCTCGGCCGTCTCGTCGGTGACGTCGTTGTGCGCGCGGTGACCCCACCAGAGCATGACGTCGGTTGAATCGACGACGTCCTGCGGCAGGCCCTGCTCGGGCTCGTCGAGCGTCGCCGTGCCGACGTCGAACCCATCGACCTTCGAAAGGTGGTCGGCGAGTGCCTGGTGAATCCCCTTCGGGTAGACCTCGCGAACCTTCTCGTCTTCCTTCTCGTGGCGAAACTCGTTCCAGATCGTGATCCTCATGCTTCCTCCTGTAATGCTCGTATGATCTCCGGCGATTCTTCTGCCTGCGGTGCAGACCCGATGCCCGTGGTGTTCGCGGTCGCCCGCGGCGCCAGGTAGCCGCACGCGTTCCCGATCACGCGCAGGACTTCCGGCTGATGGTAGATGGGCAGCGTCTCGTGTCCCGGTCGGAAGTAGAAGACGCGTCCCTGTCCCCGCTTCCAGACCATGCCGCTTCGGAAGACCTCGCCGCCTGAGAACCAGCTGATGAACACCAGCTCGTCCGGCGTGGGTACGTCGAAAAACTCCCCGTACATCTCGGTCTTCGGGATCTCGACGAAGCGATCGACGCCGGCCGCGATCGGGTGCGTCGGGTCGACCACCCAGAGCCGTTCGTGTCGCTCGTCCTCGCGCCAGGTGATGCCGCAGGTCGTTCCGAGGACGCGTTTGATCAGCTGCGAGAGGACGGCGGAGTGGAGCAGGATCAGCCCCATGCCGCGTTCGACGGCCGCGTGGACGCGCTCGATCACCTCGTCGGAGACCTCGTCGTTCGCGATGTGGCTCCACCAGAGCATCACGTCGGTCGAGTCGACGACCTCCCGTGGCAGACCGTGCGCCGGGTCGTCGAGCGTTGCCGTGCGGACCGCCGCACCGTCGAGCGTCCCCAGGTAGTCGGCGAGCGCCCCGTGGATACCCTTCGGGTACACGTCTCTGACCTGCTGATCACGCTGTTCGTGACGACCTTCGTTCCAGACGGTGAGGTTCATCACTGCGCCTCCGCTTTGATGCGCTGCAGCGTGCCGATGGACGACTCCAGCTTGATGCCTTCGTCTTCGTAGACCGACACGGGAATCGAGTAGTCGAGCTTGGCGACTTCGTCGGCGGCGGAGGTGAAGACTAGCGAGAAGACGATCCGATCGTCGACCACGTGCCGAAACTGCGTCACACGGAGCCCGCCGACGGTGAAATCGGCTCGTTGACGGATGTCGTTGTCCGCGGGCCCGAGCCCGGCCTCGAATGCCTCGACGAACGCCTCGCGGTCGGCCATCGGCTCGCCCCCGCTGGTGACGCGCGAGAGCGCGGCGAAGCTGAGCGTGTCGGTCGTGAGAAAAACGTCGACGAGGCGGAGGCTGAACCGGTCGCCGCTCTGCTCACTGACGAGCGCGTCGGCGACGCTGTCGCGCTGCTGCGGGTCGAGCGGGTCCCATCCAAGCGGTGGGCGGAAGGCGAGTCCCAGCGACGCGTTCTCGTACGGCTCGCCGAGGTAGTCCGGGATGACTTCGAAGCCTGACTCGTCGGCCTCTCGCTCGTCGGTCCCGGTGGCCTTTTCGGACGGGCCGCAGGCGGCGAGTGCGAGTATTGCGAGTGAGAGAAGGGCAGGGTGGTATCGGTTCAGCATGCGGATAAGAAAACTCCCTGGACAGGAGAGAGCTCGTCGTCGCGCGCGGTTCTACTTGACGACCCGGACGGTGCGCGCCTGCAGCACGCCTCCGGTACCCTCCACCTGTTCATGCGTCATGCACCCGACCATGACGAAGCAAACAGAGCGATCAGACCGACAAGCATCATGTTTCGCATCGTTCCGTACACGCTTCTCCTCTTGGGTGAATCACTACGATATCCGAGTCTGAATACCGCGTCAACATGATTCGCACCACCGCAGCGTTAGCTTCTGATGAGCGCGAGTGGACGCCGTCTTGATGTTCCGACCGCCTCAGGATACGGTTCGCCTCATGAAAGAGTGCGTCGATTGGAAGTCGTCCCCCGCCTCCGCGGTGCTCGAGGAGCCGGGCACCGATCGCGAGCACCGCCCGGCGTTCGTGCCGGTCGTGGTGAACGAGACCGCGAAAGCCGTGATCCGAATGATGGCGGGCCTGTGACACCCCGACAGCGCGTGTGCGCGGTTATTGAGGGGCGACAAGCCGATCGTATGCCGGTATACGGCTGGGTCCGCGCCAACCTGGAGGACGAGATAACCGATCGGTTCGGGTCGGTCGAGGCGTTCGAGGACCGCTACGAGTTCGACCTCGCGCACCTCTTCGGCGGGCCGCCGCGCTACCGGCGCGAGAACCTCG
>CAZVEF010000237.1:0-2463 GCA_964625715.1 uncultured Spirochaetaceae bacterium | reverse complement strand
ACATCGTGATCTTGTTGTCGCCCCTGGCGAAGCTCACGAGACAGTCGCGGATCTGATCCTTCGTGGTCGTGGGCTCGAGGCCGAAGTAGGTGTGCGGGAAGTCGCCGCCGTGGTTGTTGACCTGCGGCGGGAAGTAGTAGCCCTCAGGCTTCCCGCGCTGCCCGGTGAGCGCCGCATGGTGATCGCGGTGGTGGATGTGGAAGGGCAGCGGCTGCTGGTTGTCGAAGAACTTCGAGTACATGGGCCAGCTCTTCCACTCGTTCCAGAGCCGGTCGCCGATCAGCCTGCCCTTGAGCTCTTCGACCGTGTCCTTGAGCGTGAAGATCTGCGGCTTCCCGCCGTCCTCGAAGACGACGTGGCTCAGTCCCTCCTCGGGGTCGGTGAGCGGTCCGTTCTCCGCGTGCGTCGTCGAGGCGAACCAGCGCTCGTCGATCCCCCCGCGCTCGCCGCCGAGGACGTAGTAGTCGTCCGGGTGAAGCTTGATCCGCCGGCCCGGGATGCAGAACGATCGCGGGACCCACGTCGGCGTGAGCCTGAGGATTCCCTTGCCCTGTTCGAATGCCGATTGCATTGCGCGATTGCTCATCGTATCTCCTTGTCGGCGGCCGAGGCCGCCCGCCTCTCAGGCGAAGTAGCCCGGGACGCGGATGCTCTGCATGAACTCGAGCTCCGGCACCGTGACCCGGACGTAGCCGTCCTCGGGGACCGACGTCAGCTTCGTCCCCGCGGGTTCAAGGTGCAACTCCGGCGCCGCGCCGTCCACCCGAATCTGCACCGGGATGTCACGGATGATCGGCATGTACTCGGTGAGGGGGTACCAGTTGCCCAAGAGCACTTCGCGTCCGCTGTGGTTGACGAGGTGGACGATGAGGTCGTCACCCTTGCGCATCGTCGTCATCTCTACCTGCGCCTTCGTGTCGACCTTCACGATCGGCTTCGGCAGGAGCCGATCCTGCAGGCCGAAGAGGAGCTCGCGCACGTGCGGGTTCGGCCGCCTCCAGTACTCGCCGAAGACGGGGATCGCGCAGTAGATCACGGTCCCCTTTCCGACCTTCCGCTCGGTCGCCGCCGGGTAGCCCTCGTAGGCGTGCGCCGGCGCGCGGCCGTGGCCGAACTTCGCCCCGCCGGAGCCCGCGCAAAGCGGTGCGATGAGCTTCACGATCTCCCGCGCGCCGTCGATGGGCTTCACGAGCGCGGGGCGGCCGCTCGCCGCGCTCGGCTCGGGGAGCTCGCCGAAGTAGGTGTAGTTCAGCGGCGAGAAGCCTTCGAGCTTCACCCCGGCGAGCGCGAGGAGCTTCTCGTTGACGCCGACCGTCGCTTCCGGCGACTGCGTGATGAGGAGCCCGCCGCCCGCCTCGACGAACCGTTCGAGGTGCGCGACCGTCTCGTCGGTGAGGAACTCGGTCTCCGGCACGATGACCATCTCAAAGCGGCCGGCCTCGCGCGAGAGGGTCTGCGTGCTGATCGCGGTGTAATGGCGCGCGTGGTGCATGAACATCCGCGAGGCGCCCTCGAAGGGCGCCATCCGCTCCTGGCGCAGCTTCGGGTGGGGGAAGAATTGGAGCTTGTCGCCCATCTGGTGGTCGTACGAGTGGAGCACGGCGGTCTCTCGGACGTGCTCGGTATCCATGACGACGTCGCGCCGCGCCTGCACGAAGCCGAAGACCTCGTCCATCATCTCGTACGCGCGCTCCTCGAGCGAGCCGTCGGGGAGCTGCCGGTCGATGATGTAGAAGCTCGCGCCGTTCGCGACGGTGGAGGCGGCGGTGTAGAGGATCGATTCGCGCGTGTTGTTGTTCCAGTCGCCCAGCCCGTCGAGGAAGCGGCCGCACATGTAGTCGTGCGGGTAGCCGGTGCCGGCCGAGTAGTGCGTGACCTCGCTCGCCACCAGACCGGTGGGGATGAGGTCGGCGGTGATCCGGCCGATGTGCTCGGGCGGGTCGGTCGGCCGGCGCACGCCCCACTCCCAGTTGAACGCGATCGCCACGTGCGGAGCGGCGGTCGCGATCGCCTCCGCGGTCCGCGCGAAGAAGTCGTCGTAGCTCTGCCGGTACCAGGCGACGTACTCGAGCCAATGCGGCTCCTCCTCGGAGTGCGGAATCGGCTTGCCGAACTTCGCCTTGCACGTATCGCAGTAGCACGGCTTGAAGCCGGTCATCGTGTCCAGGAGTACCTCGTCCAGGTCGTAGTTCGTCACGACCTCGATCGCCTGCGGGATGAAGAGCTCCTCGAGATAGGCGCTGTTCACGCAGACGGGCCGATAGTTGCCGCTGTCGAACCCGGCGTCGACCCGGTTGTCGGTCGCCTGCAGCTCCCACTCCGGATGCTGCTCCACGGCGACGGTGTCGAGGAAGACCGAAAAGTAGACGACGATGCCCATGCCGTGCTTCCGGCAACCGGCCACGACGGCGTCGAGCATGTCGTAGTCGAGCCGCGGATGCTTCGTGCCCACCTTCGTGTCGT
>CAZVEF010000236.1:0-2563 GCA_964625715.1 uncultured Spirochaetaceae bacterium | reverse complement strand
ACCTCTCGTGGGGCTACCAGCACGACGTCTACCACCCGCAGCCGAACATGAAGGGTCAGGGCAAGGAGGGAAGCACGGTCGCGTTCTCCTACATGACCTCCGGCGCGGCGACGAACCTGCGGCTTGTCCACGGGATCGCGATGGACGAGGAGACGTCGATCAGGCAGTGGCACTTCCGCACGCTCGACGACGGATCGATCCACGTTGAGCCGCCGTCGCACGAGGGTGGCTGGGCGCTGAAGCTGGACGATCTGGGGTTCCAGCTCGTCGACGTAGCCGGAGGCGAGACGTACACGGAGGCGCTGTAGGCGCGAGGAAGATCGAGTGAGGAGGGGTCGATGAGGATATCGGATCGATTTCCGCGTGGCTGCGCGCCGGACTCAGACCGCGTAGCGATCCAGCTCACGAGCGGCCCCGGCTTCTGCTACCCACTCTACTACTTCATCCCGTCGATCACGGCCGACGGACGCTACCTCGTCCATCATCGGTCGGACGGCGAGAACGTGCAGCTCCACCGGGTCGACCTCGCCACCGGCGAGACGGCTCAGCTCACCGACGCCTCATGGGCGGACACGCAGTGGCATCCGTGGGACATACCGGCCGGCCGCGGCGTGCTCGACCACCGCAGCGCGCTCAACGTCGCCACCGCGGAGGCGATCTACTTCGACGGCAACGAGGTCCGCGCGGTCGGGGTCGGCACGCGAGAGGAGCGCACGCTGTTCGAGTTGCCGGCCGACCGAGTCGCGATCGGACAGAACTGCTGCTCGCCGGACGGGCGTTTCTTCTTCTTCATCCACCACGACCGCGACCTCTACCGCGAGATCTACGGTGAGCCGGGAGGCGAGCGGCGAGGCGGCTACGCGTACCCGCGCCACCTCTCGCGCGGTACGAAGCTCGCGCGCCTCGACCTCGAGACCGGCGAGCACCGCACGGTGATCGCCGCCAACAGCCCCATCCACCACGTCCAGCCGTACGGCGACGACAAGCTCGTCTTCTCGAGCCTCGCCGTCGAGCGCGCGATCCTCGTCACCGACTACGCCGGCGGCTGGTACACCCACCTGCGTACGCAGGCCGACGACGGCGGAACGACCTGCCACTACTGCGTCACCGAGCGGGGCATCCTCTACGAGGCGCACAGCTCCGCCGGCCTGGTAGCGGGCGTCGTCGACCTCGAGAAGAGACGACCGCTCGAGGCGGTGCTGCCTGCCTCGGTCCAGGCCGGCTCGTCACACGTCGCCGCCGACCCGTCCGGCCGAAGGCTGCTGCTCGAATGCCACGACGACGATCACGGCCACACTCTCGTGTTCGTGCGCCGTCTCGTGGGAAGCCGCGGAGGAGCAGACGGCGAGGTGGAGCTCGACTACCTCTTCGGCGACTGGCCGACCTACGGCTCCGGGCAGAAGTCGCACTTTCATCCCCGGGTGACCGACGACGGTGAGCACCTGATCATCACCGCCGGCGACCCGTCGAGCGGCACCAACCACGTTTTCGCGCTCGATATTGCCGACCTGCCCGAGACGCGGTTCGCGTTCGACTGAGCGCTGCTGGTTGCCGGCGCGGTCACCCGTTCTGGCGGTACTCCATCGGGCTCTGTCCGGTCCGATTTTTGAACGCGCGGCTGAAGTGCGAGACCGACGAGAACCCGAGCCGTTCGGCGATCTCGGAGAGCGAGTAGAGGTCGCTCTTCACGTAGTCCATCGCGCGCACGATACGAAGGTAGAGGATGTAGTCTTTCGGCGAGTGTCCTGTAGCGTTCTTGAAGAGCCTGCGGAAGTGAGCTTCGGTCACACCGACCATCCGAGCGAGCTCGTCCACGCGGACGTCGGTGTTGTAGTTGTGCTCGATGTGCGCGATGGCCGGTTGAACCTTACCGATCCCGTGCGTGTGGAGCCGCTCCTGCAGCGCGTCGTAGACGAGGTTGTAGAGGATCGAATCGAGAATGCTGCGGCTCTGGAGCCTGTGTGCGACACCCTTCGCGGTCCATGCAGCGAGTAGTTCGTGGAAAAGCGCCTCGTAGAGCGATACGCGCGCGGAGCGGATGACGTGCGGGAAGGGGAAGGGCGTCCGGCGTCGGCCGTTCGCGACAAAAAAGTTGGCGACGATCAGACGGCTGCCCGAACTGCCCGCGGTTACCCGGTACGTGTCCTCCTGCTCGACGTAGAGAACGTCCCCGGGCTCGGCGTCGTGATGCCAGTCGGTCGCCTCGAACGTCGCTCTGCCCTCTGTGATCCGAATGAGCCCATCGTAGCTCCGTCGCATCCAATTGAGCTCCCACCCCGGCGCAGCGATCTTCTCAAGAACGTTGTGGATAGACGACACCGCGACGTCGTACTCGTTGTACGGCGCGAGGTCGGAAGGCATGCTCACACCGTTGACCCTACCCCAAGCGGTGCGGGTTCGCAAGCCGCGCCCGGACGCGCCGCGTGTCGCTCACGCGCGGATCGTGCAAAAAAGACCCGTTGGATGTATTGCACCCGGCACACGTCCGCGCTATCGTGATTCTGCACGGGAGGCTCTATGAGAATCGAACACGTCGCGTACAACGTCGCAGACCCTCAGAAGG
>CAZVEF010000235.1:0-2647 GCA_964625715.1 uncultured Spirochaetaceae bacterium | reverse complement strand
GGTTGCGCTGCATGATCTCGTCGAGCTCCTTCTGCGCGCCGCCCGACCACCCGTAACTGCCGAACCGGAACGCCTTCCGGTTGAGCGCTTTCTTGCGCCCGATCTCCTCGAGCAGCGCGCCCATGGGCGGGAACATCTTGTACTCGTAGGTGGGCGTGGCGATCACAACGCCTGAGCTCTGCCAGACGCTCGCGAGCGCGAAGCTCCAGTCGGTCTCCGGAATCCTGTGCACGTGAACCTTCACGCCCTCGCTCTCGAGCCCCTCGACCACGGGGTCGACGCCACGCGCGGTCATGCCGTACATGGAGGCGTAGAGCACGGTCACATCGGTCTTTGCCGGGCCCTTGCTGTAGCTCGCATAGCGGATGTAGTCTCCCAGGATACGCGAGGGATCCTTGCGCCAGACGATACCGTGGCCGGGAGCGATGATCTGCACATCGACGTCCTTGAGCTTGTCGATCGCACGCTGCACGAAGGTGGAGAACGGTCCAACGATGTTCGCGTAGTAGCGCTCGGCCTCCTGCTCGTAGAAGGCGAAGTCCTTCTCGTCGAGCTGCTCGTCGTACATCTTCTCGCCCACCGACCCGAAACTGCCGAACGCGTCGCAGGGGAGCAGCGTCTTGCTCTTCGTATCGTAGGTCGCGATCGTCTCCGGCCAGTGGACGTTCGGGATCTCGGCGAACATCAGCACGCGTCCGTCGCCGAGGTCGAGCGTGTCGCCGTGCTTGACCGCCCGGACGTCGCCCTCGTAGCCGTAGAAGTACTTCACGAGCTCGGCGCCCTTCTCGCTCGCGATCACCGTGACGTCGCTTCGCAGCTTGAGGAAGCTGTCGAACCAGCCGGAGTGGTCTGGCTCGAGATGGTTCATGATGACGTAATCGATGTCCTTGATGTCGAGATCCATGTCGTCGAGCTGCTCGTAGAGCGTCTCCGGAACTCCGTCCCAGTCGCACACGCCGTCGACGATCGCCGCCTTCTCGCCCTTCACGACGTACGAGTTCATCGAAACGCCGTTGGGAATCGGCCAGATGCTCTCGAAGAGGATGTTGTCGACGTTCGCCGAGAGTCGAAAGATCCCGTCGGTCACCTGCGTTGTCTTCATAGCACCTTCCTTCCTGGAATCGATAAAAATATAATTATTCTACTCACCTTCATCAAGCGCTCCGGTGCCGTGCCTCGAGTTCCCGGTCGAGCGCGTTTGCGAACGCCGAAAGCTCCCGGGGACCGTAAGGCCGCCCGCCCGCCGTGAGCTCTCCCGCGTCGCGCATGCGCATCGCGAACTCGCGCTCGGAGAGCCTCGGGCCGATGTTCTCGCTCGTGTAGTGCTCTCCACGGTCGGTGATCACCTCCGCACCCCGCTCCACGATCCGCGCCGCGAGCGGCACGTCCCGCGTCACGACGAGGTCCGCGGCGTGCACCTCGTCGGCAATCCACGCGTCGGCGTCATCGGTAACGACCATCGTTCCTCCCGCTGCCGGGAGCGGAAGCGCCCGGTTGGCGACGAAAACGGCCTCCAGGCCGTGCCGGGAGGCCGCTCGGGCGACGATCGATCGTACCCGCGGGGGCATGCTGTCGGCGTCGACGAGCAGCCGCATCGCTACCCCGGCACGCGTGCGCGGAAGATCTCGCCCGCGCCGGTCGTCGCGATATCACCGGTATCCGCGTCGACGAAGACCGACTCGCCGGCGGTGAGCTCGATCTCCTGATCGGTGGCGCGCAGGCGTACCGGTCCGACGTGACAGAAGAGGATCTGCGGGCTGCGGGCGGAGACGGAGCACTCGGGACCGGTTGCCACGCGCGAGAACGCAAACTCCTCGAAGGGCGCGGGGTAGGAGACCTCGGTGCATCCGTCGTGCTCCACCGGCGCGCCGGAGAGCACCACCGGTTCCTCGCTGCGGAACAGGCCCACTTTCGCGAGCTCGTCCACGTCGATGTGCTTCTCGGTCATCCCGCCGCGCAGCACGTTGTCGCTGTTCGCCATGATCTCCGCGCCCACGCCGCTGAGATACGCGTGCAGAACGCCCGCAGGCTGGTAGGTCGCCTGCCCCGGCTCGAGCGAGAACACGTTCATGATCAACGGCGCGAGGATCCCCACGTCGCCGGGGTGCTCCTCGGCGATCCGCAGAACCCAGTAGTAGCGCGCGAGCGGGTCCCCCGGCTTCGGAAGCTCGTGGCCGGCGGCGGCGTGCCAGCGCCCGCGCGCGAGCGAAACCGCGGCCGCGACGAGCTCGCGCCGTTCGTCCGCCGGGAGCGAGAGCAGACCGATGAAGAAGTCGGCGAGCTCGTCCTCGCCCCCCGGGGGCTCGAGCGAGACATCGGCCTCTGCGAGCTCGACGGTCGTGAGCTCGTCGCGGATCTCATCCACCCGCCGGAAGCCGCGCAGCCCCCAGAAGGGTCGGATCGCGCAGATCAACTCCGGCTTGTGATTCGCGTCGCGATAGTTGCGCGTCGGCGCGCTCCGATCGATCCCGGCCTCGTCCTCGCGTCGAAAACCCTCGCGCGCCTGTTCGAGGCTCGGGTGGACCTGGATCGACAGCGGCGCGGCGGCGCAGAGGATCTTGAAGAGGAAGGGAAGCCGACCACCGGCAATCTGCGCGGCCGACCCGAGCGCTCCTTCCGGGTCGCGCGCGATGTACTCGTCGAGCCC
>CAZVEF010000234.1:0-2678 GCA_964625715.1 uncultured Spirochaetaceae bacterium | reverse complement strand
CGCGTGATGATCGCGATGGCGCTCATGTGCGACCCGCGCGTCCTCATCGCCGACGAGCCGACGACCGCGCTCGACGTCACGATCCAGGCGCAGGTGCTCAAGCTCATCAAACGCATGCAGGATGAGCTCGGCCTCGCGCTCGTGCTCATCACGCACGACCTGGGCGTGATCGCGCACGTGACCGAGTACGTCTACGTCATGTACCTCGGCCAGATCATGGAAGAGGGTCCGGTTTCCGAGGTTCTGGTCAACCCGAAGCACCCGTACACGAGCGACCTTCTGAAGTCGATCCCGAAGATCGCCGATCGTCACGCGGCCCTCTCGCCGATCCACGGGACGGTTCCGGACGCGTACAACGTGCCACCGGGCTGTCCGTACGCCGAACGATGCACGAGGGTGATCGACGGGGTGTGCACGAAGGCGCGTCCGGCGCGCACGCAGGTCGCGCCGGATCAGTACGTCCGCTGCTACCTCTACACCGACGATGCCGAGCCGACCGGACTCGACCTCGCCGCGGCAACGGAGAAAGGAGATTCCAGTGGCGACCGCTGACGCACCGCAGGCCACGATCGAGCAGAGCGCACCCGAGCTCGCCCCCGATCGCGCGCTCGAGCTCTCGCACGTGAAGAAGTACTTTCCGATCACGAAGGGCTTTCTGCGCACCGCATCCGGCTACGTCCGCGCCGTCGACGACGTCTCCTTCCACGTGAAGAAGGGCGAGATCCTCGGACTCGTCGGCGAGTCGGGATGCGGAAAGACGACGACGGCGCGGATGATCGTGCGGGCGCTGCGCCCGACCGAGGGATCGATCCTGGCGCGGACCCCCGACGGGATCTTCGACATCGCCAATGTCCGCGGCGATGAGCTCAAGCAGGCGCGCCGTCACATCCAGATGGTCTTCCAGGACCCCTATGCCTCGCTCAACCCGCGAATGCGCGTCCATGAGATCCTCTCGGAGCCGCTCCACAATTTCGGCTTTCCCCATGGCGAGATGAAAGACCGGGTCGACGAGTTTCTGAGTCTCGTCGGGCTCGACCCCCGGTACCGCAACCGCTATCCGCACGCCTTCTCCGGCGGCCAGCGGCAGCGGATCGGTATCGCGCGCGCTCTCATCCTCCACCCGTCGATCGTGATCGCCGATGAGCCGGTGAGCGCGCTCGACGTCTCGGTCCAGGCACAGGTGCTCAACCTTCTGAAGGATCTGCAGCAGAGGCTCGATCTTTCGATGGTGTTCATCGCGCACAACCTGAGCGTGATCGCGCACATCTGCGACCGGATCGCCGTCATGTATCTCGGTCGCCTGGTGGAGCTCGCGGACACCGACGAGATCTTCGACCGGCCCGTTCACCCGTACACGCGCGTGCTCATCTCCGCGGTCCCGGATGCCGACCCGCGGATGCCGTGGCTCGAGGAGGTTCCGAGCGGCGAGATCGGCGACGCCACCAAGGAGATTCCGGGCTGCCCCTTCGCACCGCGCTGCCGCTACGTGGAGCCGGAGTGCCGGGAGGCGATGCCGCCGCTGAAGCCCGAAGACGTGCAAACGGTCGGAACGCCGCACTACAGCGCGTGCCGACGGTCGCATTTGTTCACCTAGCATCTGCCGGGCGAGCCCCTCGCGGCGCGCCCGCGAGGGGGTACCATGAAAACAGTCGAGCTCGCCCGACGCCTCTACGACACCTACGAGTCGATCGAGCAGGTCTATCACTACTACGGGCTGCTCGCGATCCACGCGCTCTGCCAGGTCGCCGAGGAGGGGGCAGAATCGATGGACAGAGTCCGATGGATTCTGTCGCTCTTTCCCGACCGGATCGATCACCCAAGGCCTGATCCGCCGCTGTACGGGTACAACTTCCCCAGCTACTACGTCGGCGGGATTCCGGCGGCCTACGCGCTCATGCGGGGGCACATGCCCGAGAAGCGGGAGCAGGTCCGCGAGTACGCCGAGGAGATGATGAGCGCTCCGCGCGATCCCGACGGGATTGTGAAGGATCCGCGCCGACCGGACGAGGATCGCATCTGGATCGACGTCGCGATGGCCGTGACGCCGTATTTGCTCTTTGCCGGACTCGCCTTCGAAGAGGAGAGGTACATCGACGAGGCGGTGAACCAGTCGATCCTCATGTACGACGTCTTCCGCAACCCGGAGAACGGCCTCCTCCACCAGTGCCGGAACTTCACCGGCCCGGGGCGCATCACCGAGGACCACTGGAGTCGCGGCAACGGTTGGGGCTTCATCGCGCTGACCGAGCTCGTGCGATTTCTGCCGGACGACTCTCCGCACCGCAAACAGGTCGAGCGTTACTTCGTCGACCACGCGACGGCGCTCCTGCCGCACCAGTCCCGGCGGGGGATGTGGCGGCAGGAGATACCGCTTGATCTGTCGTACGAGGAGACGTCGGGCACCGGCCTCATCCTCTACGGCCTTGGCGCCGGACTGCGCGCCGGGCTCCTCGACGAGGCGACCTTCCGACCCGCCTTCGAGGCGGGGGTGCGAGGCCTCGTAGACGTGGCGGTGAACCAGGACTTCTCCATCAACAACAGCTGCCCCGGCTGCCGCTGCCCCGGGGAGGGCGACGAGGCCGGGACCGTGAAGGCGTACGTCACGCTCAAATTGCCGCACCGCAACGAGCACCACGGCTTCGCGCCGATCATGTACGCGCTCGTAGAGGCGCACCGCA
>CAZVEF010000233.1:0-2704 GCA_964625715.1 uncultured Spirochaetaceae bacterium | reverse complement strand
TGATGTAGTTGACCGGTGTGTAGCCGGTGACCTGCTTGAAAAGCCTGCGGAAGTACGCGGGGCTGAGACCCGACTCCTCGGACAGATCCTCCACGCTGAAGTTCGACGCGTAGTCGCGCTGGATCGCCTTGACGATGCTGTTGATCGCGTGGAAGTGGGGGACGCGGCTCGCCGCAATGACGTGATGCGTCTCGCTGATCACCAGCGAGAGGAGCTCGAGGACGAGGCTGCGACAGCGCATGAGGTGGCCCGGAAGCTTCGACGACCACGCATGCACGAGCTCGGTGAAAGCCGCCGAAACCTGATGAACGTTGAGCGTCGTCGTGTGCTTCTGAATCCGCTGGGCGACATCGGGATCGGCCGGAGGATAGCTCTCCAGGTCGAAGGCGACGTAGCAGAAGCTCCACGGGTTGCTCGGCTTGCTCGCACCGGAATGAACAAAACCCTTCGGGAAGAAGAGCACGTCGCCCTTCTTCACCGTACAGCCGTGCCCGCCCCACGAGTAATTCGCCTCTCCGGCGAGCGCGTACGCGAGCAGGTGAAAGTCGTCGTTCCTGAGGCTCTTGATCTGCCACAACGGGTTGGGGTCGCGCTGGATCACGTATCCGACTCGGGAGACGGTGAGATCGTAGTCGTCGTTCGTGTCGTAGACCATGGTGCCTGGTCAGGATTATAGGAGCCACCCGCGGCGATGTCCACGCCGGGCGCAGCGTGTATCGGATACGACAAACAATTGTCGATTCATGAATGTCGAACCCTGCGAGGGTCCGGGTATAATCGACCGAGGCCCGCCAGAGCGGTGCCTTCCTGCAGGATGGTGACCATGAGTGGAATGGATCTGAGCAAGCTGAGAGCGTCGCGTGAGCCCCGCGACCTCGTGGAGTTCGAGGTTCCGGTCGAAGAAATGTGCGAGCGCTACGAAGCGCTCTACTCCGGGGCGATCAACGACGTGCTGCGCGAGCGCAACCTCCTCTACCAGACGCTCCCGCACGGTATCCTGCCGTTGCGCGAGGAGATGGTCGTCGCCGGTGTCGCGTTCACGATCAAGGGCTCGAAGAACCTTGACCTGACCGACGAGATGGTCGAGCGAGCGGCGATGCTCGAGGCGATTCCGAAGGACTCGGTCGTCGTGTGGGACACGAGCGGCGACGACGAATCAGCGCAGTGGGGCGAGGTGATGACGATGGCTGCGAAGCGCCGCGGGTGTCGAGGCGCGATCGTCGACGGGGGGGTGCGCGATACGGCGAAGGTGCTCTCGCAGGGCTTCCCGCTCTTCGTCCGCTACCGGACTTCGAACGGGATGCTCGGCCGCTTCCGGGTCATCGGCCACCAGATGCCGATCGAAATCGGCGGCGTGCACGTCCATCCGGGAGACTTCGTTTTCGGCGACATCGACGGGGCGCTCGTCATCCCGCGCGATATCGCCTACCAGGTCCTTCTGCGGGCAGAGGAGATCTCCCGCAACGAGGAGGAGATCAAGGAGTGGGTGAACGACGGGCTGAGTGCCCGGGAAGTCGTCGATCGCGGCGGCTACTTCTAGAGATCGAGACACGAAACATAGAGAGGTTAACATGAGACAGCTTGAAAATGCAGTTATTGTTATCCCCGGCGCCAGCGGAGGCGTCGGACGCGCGCTTGCAAGAGAGCTCGCGAAGGACGGGGTGAAGTTTGCGATCTGCTCGATCGACGAAGCAGGTCTCGCCGAGCAGAAGACGGAGCTCGAGGCCCTGGGGGCCGATGTCTTCTCGAAGGTTGTGGACGCGATCGACGAGGCTCAGGTGGAGGCCTTCTTCGACGACGTCATGTCGACCTACGGCCGCATGGACATCCTCGTGAACCTGCCGGGCCTCAGCCGAGTCGGCAAGATCTGGGATATGCCGGTCGAGGATTACGATACGATCATCGACGTCAACCTGAAGGGCGTCTTTCTCTGCAGCAAGCACTTCGTGCCGCACGTCACCGAAGACGCAGACGGCCTCATCGTGAACATTGGGTCGATGGCCTCCAAGCGCGCGAACCCGAACGCGCCCATGTACTGCACCGCGAAGGCGGCGGTCGCGATGTTCTCCGACGGGCTCGCGCTGCAGCTCAAGGAGAAGAACGTGCGCGTCACCACGATGAACCCGGGCCCGATCAACTCGACCTTCTGGGGAAACCGTGAGGTTCCGAGGGAGAAGTTCATGCAGCCGGTGGATGTCGCCGCGACGATCGCCTTCGTCATCAGGATGAACCCGAACGTCGTCTTCCACGACGTTGCCTTCGAATCGTTCCTCTTCTTCAAGTAGGCGACCCGTGTTCAGGCTCTTCGACCGCGAGCGGACGGCGGATCTCTTCGTGCCCGCCGGTGGGCGCGCGGTCGAGCTCGCCGCCTCCGACCTCGCCTCCGACGTCGAGCGCTTGGGAGGCAGGCGACCGGTCGTCAAGCGATTCGCTCCGCGTGACGAGTCGGGGTACCTGCTCGTCGGGACGATCGGGACGCCGGAGGTCGATCGATTTCTGGCCTCGCGCGGGATCGACGTCTCTGTAATCGCCGGCGGGTGGGAACGCTACCTCATCCGCACCTTCGGCCACGACCACGAGAATCTCCTCGTCGTCGGCAGCGACCCGCGCGGGACCATGTGGGGGGTCTACCACCTGTGTGAACACGTGCTCGGCGTGGACCCGGCCTGGCTCTGGACGGACAACGAACCCGAGCCGCGCGAGC
>CAZVEF010000232.1:0-2706 GCA_964625715.1 uncultured Spirochaetaceae bacterium | reverse complement strand
CTCGAGCGGCGTGACGTTCCAGCTCACGGCGTCTTTGCCCCCGGCATTCCACCGGGCGACGAGGGTTCGCGCGCTGTCACTCCAGGGGACGAGCTCGGTGGCCGCAAACTCCCCGCCGTCGAAGAAGAGCTCGACGGCGCACGCGTCCACATAGACCTCCAGGGTCACCACATCCCTGCCGGCGGCCGCGTCCACGGTGAACTCGGTGACTCGCTCCGCCGGGGTGCTCGTGTCCCAAAGCTCGCCGCGGTCCAGATTGAGGCGAAATCCGTCTTCGACGGCCGAGACAGAAACAAAGAACGAGCGCTCATCACCGTCGGCAACGGCGAGCTCCAGGCTGTCACCGACCGTCACGGCCCAGGTGGCGTTGACCACAAAGGCGCGCCCCGGTTCCAAGCGCCACTCGCGGCGCCCCGCGCTCTCTGCATGAGGCGCCGCGGGCGCATGGCGCAGCGCCGCGAGTTCGGCCGGCGGGTGCTGCGCGACGGTCCAGCGACCGTTTCTGCGTCTAAGCTCGAGACTCCGCGGCAGGGAGAGACAGCCGGCGTAGTCGTCGCCTGGGAGGCGATCAGCATATGCCCAGTTCCCGAGCCACCCAACCACACGCGGACTCCCGGCGGCGAGTCCACTCCACGACTGCACCGCATAGAAATCCATACCGTGGTCGAACGGCTGGTAGGGGGAAGCCGGATCGGGATGGAAGGCCTCCCCGTCAAAGCTTCCGACGAAGTACCCGACGTTCGCGGCCGTGGACGCGACATGCTGCCCGATACTTACGAACAGCACGTCCACCGTCGACCCGTCCGCCTGGCGAAACGACAGCAGGTCGGGACACTCCCAGATGCCCCCTGCGGCGCCGACGGGGGCGGCAAACCTCGAAGTCTCCTCCCAGGTGATGAGGTCGTCGGAGCGGTAAAAGCGCAGGTGGTCACCACAGGCGATGACTGAGTGCCAGCCTCTCGGGCTTCGCCAGAGTTTCGGATCTCTGAAGTCTTTCAGCCCCGGATTCCGAATGACGGGTTCCGGTGAGACCTCGCGGAAGGTCATCGAGTTCTCCTCGAAGCGAGCCAGATACTGCTCTTCCAGAATTCCACCTGCGGTCTTCAGCGAGCGGGTGAAAAGCGCGAGTAGCCCTCGTAGCGGAGGCGGGGCATCGGGGGTATTGTTGTTGAAGGCTGTTCCGGAAAACGGCAGCCCGCGTGAGGCATCGGGCGTCAGCGCGGGACCTTCGAGGGTCCAGTTGAGCGCGCCGGCGCTCGTCGCGTGGCCCCAGTGGATGTTGGCCCACGACGTACCGTATGGGTTCTGCTGATAGAAGAGATGGTACACCCCGTCCGCAAACACCAGGCCGTTGGGATCGTTGATCCAGCTGCCGGGGTGGTAGAAGTGGATTCGCGGACGGCTCAGGCTTTGCATGACTCACCCATGCCGCGTTCTACATCACCCATTTGCGGAGCGTCAACAACGTGTTGCAGGGCAGACCGCCGAAATCGCCTGTGACCAGATCCGAACCGTCTCCCGCAACCGGCTCGGTGAGCGCCTCGGCCCGATAGACGATGCCGCGGCCGCCGCCGTGCGTCACGTGATCACCGAGATGTACGGGGTGTTGTCGGTGCGGGCGTAATGAAGAGCCGACTGTAACGATGACGTGACAGATCGATTTGACAGTTGTCACGTGACACATTACACTCAGAAGGTGGAAGTGTTTGATTAGGACGTTCGCGGACAAACATACGGAGCGATTCTACCGAACAGGAGTATCTCGTCGGGTGCCGGCGAGTATCGTGCGAAGGGCTTTGATCAAGTTGGCATACGTGGACGTGGCTTCACGAGTCGACGACTTGCGTGTGCCCCCCGGAAACCGGCTTCATCAACTGAGCGGCTCGCGCACGGGTCAATACTCCATCGCCATAAATGATCGGTGGCGGATATGCTTCAGTTTCGATGATGGCGATGCCTGGGACGTGGAGATCACGGACTATCACTAGGAGGAACGTAATGAGCATCACCAATACGCGCACTCGCACCGTGAGACCAATCCACCCCGGTGAGATGATCCGGGAGGATTTTCTTCCCGACTACGGTCTCACGATCGCCGAACTCGCAAAGGAAGTGGGTGTGTCTCGGCAAAGCGTCAACGAGCTGGTGAGGGAACGTCGCGCCGTGAGTCCGGAAATGGCTTTGCGCCTCTCACGGTTTTTCGGGAACTCCGCCGAGTTCTGGCTGAATGCACAGCGGGAAGTGGACCTCTGGGACGCTGCGAGGAAGGCGGGCGAAGACCTCGAACGGATCAAGCCCGCGCAGATCAGGTAGAGCGTGCCCGCGGGCGCGCTGCAGCGCCGCCCGCCTACGCCCGCCTCCCTTCCCGCTCACCGAGGTGAGTATAGAGAAACCGCCTAATCTTTCGCGTCGGCGTCTTCTCGAAGGGCTCCCACTCGAGCACCATGCGGCTGAGGCGGGCGTGCTTGCTCACGCGCTGGTTCACAGCCCGACGAAGGCTCTCGAGGATCTCGTCGGCTCGCTCCTGCACGCTCGCGATGTGAGCGGCATGCTCGCCGAGGCGCTCCTTGAGGGCCTCGATGTCGACGTGCACCCGCGCGAGCAGCTGACCCTGCCACTCAAAGACGAGCGATTCCACCACGAGCTCGTGTTCGTTTATCACGTTCTCGAGGTCGCCGGGGTAGATGTTCTCGCCGCTCGGGCCGA
>CAZVEF010000231.1:0-2734 GCA_964625715.1 uncultured Spirochaetaceae bacterium | reverse complement strand
TCATGGCGCCCTTCATGTCGTGCGGCGCGCGTTTGCCGGTCTACGCGGTGTTCGCAGCCGCCTTCTTCCCGTTCGCGGCCGGCGGGATCGTGTTCAGCCTCTACTTCATCGGGATCGTCGTGGCGATCCTCACTGGGTTCGTGCTCAAGAAGACGCTCTTCCGCGGCACGGTCTCCCACTTTGTGATGGAGCTCCCGCCGTACCACACGCCGCGCGTGAAGTTCGTCTTCGCCCAGGCGTGGCAACGTCTTCGCGCCTTCGTCGTGCGCGCCGGGTTGACGATCGTGCTCATCGTGACCGTGCTCGCGTTCCTGAACACGGTCGGTACCGACGGTACGATCGGGCACGACGACCAGGACGACTCGGTTCTCTCGGCGATAGGCAGGGCGATCACGCCGGTCTTCGCGCCCATGGGCATCGAAGACGACAATTGGCCGGCGACCGTGGGCCTCTTCACGGGCATATTCGCCAAGGAAGTGGTCGTTGGCACGCTCAGCTCGCTCTACGCGCAGCAGAACGTCGCCGCCGAGGCGTCAGCCGCTGGGGACGCTGCAGCAGGAGCCGACGAGGGGTTCGACTTCTGGGGCGGCGTCGGCGAGTCGTTCGCGAGCATACCGGAGGCTCTCGGCGGCGCTCTGGGTGGCATCGCGGATCCTCTGGGCACCGGACTCGTATCGAGCGACGCGGAGACCGTCGGAGCGGAAGTGGGCGCCGGCGCGGGAGTGTTCGCCCGAATGCGTTCGCAGTTCACCCCGACCGCGGCGTACGCCTACCTGCTCTTCGTCCTGCTCTACATACCCTGCGTCGCCGCGGTTGCGGCGGCCATTCGGGAGATGGGAGCCGGCCTGGGATGGCTCATGGTGGGCTACACGACGATCGTGGCGTGGTCGCTCGCGACGCTCTTCTACCAGGTCGCGAGCGGGCCGGCTTTCGCGCCGGTGCTGATCGCCGTCGGGCTCCTCGCGGCCCTGGTCGGCGGTCTGTGGATCCTGGGACGAACGGTGTATCGACCGAGCGCGATCGAGGGGCGCGCGTGACCCTGCGCGACGTGGGATCGACGCTCGAACGCCTGGAGGCGGCGACGCTCACCCAGCTCGCCGCCGAGCTGGGCGCCTCGCCGCACGACGTTGAGGTGCTGCTGGACTTCTGGATCCGCCGCGGCGACGTCCGCCGCTGCACGATGGAGGCGACGAGCGCGTGCGGCACCTCGTGCCGGGCGTGCCCCATCGGCACATCGCGGACGCAGGGCGCCCGAACGACCGGTCCGGGCGCGTCTCGCCGAAGCCGTCGGCCTGTCGTGTACGAATGGGTCAGGGCGAGACACCGAAGCGAGCTGCGAGTATGATCCTCCCCACGTGGAGGACCCCATGCTCGACAACCTGCATATCAGGCCCGCGGATTCAGCCGACCTCGATCGAGCGGTCGACCTTTTCAACCGCGAATCGACGGCGCTGAACGGCACCCGCGATTTCAACGCGGATGACGTCCGGGTGGAGTGGTCCACACCGGGATTCGACCCGACACACGATACGCGGATCGCGGTCGACGATGACGGCGTCGCGCGCGGCTACGTGGAGGTCTGGAACACGAGCCGACCCTTCGTGCGACCAACCGCGTGGTTCGCGATGGACCCGAGGGTTACGGATGACGGCCTCGCCCTGCAGCTGCTCTCGTGGGCGCGGAGCCGTGCAGAGACCGATCTACCGAAGGCCCCGCCGGACGCGATGGTCACCTTCGCGACCTACGCCTACGAGCACGATCCGGCGGGCAGACGGCGTTGCGAATCGTTCGGCCTGTACGAAGCGCGTCGCTATTACCGGATGGAGATCTCCCTCGACGACCCGATCGAAGAACCGCGCGTCCCGGCCACCTACGTCGTTCGAGCGATGAGCCCCGGCGAGGAGCGCGCGACGTATCGCGCCGTCTTTGACGCGTTCGCCGACCACTTCGGGGTACCGCGAGACCGTGACTTCGACGAGGGATTCGCACGGTGGAAGCACGATTTCCTCGACGATCCCAAGCTCGACCCCGAGCTCTTCCTCATCGCGGTCACCGACGCCGGAGGGGTGGCCGGCGTCTCCATGTCGGTTCCCTGGGACGGTGACGACCGCGACACCGGGTGGGTCGAGCAGCTTGCGGTCACGAGGGAGCACCGAGGCCGGGGCGTTGGCCGCGCGCTGCTGACGGCGACCTTCCGGGCGATGCGGGCGAAGCGCAAGCGGCGCGCTGGCCTGGGGGTCGACGCGACGAGCCTGACCGGTGCAACGCGGCTCTACGAGTCGTGCGGCATGCGACCGTCGCGGACGACGATCCTCTACTCGCTCGTGCTTCGCGAGGGGGAGGACTACAGGCGGACAAGCGCGTAGGGAAGCTGCGAGATGCCGTCCGGGGCGTGACGCGTTGTGCCGAAGGCAGTAGCTTCGGGGGCGTATGGGCAAACAACTCTGTTCGTGGAAGGCGAAGCGCATCAAGAAGCGCCGACAGGAGCTCGTCGAGCTGATCGCCGGCCCGACGCACTTCTGCGCGAAGTGCGGCCGTGCGGCGAACCGGAAACGCGTGCTCTGCAAACCGAACCCCATCGCGGAGTAGCGGGCGCCCTGAAAACCGACGACGCACCTTGCGGCGCGCGGACCCCGGACGCGGCTTTCGCGGATCGATATACTCGGGCGCATGCCCCGTCGCCTCATCCACGCGAGCCGCGCGCTCCTCGCCGTCACAGTCGCAGCCATCACCT
>CAZVEF010000230.1:0-2769 GCA_964625715.1 uncultured Spirochaetaceae bacterium | reverse complement strand
GAGTCGGGAGAGAATCGCCTGACGGACGACCTCGTGCGAGAACCTGTACAGGCCCGGCTGATCGGGCTCCACGCGCAGGAGTCCTGCTGCCACTGCCTCGTCGCACAACTCGCGAGCCCTCTCGTACCCGAAGAGCGACGAGAGCAGACCGACCTCCACGGTTCGTCCCAGCGCGGCGGCCCGTCTGAGATGGATCCGGCACTGCTCCGACACGCCGAACAGACGCCGCTCGACCGTGTCGACGATCCCCGTTGGCACCGCGAGCTGCGACGTCGACGGATTTTCCTTTCGATGGGCGATGTCTCGCGCGACTTCCACAACGAAGAGCGGGTTCCCCTCCGTCCGGTCGAACACGGCCTCAACGAGCTCTGAGTCCGGCCCCTCGTGCGTGACGCCGGAGATCAGCGCCGCGACCTCGTCGCGGCAGAGACCACCGAGGCGGATGCGGAGAAAGGCGCGCGCTCGCGTCAGTTCGTCGAGCGTGAGAAGCAACTCGCTCCGCCGCTCGGCTCCCTCCTCCCGGCACGTCGCAAGCACCATGATCTTTCGCTCCCACAGGAGCGGCGTCAGATGCCGGAGCACCCTGAGCGAGCTGGCTTCCGCGAGATGAAGATTGTCGATGATAATGAGCAGCGGATCCGATACGGAACGAAGGGTCTCCAGGATCGCGTCTGTGACGCATTGCCGTCGCTCTCGCTCGGAGTTCGCCCCGTCACCGGGCCCGGCGGCGACGGCCGTGACAATCGACCGGAGATCCGACGGCAGCGTGAAGCGCTCTGACGCGATCGCTCGGGCGCACTCCCGCAGCACATCGGCCCAGACGCCGTAGGCGCCCGAGCTTTCGCCCTCGAAGCATCGCACGTGTGCCACGATGAATCCCGCATCGAGAGCTTCCCGAGCAAATTCGCAGGCGAACCTCGACTTTCCCGCGCCCGCCTCGCCCTCGAGCAGCGCCGCACTGCCTTGCCCGGCGCGCGCCTTGGCGAGCGCACCGGACAGGAGACGTCGTTCCCGCTCGCGACCGACGAACAGAGCTTCACCGGTTCGGATTGCCTCCTGCGCCATACGACAGTCTAACGAGCGGTGCACTGCATCGCAATCTCATCCGAGCGGGTCTCGGTCAATTGGGACGGCTCGAACGGTAGAAAAGCTATCGTGGCGGCTTGAGCCGTCTCGCGGGCCAACGGCCCTCACGGGGCCTTCCGGACCCGCGGATCGCAGTCGCGTGGCGTCGCGGACGCGCCGAGACGAGGCGAGATCGACTGTCCCAAGCTGTTCCAGGCCGTTTCGTGCTCTCTTGTGTCCTTATCCGTCGGGATCGGAGCGCTTCTGTCCCAGCCTGTAGGTCAGGTCGGAGTCGGAGTCGGAGTCTCTCAGTTCAGCAGCGTTGGATCGAATCCGGGAGGCGCACGGCCGGTCTTCAACAGGTGAGCGGGGATGTCGCGTATGGCAACTGGATCCTGGATGACCGCAGATGACTGCAGTTCGGCTCTGCCGAACTTCCGCAGTTCCGCGACCGCGAAACTGCACGTCATACTCGCTTCCGCATTTGGGGCACACCAACGGATCGCTCTCGTACACCTTCGCGAGCAGCCGCGCCCAGGCCCGCTTGCGTGCGTTCACGGCGACCTCCTCGCCGTCATCGAGAGCCTCGAAGCCGGGCTCTTCCGGACCGGAATCCTCGGGCACATGCGATGCCCGCAAGCCCTCGGGCGCTCGGCCAGCGACGTCGGACATCCGGGACCAGCTCCCCTTGGTGCGCGATGAGGTAATGCCCGTCGTTATCTGGCTGTCGTGGCGCTGGAGGGGCGGCAGGGAACAACACACACGCCAATGCGCTCGCCTCGTGTCCGCCACGCCGCTATACCCATTCAAACCGAGCCGCCTGTGAGTTTTTTCGCCGGCAATAGT
Source organism: uncultured Spirochaetaceae bacterium (assembly GCA_964625715.1). Taxonomy (GTDB): domain Bacteria; phylum Spirochaetota; class Spirochaetia; order DSM-27196; family SLST01; genus SLST01. The sequence goes on along the minus strand of CAZVEF010000230.1, from coordinate 858 downwards.
CTAGGCAACCTTGTATTTTCTGTAGAGAATGAGCAAGAGAATGAGGCCGAATACCGTCGCAAAGCCGGCCAGCAGGAATGCAGAGGTAAACTCTCCGGTAACATCCAATAGCCAGGAACCCAGAAGACTCGTGATAGCGCCTAAGCCGAACGCACTGAAGACCAGACCATAGTTCATTCCCAGATACCTGGTTCCGGATACTGCAGCCACCACCACCGGAAAGAGAGCAAACGTGGTAGCATAGCCAACACCGAGAAGAAGTGAGCACACGAACAACCGGAGAGGACTCGTAGCTACCCAGGGAAGCGCAATGAACACCGCGGCCTGTACGGTGTATACGGTCAGCATGACCTTGACCGTACCTTTTCGGTCAGCTAACCACCCAACAAACGGGCGACCCAAGCCATTGGCCAGAGAATAAAAGGAGACGGCCAGTGCTGCTATGGCAGGAGCCAGCTCGAGCTCAACCTCCCCGTATGCAGTTAACAGACCGATAGCGGTCAATCCTCCTCCTATTACCGCGGCGAGCGCCAGCCACAACAAGAAGAACCGCGGCGTTCGTACAAACTCTCGCGGAGAAATGTTCTCGGTTTGCGTAGCCTTCGAAGATGTTTGAGAATCAGAATCAACGGAAAGAGGAGTCCAACCCTGAGGAGGATTGCGTATGAGTCTCGTGCCGGCCATGGCTACGACAGCTACAAAGATTCCCAGTCCGAACAGCGTTCCATCAACGCCCCACATGCTTATCAGTTGCTTCTTCAGGGGCGCAAAAAGCACGGCGGCGAGCCCAAACCCCATAACCGCACATGAGACGGCAAATCCGGGGCGATCAGGAAACCACTTGCGCGCTGTTGGAGC
>CAZVEF010000229.1:0-2772 GCA_964625715.1 uncultured Spirochaetaceae bacterium | reverse complement strand
CACACGCTCGCTGCGCTCGCGCCGCGTGTTTCCGAACATGGAGGGCATCCGCCTCGTGGACGAGACGGTCACGCTGCGTGTGTTGAATCGGCTCTCGCCGGATCAACCCGAACCCGAGTCACTGCCGTTCTTCCAGTACCTGCAGGACGTAACGGGAGTTGACCTGCAGTTTGAACCGTATAAGGGCGATGACACTGGCTACAACCAGAAGGTGAACCTGGCGTTTGCAAGCGGAGACCTGCCCGATATCGTCTACGACGCGGTTCCGCGGGCGTTCATCATCAACCAGGCGGAGACTGGTACGATCGTGCCGCTGAACGATCTCATCGACGAGTACACCGTCAACCTCAAGGCGTTTCTTTCCGAGCGTCCGGAAGTTCGTCGTGAAATCACTGATCTGGACGGAGAGATCTGGTGAGGTTCAGATCCGAGACAGCCTGACAAGCGTAATCCAGCTCAGTATCCGCGATGCCGACCTCTACGACCGGGCGGTGCTCGGTGAGCGGTTCACTCTTCGTCAGCAGTGGTTGGAACAGGCGCGACCGTACTTTCCCGAGGAAGTGCTTCCCAACTTCTGGTTCGATGCCGACACCGGAAACGAAGTCGCATCTATCGCGAGCAAGCTCAACGGTTGTGTGGCCGAGATGCGCGCCCGGTTCGTCCTGGAAGGTGTGACCGACAACTCCTGGCGCTCGTATCTGGAGAATCTCCGACAAATCGGTTCCGAGCGGTTGGTCGTGATTCATCAGGAAGCGTACGATCGGCTCGACTAACCCGGTCAACTCCCGGTCGGGCTCCCCCGAAAGGGGAGCGGCGGCTGGGATTCTTGCGCGCCCGCGATCGGTCCGGACTGCGATCATCTTGCACGTCGCGAGACGCCTGATCTGCGCGTCGGACGAATCGACGCAGGCAGAGCGAAGAGCCCGAACCGGACCGTTCGTGATCATCGACATCAGGACCGATATTCAGATCGCCGGCAAATGGCGATTCAAGTCATCTGAGCTCAGCGCCCTGCAACACTTCGTTACTGTCACGAACCTTGAAGCCTGAAGTCACGCAAGTGCATACTTGGGCAGGTATTGCGCCCTGTCGACGGTCAGGCTCTCGATCTGCAGCCTCTCCTTCACCCTCTCGAGATCGACTTCACCGCTGTGTGCGGCTTGCGAGATCTCCCGCAGCACCCCCTTCGCTGCGTTATGCAGCGGGGTGTGATGCTCGCGACGCCACACCCGAAGCAACGCCGGCTCGAGGCGCTCGAAAGAGAGAAACCGCCTGCGGGTAGTGAGCCGCACGGTGGCGGCGAGCACGCGCGCTCGGTCGCCTCCGGCCTCTTCGTAATGGGTGCGATCGAGGGCAACCGGGTCGTTGATGCGGTAGCGCTTGAAGAGGTTGTGACCCATGAGGTAGACCCATATCCGCTCCATGCTGTGATTGACGTTGCGCGAGGGGACGTTCGCCTACGATGTGACGGTCGGCATCGGCTCGGCGGCGGGTTCACATTCGGCGTGTTCATCCCCGCGGTCGCGGGCGTGTTGATCGGCCTGTTGATCGGGTACACGACGAACTACTTCACCTCGGACCTCTACTATCCGGCGAAAACGGTCGCACGTTACTCGAATAGCGGCTCGGCGATCAGTATCATCACCGGATTCAGCTACGGCCTTCTGAGCATCGTCCCATCGATCGTCGGCGACACGGTGGGCGACCCGTTCAAGGACACAGCCGGTCCGTCGCCCGACACACTCATCACCGTCGTGTCGCTGGTGAGTTCGGTCGTCGCGCCGCTGATCGCGGTGCAGCACGTATTCTGAGAGCGCGCCGACCGGGCACGAGTTGACTCAAAAACCTAGTCACATAGACTAACGCATGAAAACCGTCAACACGCACGAGGCAAAGACCCACCTCTCCCGAATCCTCGAGGAGGTCGAGCACGGCGAGGTCTACATCATCAGCCGCAACGGCCGGCCGATCGCGGAGCTGCGGCGGCGCGAAGAGGCACCGCGCAGCGTCGTGAGCCCCGTCCTGTCGCACATCGGCATCAACTACGATCCGACCGAAGAGCTCACCGGAGACGAGTGGGGTGAGATCGAATGATCCTCCTCGACACGTGCGGCCTGCTCTGGCTCGCATCCGGCAGCGGCGATCTCTCGGCGGGCGTCCTCGAGCAGATCGATTCCGAGTCGATCGTGTGCGTCTCGGCGATCAGCGCGCTCGAGATCGGGCTCAAGGTTCGCTCGGGCAAGCTCGAGCTCCCGGTGCCAGCCGCCGAGTGGTGGCACGAGGCCGTCGCGCATCACCGGCTCGACGTCGTCGCCGCGGACCCGGCCGTACTCATCCGCAGCACCGAGTTGCCTCCGATCCATCGCGACTCGGCAGACCGCATCATCATCGCGACTGCGCTCGCGCGGCACGCTCCCGTCGTGACGTCGGATCGCCGGTTCGCCGAGTACGGCGTGGAGACGATGCGGTAGGCGAGGGTCCCGTGCGGGGCCCGGGCAGAGGCGCGGTGATTCACCCGCGCGGCTGAGCTCGGTATGATGTCCGTATGCACCGCGAGGTAATGCTGACCCGCCTGCGCCGTACTCGCCTCGCGCCCGGTGATCGCCGGCGGGCAGCCCGCCACGCGCGCGCTGCGACCATGACCGGCTTCCCGAGCGAGCCGGAGGAGTAGCGCGTGCGCCCCGAGCTCGAAGAGCAGATCCGTTCATCGGCCCGCGAGAGTTTCTCGCGCTCGGGCGGTCCGGGCGGCCAGAACGTCAACAAGGTGAGCAC
>CAZVEF010000228.1:0-2807 GCA_964625715.1 uncultured Spirochaetaceae bacterium | reverse complement strand
AGCGAGCTCACGATCGCGAGGTTGTTCTTGACGCGGTGATGGACCTCGCGAAACAGCGTCTCCCGCTCGCGAACGGCGACTACCAGGTCGCCGCGAGCCCGCTCGAAGTAGATCAGTACCATCCCGATACCCGTGATCGCAGCCGCAATGGCCCCCAAGAGATACCCCCAGGGAGCGAACCACTCGACCGAGCGAAGGAAGGGATAATCGATCTTGTGAACGCCCCAGACGAGAAGCGTGATCCCCACGATCGGTGCGCCCACCCCGTGCCGTGGCGCCCGCAGAACGAGGACGCCCGCCCGGACGAAGAGCCAGCCGGAGTAGAAGAACACCGGGATCGTGAACGCGGTGAACCCAAGCCCCAGCGCCTCGCCGGCCACGAGCCAGGCGAGCGCGACCCCGGTGGCGACGGTCCGCCCGACGGGCGAGGCGGATCGACCGAGCCAGAGACGAAACCCCGACAGGAGCAGGTGGGAGCTCACGAGCACGCAGACCTGATTCGCGGCGAAGAAGAGGTGAGATCCGTGCGCCACGTAGAGGAGCATGAACACGAAACGCAGCGAGTAGATCGTCCAGCTCCAGAACAGGGTCGCCAGACTGCGCTCGCGTTCCTTCGCGGCGAGATAGAGATAGACGAGCGCAAGAAGCGCGGAACTCGCGAGCGACGCGATTACCGCCGGGACAAGCCACTCCACGGAATCATACCTCAAGAAAAGCGGGACGTTCTGACTTCATCATACACCAAAACCAGAGGACACGCCGTCGTCAGAGTTCGACATTGGCTGTAGGGCTTCTGCCTACAAGAGGGGTCGAGCTTCTCCGACCGACGGGGCACATGGTGTGCACCACAGTGGCAAGGGCGGCGGGTCGCCGGGATCGAGGCGCTGCGCGACGGTGCGGCCCGGATCGCCACGGCGAGCCGAGCTCGACTCCGGCCGAGCGAATCCTCGTCGTTTCCAAGCAGGCCGGTCGCGGAACGCTCGCCGTGTTCGAGGAGTACACGGCCTGCTCGGGGCCCGGAGCGGTGCCCGGCGGTGCGATAGCATCTCGGGCATCTTGAAGCTGATGTCTTGACATCACCGCACTTCCAAGCGATCATCGAGCCATGAGAACCACGCTGACGATCGCAGACCGTACCGACTCGCGGTTGCGGCGCATCGCACGGGAACAGAGACGATCGTACAAGGACGTGATCAACGACGCCCTGTCGCTTGGACTCATGCAGATGGAGGTGCGCGAGGCCGATCCTCCCTATCGAGTGGAAACCTTTGACGCCGAGCTGGCTACCGGAGTCGATCGACAGAAGCTCAACCAGCTCGTCGCCGACGTGGATCTGGAGTCGTGATCATCCCGGATGTGAACCTGCTCGTGTACGCGCACAACACGGGGGTGATTGAGCACGAGCGTGCGCGAAGCTGGTGGGAAGACACGGTCAACGGCGCGGAACCGGTCGGCATCGACTGGGCGGTCGTGCTCGGGTTCGTCCGACTCATGTCGAGTCGGCAGGTCACGGTCAGGCCTCAGCGGCCCGACGATCTCCTCGCACGCATGTCGACCGTTCTCGCGCAACCGTCCGTCCGGCTGGTGACAGCCGGAGTCAGGCACGCCGACCTGATGCGCGAGCTCTTCCTGAGTTCCGGCGCGGGGCCGAAGATGGTCACGCACATCCATCTCGCCGCGCTCGCGATCGAGTTCGACGCGGTGCTCGCGACGAACGACACCGACTTCGCGCGCTTTCCCCGGCTACGAAGAACGAATCCGTTGGAGTCGTGAACGACGCAGCACCAGTGCGGGGCGCCCGCGGAGGTCATCCCGCGCCCGTATGCGCCGGGAACGTGAGGTCGACTCGGGTGCCTCCGTCGCGCGTGAAGGTCAACGTTCCGTCGATCTGCGCCGCGAGAAGCGACACCAGTTTCAGGCCGAGCGTGGTCGCCTGGCCAGTGGTGTAGCGCTCCGGCATACCGACCCCGTTGTCGCGAACGCTGAGCAGGAGCAAGCTCTCGTCGGCGCGGCCGAGGGAGACGACGACCTCGCCGGTGCGCGTGTCCGGGAAGGCGTGTTTCTGCGCGTTGCTGACGAGCTCGTTGATGATGATCCCGCACGGCACGGCGTTGCTCACGTCGATCCGCGCCGGCTCGAGATCGCACTCGTAGCGAATCCCCCCGCACGCCGGAGCCATGGTCGTGAGCTGGTGGACGAGCGAACGGATGTACTCGTCGAGCTCGATGTCCGCGAGGCTGTCCGACTGGTAGAGCGACTGGTGAACGAGCGCCATGGAGAAGATGCGGTTGCGGCTCTGCTCGAAGGCGTCGCGCGCGCTCTCGACGCTGTCGATCTGGTCTTCCTGAAGGCGAAGCAGGCTGACGATTACGTTGAGATTGTTCTTGACCCGGTGGTGAACCTCCTTCAGGAGCGTCTCCTTCTCCTGCAGCGAAGTGGCGAGGGTCGTGTTCGTCTCCTCGATCAAACGCTGATAGGTCTCGTTCTCGAGAATCAGGGTCAGAAGGTTCGCGTGTTCTTCGAGCGTCCAGATCTCGTGGTCGGTCCACGCGCGCGGCACGGGCGCCGTGAACGCAAGGAAGCCGGCCGACACTCCGTCCACCGGTACGACGGCCGCGGCGAGCGCTCGGATTCCCTCCCGCCTCATCGCCTGCGCAAGGGGTGGGTCGACCCCGGTTTCGAGCGCGTCGCCGACGCGCGTCAGCCGGCTCGTGCCGAGCGATCGCGCGATGCGCGGAGTACCGTCGCTCGACTGCCCGTCGAGCGCCAGGAACCTCGCGTGAACGTCGGGAAAGTGGTGCTCGAGC
>CAZVEF010000227.1:0-2822 GCA_964625715.1 uncultured Spirochaetaceae bacterium | reverse complement strand
CGTCTGTTGACCGGGCGTCGCCGACCGGCGACGATGCGTCGCCGGACAGCTCACCGGGACGATTGACACTGCGTGGGCGGCTCCGTAACCTGTGGCTATGCGATTCAACGGCAGGCACCGGGTGGTGCTGCTGGTACTCATAGGGTTCACGGTGCTCGTCGCGGTCGCGGTCGGAGTGACCGTTGGCGTGGCGATTGCCTCCGTCCACAACGTCCGCGAGATCTCACGGTCGACTGAGACCGAATCGGCGCTGCCTACCGTGCTCATCGATCGCGACGGCGCGGAGATCACCGAGCTCTTCGGTGAAGAGAAGCGCTCGCTCGTCTCGATCGAGGACCTCCCGCGACACCTCGTCTACGCGCTCGTCACGCGCGAAGACCGCGCGTTCTTCCAGCACAACGGCTTCAACCTGTGGCGGATGACGAGCGCGGCGGTCAACCTCGCGCTCGACTATTTCACAGGCGGACGCGCCGGCTACTTCTCCGGTGCGAGCACGGTCACGCAGCAGCTGGCCAAGATGATGTACACGGATCAGAGCGTGACGATCACCCGGAAGCTTCGGGAGCTGTGGTGGGCGCTGCAACTCGAGCGGCATCTGACCAAGTACGAGATCCTCGAGGAGTACCTCAATCGCATGCCGTTCGGGCACGGTACGTACGGCGTCGAAGCGGCGAGCCAGTTCTACTTCAGCCATCCCGCCACCGAGCTCACCCTTGCCGAGTCGGTCCTGCTCATTCTCCAGTTGTCGAGCCCGGGCCATCTCACCTATTCGCCCATTGCGAATCCGGAAAGCGCGCGCTTACTGCAACGCGAGATCCTCGACCAGATGGTCGAGCTCGGCTACGCGACACAGGATGAAGCCGACGCGAGTTATCACGACTACTGGGCGAACCACGACTACACGCGAAGCGAGAACACCGCCGCCTTCCTCGAGCGACTCGAGACCGATCCCGCTCCGTGGTTTACCGAACACGTGCGCAACCGCCTGCAGGACGAGCTCTTGCTCGGCTCAGCGAATATCTACACCGACGGGTACAAGGTCTTCACGACTCTCGATGTGGACTACCAGCGTGTCGCGCAACAGCAGCTCTGGGAAGGCATACGCGACGCCAACGCGACCTATCGCCGCAACCGGACCGATAGCGAAGAGCGCATCGAGCAGTTCGTGCCGATGATCGAGATGCTCTCGCTCGGGTTCGACGTTGAGAACATCAGGGTGGGCACCGAGCGCGACCAGAAGCGTGCCGTGATTCACTTCCGCGATGAAATCGCGCCCATGCTCGACATGCTCTCCATGACCTTCGATTCGACCGAGCAGGACGCGATGCGACAGGTTGCAAAAGCCTCGTACCTGCAGCGCCAGCAGCTAACCGAGCGAACGAAGGTGGAGGGTGCGATGATCACCCTTGAGAACGAGACCGGCCACATCCTCGCGATGGTGGGCGGCAGCCCCTTCGAGAGCGGAAACCAGAACAACCGCGCGATCAACTCGAGGCGCCCGCCCGGCAGCGCCTTCAAGCCGCTTTACTACGCCGCGGCGATCAACGAAGAGGTCGTCAGCCCGGCGACCGTATTCATGGACTCGCCGGTGGTCTTCTGGAACGACGACGGAACTCCGTACGTTCCGGAGAACTACAACGGCACGTGGGAAGGTCCCACGCGCGTGCGCCACGCGCTCGCCACTTCGATGAACGTCGTCTCGCTCAAGGTGCTCGACCGCGTAGGCTTCACCGACGGCCTGGGCACCGCAGGGCGCCTGCTCGGCCTGAACGAGACCCAGATGGCCGAGCGAGGCTTCGAACCGCGGTACCCGGTCGGGCTTGGCACCGTCAGCGTGAGCCCGCTGCTCATGGCCAAGGCGTTCGCAACCTTCCCGAACGGCGGACGCGAGGTCGTCCCGGTTTCCATTCTCAAGATCGAGGACCGCCGCGGCGTGACGATCCTCTCCCCCGCCCAGGATGCGGCGGAGGAGCTCGTGCGCAAGGGCCGCGAGGCGCAGATCATCAGCCCGCAGGCTGCGTACATCATGGTCGACATGCTCCGGAGCACCGTCGACTTCGGCACGCTGCGCAACCGTCGCCTGCTCGTAGGCGGATTCGACGATATGCCCATGGCAGGCAAGACCGGGACGACGCAGAACTGGTCGGACGCCTGGACGGTGGGCTTCTCCCCGTATATGACGACCGCCGTCTGGCTCGGCTTCGACAAGGGCGGGAGCAACAGCCTCGGCACCAACCAGACCGGCGCGCAGACCGCCGGGCCAATCTGGGCGCGGTACATGAAGACCGTCCACGAGGAGCTGCCGCCTCGCGAGTTCGACCGGCCGGCGGGAATCGTGGAGAACACGGTGACCGCCGACAGCGGCAAGCTTCCGACCGAGGATTACCGGGGCACGACGGTCGAAGAGCTGTTCATCGCCGGATCATCGACGATCCCCTCTGAGTTCGACCGCGACCAGACTTTTCACGATCAGCGGCGCGAGCGGCTCGCGTTCGAACGAACCCGCCCAACATCAACCCGCCCGACGGCCGCCCGCGACATCTTCTCCGGCAGCGCGCTCGACACGACTCGGCGCGACGACGAGGAAGACGGCCCGACCTCGCCCTTCGACGGGGGCGGCGCGAACCCGTTCTTCGACGACCCCGGCCCCGCAAGCGACGAGGACGGCGCGAACCAGCGGTCGATCGAATCGGTCAACCCGTTCGACGTCACCCCGGACACCACACAGGACGAATCGGTGCCCGCCGACTCCGAACGCGAAGGCCGCACGCAGCAGGACGACGAGACGCAGCAGGACGACGAGACGCAGCAGGACGACGAGA
>CAZVEF010000226.1:0-2867 GCA_964625715.1 uncultured Spirochaetaceae bacterium | reverse complement strand
GGTAGTTATCGCTTGAGACGCGGTTGAATCCGTGAAGCCCTTCCACGTGCCAGCAGAGGACGTAGGGCAGGCCGGCACCGCCTGGAACGACCCACCCACGTACACCGCCGACTCACCGTTCGCGACCGGTTTCCTCGGAGCGACCGCGGACGCGACGACGCACCTGGCCGAGGCGAAGACCGCCTTCCTTGAAGCGGCGAACAGCGTGGAGGCTGGATTCTACGAGATCGCGACGGGCCGCACGGGCGTGAGCGATCCTCTCTTTCTCTCTCCCGCATCGCCGGTTGACGGCATCGCCGACGGATGGGCGGACGTCTCGAGCGGGATGAGCCTCGCGGTCGAGGAAATCATCCCCCGCGTAGAGGACTCTGTAAACAACGGAACTACCATGTACTTTCCGCTCGCCCTGATCTCCGGCGAGACGATGCCGGAGGACTACCGGTACGGCGCCTGGCCGGAGGAGATGGACCTCGAGACCGATCCGACGATCGGCGTGAACTTCGGCCGGCTGTTCAGCGCCCCGTTCTCGGGCGTCCTGGAGATGGGAACCGACGGCGAACCCGTGTGGTACCAGGCGAGCGCCGATCCTCTCGAATTCGCCGAGTCGGCGCCGATCACCGACCCCGACACGCACGGGCTGGTCTACCTGCGCATACCGGATGCGACCTTCGGCGGTCTCGTTCCGATCGACGACACCACCTACATTCCCATGGACGATCCGGCGACCCGCTACCGCATCGTCGATTTGAACTACAACGACGACAACTCCAACGGCTACTGGGACAGCGGCGAGCCGGTGCACAGCGTCGATTACATGCCCGCGATCGAGGGGATCATCAACACGCGGATCCAGAACGTGAGCCTCGACTACCCCGATGGTGACCCGCTCGCGTACTACGAGACGGTCCCCACGACGAACGACGTCCCCGATGAGGCGTTCGTGGACGCGGGCTACGCTGAGGATCTCGCCGCAGCCGCTGAACTCAAGAGCGCCATCCTCGCCGACGGGGGCGTGGAGGAGTACTGGATCAGCCCGGACGATATGGGCGCGCTGCCGGCGTACCTCGTGGGCAACTCGCTCTACCTGTCTATGCCGAACATCCTCGCGTGGCACTCGTACGCGCAGCCCGACACGACATACACCGACTCAGACGGGCATACGCATTACAGCACCGGCACGGTGTGGACCGCGGCGGCAGGGAGCTCAACTAGAAGTGTGTCTGACTGAGCTTCCGATGATCGGCCGGAGACAGGTGTTCCGGCCGATCCTTGGTGCCGTCTGATCTGCGGCTTGCCTTCAGGGATTGCACGCAGACCGGTACGGCACTTCGGCTAACCCGGTCTGAGAGCCCACAACCGTTTCAGGTTGCAGGCGGTGCAGACCAGCGTCCACTCGGTGCTCACCTTCTTCATTCCACGGAGTGGGAAATGGCGAAGCCCCATAGGTGCTTTGACGATCAGCGACAACGGAAGACGATGCAGCAAAGGATGACTGGCTGTCCGGTGTGCAAGAAGTAGCGGAGAAGTTCGCCCGGTTGCTGTTTTCATCCAGAATGCTATCTGATTCCAGAATCACGCCCGGCTCGTCGGCGGTATCCGCGTACGCGTACGTGTCGTCGTCCCGGATCAGCGGATAGCCGTGGCGCTCGAGCTCGCGGCGGATCGGTTTGCCGGAGAAAAGAACACCGCCGGCAACGCCGGCGGTGTCAAAGAAGGAGGAACCTCTGGAGCGCATGGGGCCGGGGACGGTGTCCGGACTATCCCTGCGCGTTCAAAAGCTGCCTCTATCGTATCGCACGCTTTTCTTTTTGTCAAGAAACTCTAATAAAAAAATTCATGCCAATTGCCCGCGGTGCCACCGGCGCGGCACTCATCCGATAGGAGCGCTCGTTCCCGGCTCTACGACTCCTCCGCGAAGAAGCTCACGATCGTCGGCGTCGCGTCCTTCGCCTCGTTGAACGGGCCGTGGCCTCCGGATCGAGCTCGAGCCGGGTGTTCGGTATCGCGCGCGAGCGGCCGTGCCGCCTATTCCGTCAGCTCGTACTCCCACAGGCCCGTCCGGTTCGTCGTGACGCCGGTCAGCGGCTCGTGGAAGAGGACCGGGTTTGCGACGACCCAATGCTTGTACCCTTCCTGCGCCCACGGCGAGCTCGCGTTCTCGACGACGTCCACGAGGTCGACCGTGCCGATGATCGCCTTCACGTGGAAGAAGGGCTGCGACGGGTCGCGCCGGTAGGCGGCGTAGACATCGGCGAGCAGCGAGTACTCCGCAACAGCGCGCTCGCTCTGCGCGTCCTCTTCCTTGAGCACGATGCGCACGCCGGCGTCCGGTATGGAGATGTAGCTGCCCGAGCGGTCTATCTCGGAGATTCGGGCCATCACATCGTTGAACTCGTGGATCACCGGGACAGGATAGTCGGCCATGTCGGGCATGCCGCGGAGAGCGTAGCGACCGGTGGAATGGATGTAGAGCGTGCCGCGGTAGTCGGTGTTGAAGCCGCGGTTCTCCACGTCGGCGATACCCGAGCAGAGCAGGTATGATCTGGGATTCGGGACCGACAGACACGTGACTTGCATGGGCACCTCGCCTGCAGTGTAGCCGGTCGCGGCCCTCGCGTGAAGAGGAACCCGCCGGGTCGCGATCGTTCGTCGCTTCCCGACTACGGGATCTGCAAATCGGATATCCAGGACGCGGTTCGATGAGCGCGCGGCAAGCGTGACCGTCGTCTTCGGTGGCGGCGCGTGTGTCCCTCTGTGCCGCGTGTGGTCGACAGGCGAGGTCGTGCCGGTGGTCTCGCGCGCGATGGTCGACGAGCTCGTGCGCGTGCTCGCTTGCCCGCAGCTTCGGCTGTCCGGCGACGACCGGC
>CAZVEF010000225.1:0-2959 GCA_964625715.1 uncultured Spirochaetaceae bacterium | reverse complement strand
CGACTACGACGAGGTACTGGATCGGTTCGACACGGTCCTCGACTGGGTCGCGCGGCTCTACGTGGAAACGCTCAACGTCATCCACTACATGCACGACCGCTACTCGTACGAGCGGTTGCAGATGGCGCTCCACGACCGCGACGTAATGCGGACGATGGCGTGCGGAATCGCGGGGCTCTCGGTTTGCGCCGATTCGCTCTCCGCGATCCGGTACGCGACGGTGCGGCCGGTCCGTGACGAGCGTGGGCTCGCGGTCGACTTTGAGATCGACGGCGAGTACCCGGCGTTCGGTAACGACGACGACCGCGTCGACTCGATCGCGCGCGAGCTCGTCCGCAGGTTCATGGAGAAGCTCGCGGCGCAGCCGACCTACCGCGAGGCGGTGCCCACGCAGTCGATCCTCACGATCACCTCCAACGTGGTCTACGGGAAGAAGACCGGCTCGACCCCGGACGGCCGCCGGAAGGGCGAACCGTTTGCACCGGGCGCGAACCCGATGCACGGCCGCGACACCCGAGGCGCGCTCGCCTCGCTCGCCTCGGTCGCGAAGCTCCCGTACCGGCACGCGCAGGACGGGATCTCGTACACCTTCTCGATCGAGCCGAAGACGCTCGGCCCGGACGAGGGCTCGCGGGTCCGCAACCTGACCGCCCTCCTCGACGGCTACGTCGCTCAGGAGGGCCACCACATCAACGTGAACGTCCTCGACCGGCAGACGCTCCTCGACGCGATGGAGCACCCGGAGAGCTACCCGCAGCTCACGATCCGCGTCTCGGGATACGCGGTGAACTTCGTGAAGCTCACCCGCGAGCAGCAGCTTGACATCATCAACCGGACGTTCCATGAGCGAGTCTAGTGCGACCAGGGCCGCCCGCCGCGCACGGGCTCCCGGCGCGGCTGGCGAGAATGTGGGCTACCTCCATTCGGTCGAGACCTTCGGGACGCTCGACGGGCCGGGTATCCGCTACGTCCTCTTCTTCCAGGGATGTCACCTGAAGTGCCTCTTCTGCCAGAACCGTGATACCTGGGAACGCCGACCGGGCCGGGTCGCCACGGTGCGCGAGCTCATGGACGAGATCCGACGCTACCGGACGTATTTCGACGCATCCGGCGGCGGCATCACGGCATCCGGGGGCGATCCGATCCTGCAGGCCGATTTCGTCGCGGGGCTCTTCGAGGCCGCGCGGGCAGAGGGCATCCACACGGCGCTCGATACCTCCGGGCTCACGCCGATCACGCCCGACGTCGAGCGGCTCCTCGACCACACCGACCTCGTGCTGCTCGACCTGAAGCACATCGATCCGGACCGGCACCGCGAGCTCACCGGTCGCTCGAACAAGCTCGTGCTCGCCTTCGCCCGCCGCCTCGCCGAACGAGGCACACCCGCGTGGATCCGTCACGTGATCGTGCCCGGCTTCACCGACGACGCGGACGGCGCCCGCCGCACCGCTCGCTTCGTCTCGACGCTGCCGAACGTGGAGCGCGTCGACCTGCTTCCCTACCACGAGTACGGCAAGCATAAGTGGGAGGCGCTCGGGACGCCCTATCCGCTCGAAGGGGTCTCGCCGCCGTCGGACGAACTCGTCCGCGAGCTCCGCGAGATCTTCGCCGGCGAAGGGGTGCCGGTGGCGTAGGATTGCGCGCCGCCCGGGCGGGGGGTCGATGGCCGAGGGGCTCCGGTCCGTGCCAGGCTGCCGTCACGGTTTCCCCGGACGGCTTTGCGGTCGACACGCCCGCCGAAAGGCTTCGCAAGACCACGCTCGGCTGGCTGCGCCGCGGATCACGCGTCAACCTCGAGCGAGCGTTGCGCGTGGGAGACCGGGCGTAGTCGTCTACCTGCGACAGGAGGACCGAGCTGCGACAGGAGAACGGAGGCATCGGGCTCGTCGACACGTTCCGCGCCCGTGCCTCCAGCACGGGGGCTGCCCGACTGTGTGGACAGCCCCCTGAAACCGCGCGCTGCGGAGTGGAGTCCTACTGCATCTCGAGCCGCGCAACCGCGAGCTGTACGAGCGAGAAGTAATCCTTGAAGTCCGACAGCGTGGCGCCGGTCGTCGCGTCTGCGAGCTCCCACTTGTTGTTATTGTTCTGCTCGATCTCGTCGAGCGCGTAAGAGACGCCATACTGCTCTGCGGCCTCCTGGACGGCTTCCATGTTCCCTTCCCAGGTGAGCCCGCCATCGGCCCAGTAGTCCGAGCCGCGCTTGTAGAGGCCGCCGTAGGAGGTCGTGGTGACCGCGTTGCCGGAACCGCCGAACTCGGTGTAGACCTCGAACGCACCGTCCGCGATGTTGTCCCACCAGGATGCCATGCTCTCCTCGTTGCGGACAATCGCCTTCTCGAGGATCGTTCCGCCGGTCGGTTCGCCGTCCTCGTCGCTCTCCACGTAGGCGAGCGCGGTACCGACGGTTACGCCGGTGTAGTTCGTCCCGGCGTAGGAGATCCACTTCGCCACGCGAACCTCGTTACCGCGCTGGACGTAGTAGACCGTGTTGTCCTCGGTCCACTCGTCAGATTCCATGTCCACAATCGCGAGCGTGTGGGGCAGGAACGCCTCGTCAAGCGTGACGTCGAAGTCTCCCTCGTCGTCGGTCGTCGCGACAGCCTGCCCGACGTAGCCGCCGTGGACGTACGCGTAGGCCTCGACCGACTGATCGGGAACGAATCCGGTGGGGGCTTCGGCGTCGTTGCCGCACGCCGCGAGCATCAGGATCGCCGCCGTGACGGCAAGGACGATAGCAGAAGAACGCATTGCTTGCTCCTTCGTTTGTATTCCGCCGCAATGGGGGTTCGGACGGTGGTCGATATATTAGTCTTTTGCTTATAATTTGTAAACACGTTTGCGTGAGATGAGTTCACATGGCCCGTCCTGTTGCAATGAGGAGCGGATTCGCGCGCAGCCCCCCTTGCAATCGGCCCTCGTGTCGCGGCATGCTCTCGGTATCACGCACGACCCCGGG
>CAZVEF010000224.1:0-2979 GCA_964625715.1 uncultured Spirochaetaceae bacterium | reverse complement strand
TCGCAGAGGATCTCCGCGCCGCGCCGCCTCGCGTGTTCGTACTCCTCGAGCACGAGGATCGCCGCCCCCTCGCTCAGCACGAATCCGTCGCGATCGGCGTCGTACGGACGGGAGGCGGTCTGCGGCGAATCGTTGCGCGTGGAGAGCGCGCGCATGTTCGCGAACCCGGCGATCGCGAGCTCGGTCAGCGTGCCCTCGGTCCCGCCGGCGATCATGACGTCTGCCATGCCGTTCCCGATGATCATCGTCGCCATCGCCATCGAGTGGTTCGCCGTCGCGCACGCCGTCTGGAGGCTGAGATTCGGGCCCGTGATATCGTAGGCGATGCTGAGCATCCCGGAGGCCATATTGCCGATCGACATGGGGATGTAGAACGGGCTCACCCTTCGGTGTCCCTTCGTCGCGAGGTCGACGGAGTTCCGGTGCTGCACGCTGAGTCCACCGATTCCGCTTCCCACACTGATCCCGATGCGGTGGCGTTGTTCGATCGTCTCCAGTCCCGCCTGGCGTGTTGCCTCGCCCGCGGCGGCTGCGGCGTAGTGGCAGAACTCGTCCATGCGTTTCGCGCTCTTGAGCATCTCTTCGTCGTAGTGCTGATTGTAGTCGAAGTCGCGCACCTCGCCCGCAATCCGGACCGGCAGGTCCGACGCGTCAAAGCGGGTGATCGGTCCGATCCCGCTCCGACGCGCCAGGATCGCTTCCCACGTTTCGGCGGATGAGTTCCCCAGCGGATTGACCGTGCCCGTTCCCGTTATGACGACTCGCCGACCGTCCATCTCGTACCTCGCTTCCCGGCTCCATGCCGATGCTCAATGGTAGCGAACTGCCCGTCGATGTTCTTTCGAGATCGTCCTGCATTCTTGTGCGATTGTCTGGTCGACGGCCCGATAGCAGCGGGCGACTTGCCTCCGTTCGCTTCCCTCTCTACGATTGCACCATGAAGCTCTACTTTTTCATCCGCAGCGTCGAAGTCGCCTCGCGCTACTTCGTGACCGGCGGAGAAGAGACCGACGACGTGCACGAGCTTCTCTTCGTTCGCAGCGGTTGCGGAGAGCTCTCCTACGGTGGTGAGCGCACGAGCGTGGAGGAGGGCGACCTCCTGCTCGATCCGGACGGCCGCATCCGCTCCGCAGGCGGTGTGCTCACGATCGTACAGCTCCTCTTCTCCGAGGAGCTGTTCTCGCAGGCCGTGCCGATGGAGCGCGAGGCGCTCCACGTCCTCGGCGTAATCAAGCTCCACGCGCGCAAGCAGAACCGCATCGGCCTCTCGCCAATTGGAACCGAGCGCTCGGCGATGCTGCTCGACAGCATGCTCTGGGAGTTCCGCGAACGCCGCCGCGGCTACTCGTGGGCGCTGCGGCTCAAGCTCATCGAGCTCCTGATCACCGTGATGCGCGACCGACACTTCCCCATCCCCATCCGCGGGCTCAAGCCGATGCCTACCACGCGCATGCAGGACGTCATCCTCTATCTGCAGCGCGAGTTCGTGAACCAGGTAACGGTGGACGACGTGCTGGAGTTCGTACCCTTCAGCCGCAGCCACTTCCACGCGCTCTTCAAGGAAGAGACCGGAGAGACCTTCGTCTCCTACCTCTCGTCGCTGCGGTGCGCGCGCGCCGCCGAATTGCTGTCCACCTCCGACGAGCCGATCGTGGAGATCGCGATGGAGTCCGGGTTCAACAATCTCAGCCACTTCTATCACGTCTTCAAGCGCCACTACGGCATGGCTCCGCGCCGGTACCGGCTTGCCGCGAATCGGCGGCCGTAGGCGGCCCCGCCCCACCGGCACCCGCGGGGCTCGAAATGACACGCGACCGGAGGCGATGGACGCTAAGCCCGCCTGACACACGAACCCACGCTTTCGGCGCGGCGCGCGCGTCCCCTCGACGTTGTCACCCTCTCCGGCCTGGCGCCCGGGATCGTCTCGGTGCGCGACGGCGCGGGTTCTACCGCAACCTGCTCGGTCTGCTCCACCTCACGCTGCACACGTGGTGGACGTCGAACCTCCCCAGGTACATCCGCGTGCGCGGCAAGACCAACAGACAGTACGTGACGTGGTTGCGCGATCACGTAACGCGATGAAGGGGATGGAGTGCTGGGAGCACGACGTGAAGAGCGGAATCGAGCTCTACGCCCACTCGCAGCGCGAGGATCGCCCCGCGGTGGACAGTCATGCTCTGACGGGACCGATTCTGTTCAGCATTGTCAGTCGCGTCGTTCTCCCGAGAGTCATCGGGATGAACGCGGGACTGACGACCGGATCCAATCTCCTCGGCTGGCAGTTCGAGGACGTTCCCGCTCGCGTCGGCAGCGGGAACGTCCCGACAGATCCCGGCTTCGCAACCTCCTCGGCGGAAAGACCGCCTCCGGACGGTAGGCGAATCCGTCGCCGCTCGAGGTGTCCGATTCCCGAACGCCTACTGCGCCTATCCGCTCTGCACACCCTCGCGCGCATCGATCTTCACCGGACGGATGCCGCACGAAGTGGGCGTGAACGACAACGGCCACGCGATCGACGACGAGCACCGCGCGATCGAGCTCGGCCACGTCCTCTCGGCGGCCGGCTACGAGTGCGTCTACGGAGGGAAGTGGCACGTTCCCGAGATCTCGATGCCGGAGGGGCACGGCTTTCGCACCATCTGCCCCTTCGACGACGTCGGGCTCCCGGCCGCGGTCGACGCTTTTCTCGCCGGGCGCGAGGCCGACCGACCCTTCCTGCTCGTCGCGAGCTTCGACAATCCGCACAATATCTGCGAGTGGCGGCGAGAGCAGAACGTCCCGTGGGGTGAGATCGGCCGCCCGCCGGCGCCGGAGGCGTGCCCGTCGCTGCCGGCGAACTTCGAGATCCCGCCCTACGAGCCGGAGATCATCCGCGCGACGACGCTCGCCGATCGCAAGCTCTACCCGGACGAGCGCTATACCCCCGACCAGTGGCGGCGCTACCGCTGGGCCTACTACCGTCTCGTCGAGCTCGTCGAC
>CAZVEF010000223.1:0-3041 GCA_964625715.1 uncultured Spirochaetaceae bacterium | reverse complement strand
GTGCTTCTTGAAGCGGATCCACATCAGGGTCCACTGGGAGGCCGAGTAGACGTCGATCTCTCGCTTGCGACGCCCGAACAGGCTGCGGCGCTTCCGCATCGAAGGCCCGGTCGCGGCAAAGTCGGAACGGACGTCCGCGTCGGGGGTGGGCCGGTCGGTCGATCCCACACCGGCATCCTGATCGGTCGCCGGGGGGTCTTCTCTCAGGTCGAATCCGGTCTTCATTGGGAAGCCCTCTGCTGGAGTCGAATGCGGGGGTCCAGCGCGCCGAGCAACAGATCGGATACGAGCACGCCGATTACGGTGAGAACGCTCATGAGCAGCACGATGCTCCCGGCGAGGTACATATCCTGCGCCTGCAGCGACGAGAGAAGCAGCGGCCCGAGTGTGGGTAAATTGAGCACGATCGCCGTGATCGCGACCCCGGAGATGAGCGTGGGAAACTGAAGCCCGAGCGCGCTGACGAAGGGGTTGAGCGCAATGCGCACGGGATACCTCATCAGGACTCGTGAGAACTTGATGCCCTTGGAGCGGGCGGTCGTCACGTACGGCTTGCGAAGCTCGTCCAGAAGATTCGCGCGAAGCGTCCGGATAAGACCCGCGGTGCCTGCCGTGCCGATGATGACCATGGGCACCCAGACGTGGCTGAGGAAGTTGAGGAACTTCGCGAAACTCCACGGTGCGTTCTGGAACTCGGGCGAGAAGAGACCGGTGACGTTGACGCCGAAGAAGTCGAACGCGAACCACATGAGGACGAGCGCGAACATGAAGTTCGGGATCGCGAGGCCGAGAAACCCCAGCACGGTCGCGATGTAGTCGAAGACGGAGTACTGCTTGACCGCCGACAGGATGCCGATGGGTATCGCAACGATCCAGGTGAACACCATCGCGGTGAGCGTCACCGATACCGTCAGCGCAAACCGCTCCCAGATCAGAACCGATACCGGCCGCAGATACGCAAACGAGTAACCGAAATCACCGTCGCTGACGATGCCCCCGATCCACCGGAAGTACTGCACGTAGACCGGACGGTCGAGCCCGTACTGCGCGCGCAGGTTCTCGGCGAGCTCGGTGTCGACGACCGTCCCCTGCGCCTCGAGCTCGTTGATCATCGTGGTCACGAAGTCGCCGGGAGGCAGCTGAATGAGCGTGAACGCCACTATCGAGACGAGCAGAACCGTGACCACCATATAACCAGCGCGTCGTGCGAGATACGCAACCATGAACGACTACCTCCAGGCGGTTGAACCAACGGTCGATAGCACGACGGCTTCCCGGGCCGTATGCCCGGGAAGCCAGTCGACATGCTACTCAGCGATGAAGAACTGCTCCACGCGCCCGTTGGCAGGGGCCATCAGCAGGTGCTCGGCGAGCATGTCCTCGGGGACGTTGCGCATGCGCCGCGAGACGATCACAGGATTCGGGTACTCGCCGACGGTGCCGATGCTCCAGATCTGCTCGGTGCTCAAGCGGATCAGCGCCGTGCCGATCTCAAGCCGCTTGTCGGGATCGGGTTCGGCGAGGTACTCGTCGTACATCTCCATCGCCTCGCGGACGGGCCCGCCCTCGGGTGGCTCGACACCCTGCTCTCCGCCGGTCTGGTACCACTCGCCATAGAGCGGCGCCGGGTTCCAGATCGTGTCCGACGGGAAGACGAACTTCGGCGCGATCAGCGGGGTGAGGCCACGGCCCCACGCCCAGCCGCCGATCTCGAACTCGGCTGCCTCATAGCGCTCCTCGTAGAGGCCGCGTTCGAGGATTTGAACCTCGTTCTTCAGACCGAAGCGGTCCCAGTGCTCACCGACGAGCTCAAGCAGATCCGACCAGGAACCGAAGGTCGTCAGCGGGGGCGCGGTCAGGACGACCGCGAGCTCGCTCCCGTCCTTGTGGCGGTAGTAGCCGTCGTCGCCCTTCTGGAGGCCGATCTCTTCGAAGAGCTCGGCTGCCCTGTCGAGATCGAATTCGGTGTACATGTCCTCGAGATCGGATGTGTAGAACGGACTGCCGGGAACGACGGTCGCCGCGCGCGGCTTTGTGACGCCGAGGAAGAGTACCTCGTTGATCTCGTCGCGATCCATCGCGTGCGAGAGCGCAATCCGGAATCGCTGGTCGTTGAACAGCTCGTTCAGCTCCGGGTCCTCTACGTTGAGGTTCGGCATGAACGCGTAGACCGATCCTATCGCCGTCGGCCAGCGGAAGACGTCGTAGTTACCGCGCTCGCGGTTCTCCATGAAGATCGAGTAGTCGCCGAACGTCATGTGACGAAGCTGGAAGTCGACCTCGCCGGAGATCACCGCGAGGACCATCGACTCGCTGTCGAGCATGAGCCGGTTCTCGATCCGGTCGATGTAGGGAAGCTGATTGCCCTCGCTGTCGACGCGCCAGTAGTACGGGTTGCGGACCATCCGCACCGTGTCGGAGCCGAGCGTATCCTCGAACAGCCAGGCGCGCATGCTCGGCCGGTCCGGATTCTGAGTGAAGTCGTCCCTCGCCTCGTAGAGCTGTACCCACGTCTCGAACCCGCCGTCGTCGATCAGCTCGTCGAGCTCATCTGCGTCGGCGAAATCCGGGTGGAACTGCCGCATGTAGTGCGACGGGTCGGCATAGCCCCACTCGGTATCGCGCGCCATGTTCTGCAGAAAGGTCGCCGAGACGTCGGGCAGCACGTAGCGAACCGTGTAGTCGTCGACCACCTCGAGGCGAATCTGTTCTCCTCCAACCTTCCAAATCGAGGGAATCGAGGGTGTCATCTCCTCGTTGAGCAGGAGATTCTCGTACTCCCACTGCAGATCGTTCGCTGTGAACGGCTCGCCGTCCGACCAGCGAAGACCTTCGCGCAGGTGGAAGGTGTAGACGAGCCCGTCGTCGGAGAGCTCGAAGCTCTCGGCGAGCGCCGGTACGATCTCCGAGCCGTCCGGGGAAAACTCGACGAGCCCGACACGACTCAGCTTCTGAAATCCCGGGGTGTCGGCGGCTCCGTTGTAGAGGCGACGGAGCGTCCCGCCGTAGGTGCCGATTTCGTCCCACGGCTCAACGACGAA
>CAZVEF010000222.1:0-3100 GCA_964625715.1 uncultured Spirochaetaceae bacterium | reverse complement strand
GCGAGACGAACACGATGCCGCAGTGGGCCGGCAGCTGCTGGTACTACCTGCGCTTTCTCGACCCCGACAACGAGAACGAGCTCGCCGCGCGCGAGAAGATCGACTACTGGATGCCGGTCGATCTCTACGTGGGCGGCGCCGAGCACGCGGTGCTCCACCTGCTCTACGCGCGCTTCTGGCACAAAGTGCTCTACGACATCGGCGTAGTGAATACCGACGAACCGTTCACGCGCCTCGTGAACCAGGGGATGATCCTCGGCGAAGGCGGGGTGAAGATGTCGAAGAGCCTCGGAAACGTCATCAACCCCGACGATATCGTCCGCGACTACGGCGCCGACAGCATGCGCATGTACGAGATGTTCATGGGACCGCTTGAAGTCGCCAAGCCGTGGTCCACGAACGGTCTCGCCGGCGTACACCGCTTCCTCGATCGCGTCTACCGTCTGAGCGAACGGGATCTCGTCGACGACGAGCCGCCGGAGGCGCTGCTGCGGTTGCTCCACAAGACGATCCGCAAGGTGACCGACGACACCGGCTCGCTCGCGTTCAACACAGCGATCGCTCAGATGATGATCTTCGTGAACGAGCTCTTCAAGGTCGAGAAGCGCTACCGCCGGCTGTGGGAACCGTTCGTCCTGCTCCTCGCGCCGTACGCACCACACCTGGGCGAGGAGCTCTGGTCCCAGCTGGGACACGAACCATCGGTATCGCGGGCGAGCTGGCCGCAGTACGACCCGGCGCTCACCGTCGACGAGGAGGTGGAGATCGTCCTCCAGATCAACGGCAAGGTACGCAGCAGAATGCACGCGCCGGCGGAGACCGACAGGGCCGAGCTCGAACGACTCGCGCTCGAAAACGAACGGATTCAGGAGTGGACCGACGGCAAGGAGATCGTGAAGGTGATCTCGGTACCGGACAAGCTCGTGAACGTCGTCATCCGCTGAGCTTCCCCGCTGCGAGCGGCCATCGCCTCCGGGAAGGGCGCCGTCACGGCGGCGCGCTGCCCTGCCAGGCGCGACCCTCGTCGTCCACCTCCACGATCCATCGTCGGCCGTCTTCGGAGGAGAACACGCTCACACCAACCGGAAGGTCCGGCCAGCGCTCGGCGCCCTCCACGGGGCGCCCGAACGGCGAGAAGCCGTGCCACCGGCCCGGCGGCGCCGTGAGGCTCACCGGGTTCGTCGCACGCGGGCGCACGTAGGTTTCGCGCATCGATCGTGCGCCGATCGCGGTGACCACCCGCTCGATGTCGAGCGACCACGGGTCCTCCGGCAGCCGCTCAGCGCTCTCGGCGACGAGACGGGCGACGGAGAAGTCGCGCAGATCGACACCGGCGGCCAGCAGCCGGCGCACCGCTTCGGTTGTCGCACCCGTCTCGAAACAGAGCACGATCTCCGTCGGGCCCGAAGACCAGGCGCCGCCACCCGCGGCCGCACCGGTCCAGACCGCGCCGGCGGTGGCACGCTGATCGCCCTCGGCCCTCGCCGGGCCGGAACCGGGCGCGCCGTCCGTGTGGGCAGCCGGCCGAGAGGGGCGGCTTTCCGGCGTGGGCAGACTGCTCGCGGTCGGACCGCCGTCCCAGCGCGGCGTCGCGCGTACCGCAACCGGCGGCGTGCGCGGCAGGTCCGCCACGATCGACGATCCGCCGGCGTGAAGCCCGGGAACGGTCGCCGCGTCTGCCGCGCTTCGCCAGTCGACCTCGAAACGTGCCGGGCCCCACGCGGCCTTCCATGCCGATGGTGTGGAGACCATCGTAATCGTAACGGGAACGGTGGATGGAGAGAGCCCGCACGAGAGGACCACGAGGGCCGGCACCACGAGATACGCATGTCGAAACCTCAACGTGCGCATACCCGTACTACGCCGGAACCTGCGATCGCGCTTCGTAAGTCCCCGCGACGAGTCTGCCCTTACAACCGCCAGGCGCGACCGGGGTCAATCTCGCGCAACTGCTCATGATAGCGGCCGCGCACCCGGGTCAGCCAGTCGACGAACGGTTCGCTCCGGTAGTCGGGATAGGTCCACTCGAACGGGCGGTAACGTCCGCGTCGATAGAGCAGCGTGACCTCCGCGTAGAGCCCGTCGCGCAGTGGGACACGGTGGGCGCTCGACTTGGTCGTCGCGAGCACGATGCGCGACAGCGACAGGAGACCGGGATCGAGGTTGACGCGGCGCGGCGGAGGCGTGTCCGCCCGGGCGTCACGCGCCGCGGCCGTGTCCGTCTCGATCTCGTTCGCACGCTCCTTGAGCTCTGCCAGCCGCGACGGGTCGACGAGCGGACCGATGCTGAACAGCGCGCGTTCGAGCGACGGGCCCATCTCGGCGTGGTAGTAGCTGGAGAAGGTGAACGGATGCGGAGGCAGCTCGTCGTCGATCGGACCAAATCGGCGTGCGACCAGATCACGCACGGCGGCGGGGCCCGGATGGGGGGCGACGAGCGCGGCTACGAAGAGCTTGTGCGGCTGGAATGTGGTCGGATGACCCATAGATCTCCAAAACTGTTGCGACGTCGAAGAGTTTAGTCGATAATGAACACCGATGGAAGGCGAGCAACCGTTCGGCGCGCGTGTCGCGCAGGCGATCGAGAATCGCCGATCGGCCATAGCAGGCGAGGAACTACCCAGGCTCAAGGAGCTCTTTCGGATTTTCCACGCGTCGTTCCAGGGCCTGCACCAGCTCCTGATCCGCAAAGGCCTCGTGCAGCAGGACCCCTACAAGAACGAGCAGAAGATCTCCGACATCACGCCGCCTACCGACGATCCGTATCTCGAGTCCGACCGCAACCAGGCGATCGGAATCCGGCTCGACGCCTACGATAACGTGCTCGAGTTTCTGAACAACTACTTCGAGTTCCGGCTCGAAGCGCTCGGCTTCAGGGAGCTCAAGCGGCTTTCCGAGCTCACGCGCTACATCGCATGGGACTCGTTGAGCTCGCAGTCGCCCAAGCCGACCACGCGCGGCGTGGCCGACCTGGTGGGACGCGCCCGCGGCGGGCAGGACAGCTTCGCGAACAGCGTCATCTCCGACTCGCTCGACCAGCTCGCGCGCAACACGAAGGCGATCCTCGACCAGATCAAGGTCGTCCTCACCTTCAAGCGCG
>CAZVEF010000221.1:0-3199 GCA_964625715.1 uncultured Spirochaetaceae bacterium | reverse complement strand
GTCAACGAGTCCTACCTGTATCGCCGTTCCGTTCATGCGTCTCCTCAAGACTACTACATATGCGCCACAATAGCGAGTCTGCCCCGCGGGCTGACGCGCAATCAGAGCGAACCCTACGCATACCAGGCGCCGTGTCCAATAACCCGACCGGGTTACGACGCGCGTCGGAGGTGGTAGCCCAACCGGGCTATCGCTGCCGGCGCCGTCCGGGCGCACGTTCGACGAGAGGAGCCTCCGTGTTCCTGCTTGCCGGCGTGCTCCGGGTCGCGCTCGGATCGATTCCGTTCGCACCCGCCTCCGTAGCCGCTCGCCACCGGCCTCGCGACCGAGCTCCGGCGCAACGTCCTCGATCCGCGTCGACTCGGGCGGACCGTAACCCGAATGGTTCATTCGTTTGGTCGCGGCCTTCTGGTATCCTGAGCGGCATGGAGGATGTAGAGCAACTGCTCGCACAGCTTCTCGCGGGGTGGGAGGTCGATCTCTACGCGCGGGTCGAACGAGACGCGCAGTCGGGGCAGTACGCTCCGCTCGCATGGTCCGGGGCTCCGGATCCCGACGTGGCGGCGCTACTTGCGAGTCCGATCGTGCAGGACGCGTGCGAACGATCGGAGGAGACGACGGTGCCGGTCATCGTGAACGACCTCGCCGGCGACGCGCACGGCGCATCACCGGCGGTGGCGCTCGGCTTCCAGGCGCTGGCGGCGCTCCCGGTAGACCCGACCGCGCGCGAGGCCGGGATCCTGGTCTTCGGTTCCCGACGGTCCGACGCCATCTCGGATGCCACCGTCGCGTTGCTCCGTCGCTTCGCCGCGCTCGTCGCTTCCTACCACGGCGAGCGGGGCCGCGGCGCGCAGCAGCTGCGGCGACTCGTGATCAGGCTCACCGAAGCCGAGGTTCGAGAACGCAAGCGGATCGCCGCCCTCCTCCACGACGATCTCCAGCAGACGCTGGCCGGCATCAAGGTCCACATTGACATGGCAGCCAGAAGGAGCGGCGGCGCGGCGTTCGTCGCCGAGCGGCTCGACACCGCCGTCAGGCTTATCGAGCAGGCGATCGAGCGCTCGCGGACCTTGTCGCACGAGCTGAGCCCACCCATGCTTCGCAGCAGAGGTCTCGTGCCCGCCTTGAAGATGCTCGCCAGCGAAACGGAGCAGTTTCACGGGCTGCGAGTGCGCGTCAACGAGGATCCCGGCGAGATGGCGCTGAGCGAGCTCGCGAGTATGGTGGTCTATCGCGCGATCCAGGAGCTCGTGCTCAACGTCGTCAAGCACGCGCACGTCAACGAGGCCGCCGTGGATGTGACACGAGGGCCCGACGGGGTGCGCCTCGTCGTGCGCGATCACGGCAGAGGGTTTGATGTGAACGACGTGATGAAGCACGACCGGCCCGCCGGGTTCGGCCTGGTGAGCATTCGGGAGCGGGTAGAGGCGATCGGCGGCGTATTCGAGATCGATTCGACACCCGGTTCGGGAAGCAGGTTCACGATCTCCCTGCCTCCGGAGGCGATGCGCGCGCAGGGTACGCTGGACCGCGGCGACCGTGCCGCCGAAGCCGGTGCGACCGGGAACCGGCCCACGACCGTGCTCCTCGTCGACGATCACGCGGTCATCAGGCAGGGGCTTGCCTTCCTGTTGAACGAGGAGCCGGATCTCGAGGTCGTGGGCGAGGCGGACAGCGGGACGACCGCGCTCGAGATAGTACGCGAGCTTTCGCCCGACGTCGTGGTGATGGACCTCACGATGCCGACCATGTCCGGGGACGAGGCGACGCGTCGTCTGCTTCGCGAGGCGCCGGAGACCCGGGTCGTGGGGCTCTCGATGCACTCCGACGATGAGGCGCGGGAGCGGATGCTCGCCGCCGGTGCTGCGGCCTACCTGCCGAAGGCCGGCCCCTCCTCCGATCTCGTCGCCGCGATCCGCGGAAAGCGCTCCGAGTGAGCGGCGGCGACGCGGGTGGCGTCAACGGCGTTCTGGCGGTACACTGAACGCCGATGATCACGCATATCGTCAAGCGCGACGGGCGCGTCGTGCCGTTCGACCCGCAGAAGATCACCTTCGCCGTGCTGCGAGCCGCGGTGGCCGTGGGCGGTCGCGACCGCGAGACCGCGGAACACGTCAGGCGCGACGTGGTGAAGCGCCTGGAGGCGCAGCACCGCGACGGCGACGACCATCCGACCGTCGAGGAGGTGCAGGACGCGGTCGAGAAGGTCCTCATCGAGCGCGGGCACGCGCGGACGGCCAAGGCGTATATCGTCTACCGCTACGAGCACGCGCTCAAGCGCGCGGGCCGGGAGAGCCTCACCTACAGCTCGGAGAACATCCCGTACCGCAAGCTCTGGGAGGCGCTCTCGTGGGCGGTGGACAACAACTGCCACACGCTCGCCGGCATCCGCGCCTACGTGGAGGAGGGGCGGTACCGCGAGCTCGTCGAGATCTCCGAGGCGTTCTACGCCCGGGAGATCGAATCGGCCCGGGAACTCCTGACGGACAGGATCGACGACGTGCGCGTTATGATCATCGCCGGGCCCTCGAGCTCCGGCAAGACGACGACGACGCTCAAGGTCGCCGAATCGATCCCGGACCGACGTCTGGTTCCCATCAACGTCGACAACTACTTCTTCGACCTCGAAACGCACCCGACGGACTCGCGAGGCGACTACGACTTCGAGACGCCGCAGGCGCTCGACATCGACCTGCTGAACGACCATCTTCGTCGCCTGCTTGCCGGAGAAGAGGTGGACATACCGTTCTACAACTTCAAGACCGGCAACCGCGAGGGTGTGGCGCAGACGTTGAAGCTCGAGCCGAGCGACATCATCCTCATCGACTCGCTGCACGGCTTCTACGACGCGATGACCGAGTCGGTGCCGGATGAGCAGAAGTTCAAGCTCTACATAGAGACGCTCGCGCAGGTGAAGGACGACCACATGCGGTTCATCCGGTGGACCGATGTGCGGATGCTGCGGCGCATGGTACGAGACATGCAGTTCCGCAACTACAACCCGGAGCAGACGCTGCGTCACTGGTACCTGGTGCGCCGCGCCGAGCTCCGGTATATTGTCTCACGCCTGAAGAAGGCGGAGGTCATCGTGAACAGCTTCCTGCCCGCGGAGCTGCCGGTGATGAAGGGGCGTCTCGAGCGTCGCTTCCCGGAGTTCGTCGAGCACCTCGCCGGCGACGAGGAGAAGCGCGACGCGCGC
>CAZVEF010000220.1:0-3230 GCA_964625715.1 uncultured Spirochaetaceae bacterium | reverse complement strand
GGAGACCATCAACCGTCAGGGGCTCGAGACCGAGGTCGTCCTGCTCAGCGGCTACCGGGACTTCGAGTACGCGCGCGCGGCGCTGAGGTACGGCGTTCACTGCTACCTGCTCAAGCCGACCAAGGAGGACGAGCTTCGAACCGTGTTCGCGGACCTCCGCGACAAAATCGCGGCTCACCGAGCGACCGCCGCACCGGGCACTATGAGGCGACTGGTGAGCGAGGGCCGGCAGAGACTGCTCGCCCGACTCGTCAACGGACTCGTGGATGGTGTCGGCGAGCTCGTCGAGCAGTGGCGGCACTGCGGGTTACCGCTGCTCTCCGGGGACGTCGCGGCATCGTACGCGCTCATGCGTATCAGCGGGCAGGGGGGTGCTCCACACTCGGACGACGCGCCGGCGGCGATGCTCCGTGACAGGGCGCACCGGCTCTGTCTCGATGAGCCGGGTCTCGTCACGGTGGTGCTCGTGGAGCCGCCGGACCTGCTGCACTTCCTCGCTATCGCCCGGTCTGCCGATGATCGCCGTCCAGACCCCGCCTGCGTCTGCCGCGAGACCGTGGTCTCCCGCATCGAAGGTGCGAGCCGTACGATGTGCGACCCCATCACCAGCCGTGCGATCGAGCGGGTCGAGGATCTGCTCGCGCTGTCGACGCTCGACCTCGACGGCGCTTCAGTGACGACGGTACGGGACCCCGATGTGATCGCGGGCGAGGTCCTCGATGCGGCTTTCGACCGCGCGGACTCCGGCGAAGCAGCGGTCAGGCGCGAGGTCGCGCGTGCCGGTACCCGTCTGCGGTCCACCCGCCGTGCGGCGATCGCCGTCGTGTCCGCGGTTGCGGCTCTGAGCAGGCGTCGCTCACCCCGTCGCGACCTGGGCCCGGAGGTGAACTACGAGGCGCTGTTTCGCTGCAGCACCGTCGACGAGGCCGTCTCGTGGGCCGGGTGCGAGACCCGGCGGATCCTCGCGGCGTTCCGCGAGTCGACCGCCGGGTCGCACGCGGACGTCGTCGCCCGCGTGCACTCGTACATCGGCCGGCACCTGGCCGAAGACATCGGCCTCGAGCAGGTCGCGCGCGAGGTCTATCTCAGCCCCGCCTATCTCAGTCGTCTGTTCCACCGCCAATCGGGACAGAGCTTCGTCGACGCGGTCACCGGTGCGCGTGTCGAACGTGCCCGGGCCTTGCTCGCCGACCGTCCGGTAATGTCGATTGCCGCCGTGTCGCGCGCCGTCGGCTATGCCGATCCCAAGTACTTCACGCGCGTGTTCAAGTCGCGAACGGGACGGACGCCGACGGAATACCGCCGGGAGCTCGCGCTCTCATGACTCCGCGCCTCGCTCGTGCAGATGGGCAGACAGCCGCCGCGACCGCCCGTCGAAGCTATCGCAGCCGCACCCAACTCGTGTTTTCCGCCCTGCTTCTCGTTGTCCTGGTCGCGGTGAGCCTCGCGTTCTACCGCAGCAACCGCTCGTTTCTCGTGGATTACATTCGTGAGATGAACGCGACGCAGGCGCAGTCGTACGCCCGGCAGCTCGACGCGGTCTTCTTCCGCGCGAGTTACGCCTCTGCCGCCATCGCCGAGCGTGGCCGGATCCAGCAGTACGTTACCGGGGCCGGTGCGACGGACGCATCCGCCGACTCCGGCGTCATGGAGCTTCTCCAGCTCTTTACCCGCGCGAACCGGGAGATGACGGAAATCGCCGTCTATTCGGCCGACTCGGATCGCATCGTGACCAACCGGGCGGCGACCCCGGCTTCAGCCGCGCACGACTGCGGGTGGCTCCCTCATCTTCGTACGGCCCCTTCGACGGGCCCCCAGCTGGTCTACCGGGAAGACCCCGTGTTCGGGACTCCCATGATCACGCTCGTCAGGCGCACGGACGACGACGGCCGCTTCGCCGGCGGCATCGTCATTAACCTGCAGATGGAAGGACTGCGTCGTTTTGTGGGATTCCGCGCCGCGGATGCGGATCGGCATCTCTACGCCGTGCAGGACGACGACCGTGTCGTCTTTTCGACCGACGACGCGGACCTTGGGCGCCCGTCGCCGAACTCAGAGGAACGGCCCTTTCTCGCGAGCGCCTCGGGGGCGCTGTTCAACCTCGAATACCATCTTTCGAGCGGGTCGTCGCTCTTCGACGCGAAGATGGGAGAGCTTCGCAGGTACCTCGCTGTCCTGCTGGTCACCACGCTGGTCGTTGGCTCTGCGCTGTCCGCCGTGCTCGCCGGTTTCGCGTATCGTCCCATCCGCGCGATCATGGAGACGCTCGAGCACCCGGACCTGCACGCACGCGACGACGGACACAAGGCAGCCGGCGACGAGGTCCGTTATATCGAGGACTCGATCCTGCGCATCATGGCGTCCAACCGCGACCTCGAGGGGCGGCTCGCCGATCGGTTCCGCAGCCTGAGCCGCGCGCACTACGCGAACCTGCAGCTGCAGATCAACCCGCACTTTCTCTACAACACGCTCGAGTCGCTGTACTGGAACAGTCTGGAAGCGTTCGAAATCGACGATCCGGTTCCCACGTCGCTGCTTTCGCTATCCCGCTTTCTGAGAAACGTGATCGCGGCAGACGCCATCGCGATCCCGCTCGCCGAAGAGGTAGACATCGCCGACCAGTACGTACGCCTGCTGCAGCTCCGCTATGAGAACCAGCTCGAGGTCGTGTGGCAAGTGCCGGACGAGCTACGCAGCGTCAAGGTTCCCCGCCTCGTACTGCAACCGCTGCTCGAGAACGCCTTCTACCACGGCATCAAGCCGCTGCGACGGCCGGGGACGGTGACCGTTACTGCCTCCAGCGCCGATGGCATGGTCACGCTCGAGGTCGCAGACGACGGAACGGGCATGGACGAAGGTCGCCTGCGCACGGTGCGAAAATCGTTCACCGGCGAGATCGACCTCGCCGCCGACCACATTGGCCTGATGAACGTTGCCCAGCGACTCCGCATCCTGTTCGATACCCAGGCCACCGTGAATATGGACAGCGTCGCGGGACACGGTACGACCGTCCGGCTCACGATCCCGGACGCCGTCACGAAGCGCGATCTCGACAAGCTCACCTACCCAATGTAGAAAATCTCCTCTTTCGCGCTCCCGGTACGGGTGAGACAATTCCAACGTGGCTTCCAGGGTGACCAACGAGACCCTCTCGTCGAACCTCCAACGATCGAGTCTTCGGCGAAGACGCTTCAAGCGAAACCTCTCGCTCTTCGTGCTCACGCTTCCGG
>CAZVEF010000219.1:0-3234 GCA_964625715.1 uncultured Spirochaetaceae bacterium | reverse complement strand
TGTCGTAGTCGAGCCGCGGATGCTTCGTGCCCACCTTCGTGTCGTAGTAGGCGTGGCCGTAGTGGCATTTCGCGAAGAAGGCGAGCGCGTCCACCCCCATCGTCGAGAGCCGCTTCGTGTACGCGTCGGCATCGAATCCGACGCCGATGTCCACGTCGGCCGGCATGTGAAAGTCGGGGTGAAGCTTGCACAGGAAGGTCTTGTCTGCCATGGTCTCTCCTCGCGGCCTATTCCAAAAACGATGCCGTATCTGGTAGGCTGGATTCTAGACCGGCGCCTGAGGCTTGTATAGAGGACATATGCGACCCAGATTGGACAGAAACGATACGCCCTGGCTCGAGCGGATCTCTCCCGTCCTCAGCATAGCCGGCGGCGAGCGCTGCCGTGCCGACTGGCTCGACCCGAAGCGCGTGATCTACGACCACGAGCTCATGCTCGTGGGCAGCGGCGGTCGGTTCCTCTTCGAATTCGACGCTTCTCGCGGGCATGCCGATGTCGTGGAGCTCGACGGCCCTGCCTTCGTCATCATTCCGCCCGGCCGCTGGCACAGCTGCCGGGGTCTCGTGTGCGCGGGAATCCGACGCGCCTGGCTCCACTTCGACTGGGTCGCAACTCCGCGGGTCGCCGGCACCCCGATTCTCACGTATCGGCCGGCGAGTCCCCGGGACGAACTCGTCAGACCGCCTCCCGCCTTTGTGCCGAGGGGGCTCCTCCACGGTCGCATCCCCAACGAAACCTTCGCCTTCGAGATTCACGCCCGCGCCGCCGAGCGCTTCAACCACGGCACCCCGCGCATGCGCGCGACCTCGAGGGCGCTCCTCCTCGAGCTCCTGCTCCACCTCCTCTCCGACGAGCCTGCGGCCGCGGCGCCCGCGACCGGCGCGCCGGCGAGGCTGCTCACGATCCGTCACGCGCTCGACGATCTCTCGCAGATGCCCTTCTCCCGGGCCGACTCGATCCGCTCGACGCTCGCGCGCCTGGGCATGAGCTACGACCACCAGGCCCGCCTCTTCCGCGACGCCTACGGGATCACGCCGCTTCAGTACGTGAGCTCGAAGCGCGTCGAGCGGGCGAAGAAGCTTCTGCGCGATACGGCCGAACCGGTGGCCGCGGTCGCCGAGCGGATGGGGTTCGACGATGTCGTCTATTTCAACCGGTTCTTCCGCAAGCTCGCCGGCACGACGCCGGGGGCGTTCAGGCGGGCGGGGTAGGCGGTGCGTTGACGCGATGCCGCGGCGCGGGCACCATGAACCGCGCTACGCACCGTCGCGCCCGCGGTGCGGCCTTGTGCGGCGGCGCCCCGATCAGCGCGCTCCGCGGAGGGATGATATGAAGACGATGCTCGCAGCAGTCCTTGAGGACTTCAACGACCTGAAGCTCAAGGAGCTCCCGATCCCGGAGCCGGCCGGCGTCGTCGCCGCGGTGGGCCCCGGGGTGAGCGTTTTCAAGGAGGGTGACGAGGTGATCTGCCAGCCCTCCGGCTACTGCGGCTACTGCCGCCACTGCCGCGTGGGGAACACGCACTACTGCGAGAACGCCTTCACCACCGGCGGCGACGGCCCGGAGGACGTGTGGGACGGCGCCTTCGCCGAGTACATGCTCACCACCGAGTCGTGCCTCTTCCGAAAGCCGAAGGAGATCTCCTTCGACGCGGCGGCGCTCACCGAGTCGCTCTCCGGCGCGTGGAAGGGGGTCGTCCAGTACAGCGGGATGGAGGTCGGCGACGACGTCGTGGTGATCGGTGTCGGGAGCATCGGGCTCCTGTGCGCGATGGTGGCACAGGCGGCGGGCGCCGGTACGCTCATCGCGGTCGACCCGAGCGAGTTCGCGCGGGAGAACGCGCTCGCGCTCGGGGCGACCCACGCGATCGGCCCCGAGGACGCGAAGGGGAAGGTCTACGAGATCATCCCCAACGGACCGGACCTCGTCGTGGAGGCCGCCGGGCCGATCAGCGCCGTCCGTCTCATGGTCGACCTTCGCCGCCGCGGCACACGGTGGAACGTCTTCGGCATCACGACCCACGAGACCTTCGAGCTCGACGGCGGGCTCACCCACTTCCTCGAGGGCCGCATGGACGCGAGCTTCGGCACCACGCCGCTCGCAATGAGCCGCGCGATCCGACTGATGGAGAACGGTCTCGTCGACACCGAGAAGATCATCTCGCACCGCTTCCCGCTCTCCGAGATCGAGAAGGCGCTCGAGACGATGGGCCTCCCGGACCGGAACAAGGTGATCGTGAATCCATGACGGAGTTCGATTTCTCGGGCAGGAGCGTTCTCGTCACCGGGGCGCGGAAGCGCGGTCCCGCTGCGGTGCCGCGCGGTTCCGGGGAAGCCCCGCCGGTCGTGACGCGCGGACGTCCAAAGGAGTGGCAATGAGTCAGTTCACCATCGGTCTCCTCCAGATGGACCCTGAAGGGGGCGACGCGCAGAAGAACCTCGAGAAGGGGACGAGCTGGTGCCGGAAGGCGAAGGCGTCCGGAGCCGATCTCGCGCTCTTCCCGGAGATCTGGAGCACCGGCTACACCTGCGGCTTCGAGGTCGAGCACGCGGATATCCAGGCGCACTGGCGGTCGCAGGCGATCGGGCGAGACGACGCGTGGGTGCGGCACTTCAGAGCGCTCGCCGCCGAGCTCGACATGGCGATCGGCCTGACCTACCTCGAACGGTGGGAAGGGGCGCCGAGGAATACGATCTCCGTGATCGACCGGCACGGCGAGATCGTCCTGACCTACGCGAAGGTGCACACCTGCGACTTCTTCCCGATGGAATCGTCGTGCACCCCGGGCGACGGCTTCCACGTCGCGACGCTCGATACCGCGGCCGGGCCGGTTGAGCTGGGCGCGATGATCTGCTACGACCGGGAGCATCCGGAGAGCGCGCGGATCCTCATGCTCAAGGGCGCGGAGGTCGTCGTCGTCCCGAACGCCTGTTCGCTGCAGGCGCTGCGGCTCGGGCAGTTCCGCGGTCGCGCCTGGGAGAACGCGATGGTCGTGGCGATGACGAACTACGCGAGCGGCCACACGTACTGCAACGGCCGGTCGGTCGCCTACGACGCGGAAGGAGAGCTCCTCGTGCAGGCCGGGGGCGGGGAGGGGATCTACCTCGCGCCGGTCGACCTCGACGCGCTTCGCGCCTACCGCGGGAAGACCGTCTTCGGCAACGCCTTCCGCCGGCCGCACAAGTACGAGCTCCTCGAGTCGATGGAGGTCGGCCCGCCGTTCGCGGGGAGGAA
>CAZVEF010000218.1:0-3289 GCA_964625715.1 uncultured Spirochaetaceae bacterium | reverse complement strand
ATGTCGATCGCCTTGATCCCGGTTTCGTAGACGTCGCGTCCGGTCTCCTGCTCGCTTAGCGGGACCGGTTCCTGGTAGATCGGCGTGGACCGACCGCCGAGCGGTTCGCCTTTGTCGATCGGCTCACCGAAGACGTTGATCATTCGGCCCAGGATCGACTCGTCGAGTGGAATCGTGATGGGTCTGCCGGTGTCGACCATCGTCGCGCCGCGGGTGAGTCCCTCGGTGGGGGTGAGCGCGACGCACCGGACGAGCTCACGGGTGATGTGGTGGAGTACCTCGACGATGACGCGAGGCTCGTGACCTTCGGGCGTGCGCAGCTGGTTCCGGATAGAGGGAAGCGCGTCCTCGAAGCGTACGTCGAGCACACCTCCACGTACCGCGGCCACCCGACCGGTATTGCGTGGCATCGATCCTCCCGCCGTTTGATTGCAAGACTCGTGCCACGGGCGATCCGGCGTGCAGCAATTACCCGACTGTGGACGTTCGATCCACCTGTTCACGTTCGGCGCAGGCGTCACATTGACGTTCCGGCGGCACCTGCTCCATTCTCGGAGCGGTGGCCACTACACGCTGCGTCTTCGTCCACGACCTCGACCTGCCCGCCGGGCACAGCTGCCGTCCCCACGCGCACGAGGCTACCGAGTTCGTGCTGTCGCAGGCGTGCAGCGGACGGCTGCACCAGCGAGGGATCGACTACGGGTATGACGATGCGACCGTCTTCGTCTACCAGCCCGGCGCCTCACACTGGATCGAAAACGAGCGCGCGGGACGTCAGACGTGCATCGGCGTGATCGGGCTCGGCTCGGCCGACATCCCTGAGGGGGTCTATGACGTCTCGAAGGAGATCGTACGGATCTTCGCATCGGTTCAGGAGTCGGTCCGCCGGTCCCGCTACTTCGACGAAGAGCGGCTCGATCTCTACGCCGGGTTGATCACGCTCGGACTCGCCGAACACATATGCGAGCCCCGGCCCGAGCGGACGAAGGCCCAGCGGGTGCGCGACATCATCGACACGGAGTTCGCGATGGACTGGGACGTCGCTTCACTCGCGCGCGAGGTCTACGTCAGCCCTGACTACCTGCGTCAGTTATTCCGCGTGGAATACGGCGAGCCGGTGATCCACTATCTGATCGGCAAGCGCATCGCGTACGCGAAGGCGCTGCTGCGGGAGACCGACGACCCGATCGGCAGAATCGCCGAAGCCTCAGGGTTTCAAGACCCCTACTACTTCAGCCGGGTCTTCAGAAAACACACCGGTTGCTCGCCGACCGACTTCCGTGCCGGCGCTACGGGTACTCGCCGGTCGTGAAGAACCGCCGTCCGCGGCGGTTCTTCGACACTGCCGGGGCCATAGCCCCCGGCCAACCTCATGCAGTTGCGCTCCGCGCAACTGCGGACCCAAGGCCCTTGGCCTTGGGTCTACCACCAACTCTTCATCCACAGCTGCGCGAAGGGCACATCGCCCTCCTGTGCAAGCGTCGCGAGATCGAGCTGGCCCTGCCCGCTTACGGCCTTCGTCGCGCCGTCCATGACGGGATCGACGTAGTCGACGAACCAGGCTTCCAGGCGCGAGCGCATCTCGGCTATCTCGTCGTGAAAGGCGGCATCGTTGAAGAGGTTCGACGTCTCGTCCGGATCGTTCTCCAGATCGTAAAACTCGTGCGGACCGCCTGGGTAGCGATGGACGTACTTGCGGCGTGTGGTGCGTATCATGCGGACCGGGCCGTATTCGCTCTGGGCACTCTCGGGCGCGTAGACAACGACCGCGTCGTTCTGCGAAGCTGCCGCCGCCGATGCGCCGTCGGCGACCTCACCGCGCAGCACCGGCGCGAGGCTCGAGCCCGGCAGTGAGCTGTCGTCCAGCTTGCCGACACCGGCCCAATCGAGGATCGTCGGCAGCACGTCGTACTGGCTGTAGAGACCCGTCTCAACCCGACCGGCCGGAACCGTGCCCGGCTGCCACGCGATGAAGGGCACCTTGACCGAGGTGTCGTACATGTTGATCGGCCAGGTGCCGTTGCCCTTGCCGCAGATCCCGTGGTGGCCCATGTTCATGCCGTTGTCGCTCGTGAAGAGCACGAGGGTGTCCTCTGCGAGGCCGTGCTCCTCGAGCCAGGAGACGATGCGGCCCACGCCCGCGTCCATGCAGGTGGTCGCCGCGAAGTAACCGGCGAGCTTCTCGCGCCTGCGCTCGGGGCTCGAGAAGAAGTCGGTGCGGCCGCGATCCCAGGGGTGCGGTGCGT
Source organism: uncultured Spirochaetaceae bacterium (assembly GCA_964625715.1). GTDB lineage: Bacteria > Spirochaetota > Spirochaetia > DSM-27196 > SLST01 > SLST01. The sequence goes on along the minus strand of CAZVEF010000218.1, from coordinate 1,043 downwards.
TATCCGGGACGGACGCGAAGGCGCAGTTGTCGTAGTAGTCGTTGAAGACGTCTGCGGGATGCTCCTCGCGCTCCCAGGGACTGTGCGGGGCGGTGTAGTTGACGCTCAGGCAGAAGGGCGCCGCATCGTCGCCGGTGGCGGGCGTGGAGCCACCCGCGACCTGCTCGAGGAAGTCGATCGCGTTGTCGGTGATGACGTCGGTGACGTACCGGTCGGTGAGCTCGATCTCCCGCTCGTCCTTGACCATCGGCGCCTTCATGTACGAGCCGCCGGCCCTCGCGTGCGCCTTCCAGAAGGTGTAGCTCTTCTGCGCGTGGTGGCAGTCGCCCATGTGCCACTTGCCCGACATGCCGCAGACGTAGCCCGCCCGCGCGAGGTGATCGGTATACCCCTCGAAGCCCGCGAGGTACTCCACGAGCTTGCCGCCCTGCTCCGGCTCGCAGGTGCTGTTGCCGGCGCGCAGCCAGTCGTGCACGCCGTGCTGCGAGGGGATGCGCCCGGTGAGGATGCTCGCCCGAGCGGGCGAGCAGACCGGTGAGACGCAGAAGAAGCTGTCGAAACGTGTGCCCTCGGCGGCAAGGCGGTCGAGCGTGGGCGTTCGAAGCTCGCGGTTGCCCGCGCAGCCCATCGCCCACGCCCCCTGGTCGTCGGTGACGACGACGACGATGTTCGGGTCCTTCGCCATAAGTCTTCCTTTTGCCCGCCCCGCGGGCACGCGAGGGCCGGCGACCGCCGGCCCCGTCGTCAGTCGAAAAAGTCCTTGTCCTCGTCGCGCAGGTGCTTCGCCGCCTTCTCGGGAACGAGCGAGACACCCAGGCCGGGCCGGTCCCATACCTCGACGTGACCGTCCCTGATCACGGGATCCGGGAGCCAGTCGACGATCTCCGCCCACCAGTCGGTCGCCGCCGCGGCGGAAGGACACTCGCTCGCGATGTAGTTATCCGGCATCGTCGCGGCCGCCTGCACGATCGCGGCGAAACCGACGAGGCCGTTGCCGATGCCGTGCGGCGCCATGAGCACCCCGTGCATGTCCGCGTACTCGG
>CAZVEF010000217.1:0-3297 GCA_964625715.1 uncultured Spirochaetaceae bacterium | reverse complement strand
TGCCTTCTTCCGACTCGACCTCCCGCCGGCACGCGTGGAAGGGCGCGCGTGAGCGGCTCCCACGCGAGTGCTCCTACTCGGCGTCGCGGCTGTACCAGAGCCGCGTCGGCTGGCGGAACGCACGCTTCTTCGCGATCAGCCGGAACGCGACGATGCCGATCAGCATGTACGCGCCGATGACCGCGACTGCCAGCCAGAAGAGCCCGGGTTGCCCGCGGCTCACGCTGTACGCCGGGAGGTTCATCGCGAGGATGAGCGGAATCAGCAGAAAGAAGACGACCGCAGAGCTTGCGACGTAGTCACCGGCCACCGGCGTGGAGAACTCCGGGTCGAGGACGCGGAGCATCGCGAGACCGGTGGGTAGCGTCCCGGTCATCGCGGCGAAGATGGTGACCGTGCGCTGGAAGCGGTACGAGGTGAACATGCGCGAGGCCATCCAGGGAACGGTGAGCGTCACCAGCAGCCCGGCGATCCCGCCCACGAGCACGATAGGGACCCAGTAGTCGAGCACGACGACGAGCGAGATCGCGCCCACCGCCGCGGCGACCATGATGTCGACCGACGTGCCGGATATTCTCGCGAGCGAGCCGTGATCGAGGACAGGATACCAACGCGTGAGGTGAAGCAGCCGCTTCACGACGAGCGCCGCGAGCATCGCAAAGACGAAGCTTATGCCCCACAGGTTCGTGGCCAGATCGGTCCCGAGCTCCCCCGCGAACCCGAGCGCCCACGTGAGGAAGCGCAGGAAGAGATAACTCAACAAGTACGTCGCAAGTACGACGCCAAGGTTGACGCTCATCGTATCTATGGAGTCCGAGTAGGTCGTCAGTCGCGCGCCGATGGGGTTCTCGTGGTCGAAGTCGACGATCCCGGTGCCCCGCCCATGAAGCTCCCTCGGCCCCACACGTGCCGCCTTCGCGGCGGTCGGACTCGCCCACCCCTTCCGGTACCCGTAGTTAACGAGGAAGACGCCTACGAAGCACGCGAGCAGGAAGCCGAGCGCGGCAAAGGTCAGCGCGACGGTTCCCGCTCCAACGAACCCGAACGGCTCCCAGCCTCCACCGATCGCGAACGCCTGTCCGGGTCCGAGCGCGAACCCGAGCGGGACGAGCAGCCCGAAGGCGGGGAAAAGGTCCGGGATAACCGTGTTGATGAGCAGCGCCGTGAGCAGGAGCCCTGCGAATCCCTGCATCCCGTACTGAAAGAGGACCGCAACCGTGGTACCCATGACACCGCGGCTCGACTTGCCGCGCGGCTGGATAGGGCGGCGCAGCGTCATCGCGACGAACGAGATACTGAGCAGGTGGTAGACGATCTCGCCCAGCCCCGCGTTCGTCACGCCAATGTACGGCGCGACGAAGTTGTAGAACGGTAGAAGGATGAAGCCGGCGGTCAGCGCGTTCGGGATCAGGAAGCGTTGGAAGAACCGAACGCGCCATCTGATGAGCGTGGCGAGAAGCAGCGCGATCGCGATGATCCCCACGTCCACGAAAAACGACCACTGGAAGTCCACGACGCCCTCCTCGCTCCCGCGGACCCGCCGCGGGCGCTCGAGCATTGTAGGTGATGCGGCGTCGCGGTGTAAACGTGACCGATCGGTCGGACGACCGGCCTACCCGTCGGCCACCCAGGCGAGCCGCGCGAGTTGCTCGCCTTCGAGCGGCGTGTGGCTCGAGCTCACGTACCCGGTCCCGTCGAACTCGTAGAGCTCGGGCGCGGCGCACGGCAGTCGGGCGACGAGCTTGTCGCTCGCGTCGCCCACGCCGAAGTCGAAGGGGTCGTCGCTTCGGAAGACGAGCGTTCGGCAGTAGTAGTAGTCGACGGTGCGGAAGAGGTAGAAGAAACCGCCCCGCTCGACGACGAAGGGACACTCGGTGTCGGTGCGGCTCGCCCCGTAGCTCGGGTCGCGGTGGACGAGTGTCCAGTCGGACCAGTGAACGAGGTCGTCCGAGGTGCGGACGACGAACCCGGCGCCCTCCTCGGGCCGGTCGTAGTCGTAGTAGCCGGCGTAGTACATGTACCACGTGTCGCCAATCCTCAGGACGCACGGGTCGCGCGTCTCGCCCGGCCCCAGGAAGAGGCGGCTCGTGCCGTCGGCGTTGCGGTGGCGCGTCCAGTCGCGGCCGTCCGGCGAGGTCATGAGGCAGATCTGGTGGAGGCTCGGGTCGGTGCCGGGGCCGAGGGTCGAATCGACGCCGTGGCCGCCGCGCGCGCGGGCGCCGGGCACCGGGGCTCCATCGGCCTGGATCCCCGCGCGGTGGCCGCCGTAGAACATGTAGTACACCCTGTTGTCATGGACGAAGTACGGCGACTGGATGTATTCCTGCCCGAACCAGTCGTCCACGCTCTCGCCCGCCTCTTCGTCGGCGCGGATGATCTCACCGGTCGACTCCCACGGCTCGGCCTCAACGTCGCGACTCTTCCAGTGGTAGAGCACGCGCCCGACTTCGGTCGCGCGCACGCAGCCCCAGAGGTGGAAGGTGCCCTCGTCGTCGCGGACGATGTGGTGGTCGACCGCGGCGTTGTGCTCCTTCTCGAGCCCGCGTTCGAAGGCGACCCGATGGGCCGGGTCGCCGGGCAGATGGTGCGAGAGGTCGGGATTCGGACCGATCAGCTTCCACGGCCCGGCGAGGACCGGGCGTTCGGGGGTGGGCATGGGGCCTCCTCGGGCCATGGTAGCGCGTGAGCCGCGCCCTCGTACACCGGCGTGGCTGAAGTTGCCGTCGCCGTCGAGGTCCCCCGTTGCAAGGTACGTCATCGGGCCCTCGGCGACGAAGACCGGCGTTGCGCCCTCGGCGTTCAGGCTTTTCGGAGACTAGTTGCCCCCCTCTTCTTCGGGCAAGACCGCAGTTCTTTTCAGAACATCGAACCATCGGGTCCATCGATCGATGGTCTGGCCTACCGCCGCGAGCAGACCATCTGGAGCCGTGAGCGGTTTCATCACGAAATCCGACGCGCCGTGCTGGAGCGAGACGACGATCCGTCCGACCGTCGAATAGGCTGAGATCATGATCACCTGGGTGAGCGGGTCGATTTCCTTTGCTCGATCGAGGAGGTCTATGCCGTCTATCGTAGGCATGACGAGATCGGTGATCAGGATGTGGGTTCGATTGTGCCTCAAGTGCTTGACGGCATCTGAGGATGAGCTGAACGTGACCACGTCGAGCTGGTTGGTCTCGCTGAGAACCGAAGCGACATAGTCCAGAATCATCTCGTCATCGTCGACAACTGCGCATGAAATTCGCATGGTGCTTTCCTCGCCATAAAGTAGTTAATGGATATTACTACATTATCTAC
>CAZVEF010000216.1:0-3392 GCA_964625715.1 uncultured Spirochaetaceae bacterium | reverse complement strand
ACACTTGCTCTGCCCGTCATCCTGCCGATCCTCTACGTTCTGCTGGTGGTATAGGCCCTTCCGGGAGGTACGGCGAATCGCCGAGAGTCGGGATTGGAGCGTGTCCGAGGTATTCCGACGAGCGGTGGAGGAGTACGTGGCCGAACTTCCAGAGGTGCGAGAAGAAGGAGGCTGGGTACTCCCGCAGCCACGCGATATGGGAGAGCCCAGAGTCGCTCCATGGCAAACTGTACTGACCGGAAACAGGAACCGGCGAGATGACAGTCGCGGTGGGGGTTCTGAGAGTTCCGGGCGCATCCCCGCCCGCAGCGCTGCGCGCCGCGGCCGGGGACCGGGTGCTCCGCTTGTACTCCTCGGGCCCTGCGGGCCCTGCGGGGTACCGCTGCGCCCCCTTGCGCGGGGGAGTCTGGGGGCGAAGGACGAGAGCTCCGGTCGTCCGGGATCAATAGCAGCGAATCTCATAGATCCCGGCACTGGGATCGCCGTTGGTTCTATGTACGACGACCCGAAGTGCGATGTTCTTCCGTCGCCGTTCGAGCAGGTGTTTTCGATGGCGCTGGTAGTTGTCGTGTACCTCGAGCACGCGCTCCCACTCACCCCTGCGCGGACTCACCTCAACGGAGTAGCGCATGGGTGTCTGCGGGTCGCGATAGCAGGGACCGTAGGCGTGGTACTCGCGAAGCAGGTGACCGGGAAAGGTAAGCTCCACCTGACTGACGGTCACGGGGTTCGGCCAGCTGAGCTCGATCCACTGGTCGAGCGGGAGGGCCGGATCGGAGCGCCAGAGATTGGTGGTGTGGTAGGGCCGGGTCCACCCGCTCTGCACGTTTGACGCGGGATAGGGATACTGTGCGGGTGACACACGGAAACTCATGGTCACACCCTGCTGGTAGGTGCGCATACGGCCGCTCGTGATCTCGAACATCGCCACCTGTCCGGACAGCACAGGAGCAGCAACGTGCCAGAGCACACCGTCGTCAGCGTAGAGATCCAGACGCAGGAAGCTGCCGGTGGTTCTGTCGCGGACGTCCAGGTCGACCGGCAACCGGCACCACGATGGCCCGCCGGGTCTGACGACGAGGTGGCCCTCATAGAGAGCCGGGCCGCTCTCCAGTCGCTCGTCCCCTACCGCGATGAGCTGCCCGCGCGTCGCATCCAGGCGCTCGGTGATCATTGGGTTGTACTGGTCCCACCAGATGGACAGGCCGTCATGGAAGGCGGCCGAGCCGGGTGATACCCCGTGGACCGGAGCGGTGGAGCTCGCGCGGACCGTGGCCGACCGCGCGAGGTCGGCCGGATCCTCGTTCCGGGTATGCAAGAGGAAGCAACCGTCTCGGAGCATCCGTTGCTTGATCCTCCCTGCGGCGCGAACAGGAAGCTCTGCCGGCAACAAGCCCTCCTCGAGCGCGATTGCCGCCGCCGTACCAACCCCTTGGCCGACCTGGGCGAGGGTTTCCATCACCCGTACGGACCCGAACGCCGCGTGCGAGAGGCTCATGTCACGGCCGGCAAGGAAGAGATTGTCCACGTCCTTCGCGATGGTGGAGCTCAGCGGGATCGCGTACGGCCCCACGTAACTCGCCACCGACCGCTCCGTGTATGGACTGTAGTTGTCCCTGGTCGTCGGCTCGCTGTGATCGGCGAGAAGCCCGCCGGGCGTGTGAAGATCGAGGAACCATCCTCCAAAAGCGATTTCATCCTCAAAGGCGCGCTTCTCCTGAATATCGTTCTCGGTCATGAGGTAGATCCCGTTGACTCTCCGGCTCTCGCGCTTCCCAGGTACCTGCCCGATCCAGTCGAGTGCCCAGGTACGCGTACGCTCCTTCATGACGGGGTCATGGTTCTTCATCCAGTCCCAGATCCCCAGAACGTAGCGAGTGAGCTCGTGACGGATCTGCTCGGCGTCGTCGATCGGGTGGAAGGGCTTGGCCATCTCCACCCACCAGAATCCTCCGCGCTCGTCCTTGGGCTTGCGGCCCTGCGCGTAGAAGTAGTCGGCGTCCGTGAGCTTCTCCGCCCACTCCGGTGCGACGAACGGCGCGTCGCGCCCGGTGTCCTTCGTCTTGAAGTGCAGGCTGTTGCCCATCACATCCCCGGGCGAGCCTGTCTCAGGCGCGTGCACCTCGCCGAACTCGTCTTTACCCTCCGAACCGTAGCGGAAGCTGCAGCCGGCCGCCGCGGCGATGATTCCGTCTCCTGTCGCGTCGACCACGAGCGCCGGTTCTATCGTCAATCGTAGTTCCGCATTGTTCACCCAAGCATCCACCGCAAGGATCCGCCGCCCGTTCTCGGAGATGCGCACATCGCGGCACGACGTGTTGACCCAGAGCTCCAGGTTCTCCGTCCGCACGGCGATATCGTAGAGCGTCAGGTCCCAGACGGAATTGGTCCATCCGTTTTCGAAGATCTCCTCGTGGTTGCGATAGCGCTCTTCTATCAGCGCCTCAGAGATGATGCCCGTTTCGCGCGCGTAGTAGTGGAACGCGGCCGCCCCGTGCGGTGTCACCCGGATCTCGGACGAGCTGTTCCCGCCCAGGACCGGGCGGTCCTGGACGAGCACGGTCCGACGCCCCAGCCGCGCGGCCGCGACGGCGGCCGAGAAGCCGGCCAGTCCGCCGCCGCATACGAGGACGTCACAGGTGATGGTTCGTTCGGCCATATCGTACTCCCCATTGCGAGGCGCGGCAGCACGGCCACTACCCCGGATTCTGTTGCTCCACCCAGAATTCCCAGGATCGATCCGGGAGCCGGGAGGTTATGACATCAGCCGCCGGCCGCTCCGCATGGGCGATCTGCTGCCGGCTCGCAAGCGGAGGAGGACGTCGACCCTCCGCGCGTCGCAGCGGCGCCCTACGTATCGGGTGAAGTCGTGAGGGTTTCAGGTCGTGTTCGACGAGTCGGCTCGGATCCATTCACCCAGCTCGTCGTGACCGACGCAGATGGGATCGACTGGTATCTCGATGAGGCCGGCGAAGACCGCGTCCAGGAGAGCGAGCAGGAAACCCTCGTCGTCGATGGCGTGGTACACCTACGCAAGATCAAGCTTGCCGATGGAACGGACCTGGGACTACGGCACGAACTGCACGAGATCGAGCTGGTTCGGTCAGGCAAGTAGCGGCAGCTTCGGGCGCGCCCTCCATGTCCGCCGGCGACGCCACGATCCGATCGCCGGCGGCTACCATCACCCCGAAAGGGCAGTAGCACCTTCTCATCATCGACGGCAACTCCGAGATTCCCGCCGAACGAACCGGCAAGCACCGGACGCGACATCGCCCGCGCGAGCAGGAGCCATTGAAAAAGGTCGTCCAATGGACTACTTTCTGGTGCGTGGAGTTCGAGTGGGACACGGCAAAGAGCGACGAGTGCTTTGCTGATCGCGGGTTCGACTTCGC
>CAZVEF010000215.1:0-3442 GCA_964625715.1 uncultured Spirochaetaceae bacterium | reverse complement strand
ATGATCCACTCGATCATGTCGCCCATACTACACGATGGTCCTCATGGTGCCGACTGGTGAGCGGATTCGGGCGAGAGGATCTCACGCGAATGTGCGGTTGCGGTACGATCGGCTTTTGGCACGGTTGGCTCACCATGATACACCGGTCTCGGACGCAGCCGCATGGACATCACGGAGTTCGCGTTTCGCCTGTTTCTTCTCTTTCTGCCGGGGATCATCGCGTTCTTGATCGTTGATGCTCTCACTGTACATCCCAAGACGACGCCGTTCTTTGCCGTGGTACAGTCCGGAGTGCTCGGCCTGCTCAGCTACCTCGCGTACTATGCGATCTCTGTCCCAACCGGTCTGCCGTTTTCCTTCGTCCTGGCGATATCTGACGCGTCGATTCCTGTGGTTCCGCTGGAGGTACTTATCTCGGCTGCGCTTGCGTTCCCTGTTGGGCTCGCTGTTGCGGCACTGATCTACCACAAGGTTCTCTACCGCACGGCCAACTGGCTCCACGTCTCTCGGAAGATCAGCGATCCAGGTGTGTGGAGTCACGTCCTAAACCTGGATCCGAAAACGATCGATACACAGTGGGTCTCGATCATAGATGACGAGTCGCAACGTAGACGTGTACCGCTACGACCAGAGCAGGCCGGTTGAGCTCCTGTATCACACGCCTGCGCTCTACCTGAACGGGGATCGAAGCAGGTTCAAGATGGAGTTCCCGCTCGTACCGTACCTGGCGGATCCCGATCCGAGCAAGGACACGGCGTCGCGGGGGTCAACGCAATCTGCCGAGCAAATTGATGGGTGACCGACGAATCAGGTATCTTGTACATGCTGGCGAACGGCCGCGAGGAGGTGCTCATGGCTGACAGTCCAAAGCAATACGGTGAGAGCCGCGTTCAGAAGGGTGGCAACAACGGCACGCCGGTGCACCCGAAGCCGACGAATCTGCCGCCCGCGTCCCCGAACTCTCAGCAAGGTTCATCTCAGTCCTCCAACGGTTCGCGCCCGTAATCACCGGCGGCCACGAGCACGAGTCTCCCTTCCGGTGAACGCTACCTCCGAACCTTGACTCCCGACCGCCTCGTCGCGTACTCGCGGAGGTACGGTCCCGTCACCGACTCGGGATTCCGCGCGACGTCGAGTGGCGTGCCGATGGCCATGACGCGGCCGCCGTCCTTTCCACCTCCGGGTCCCATGTCCACGATCCAGTCGGCGCGCGCGATCAGGTCCAGGTTGTGCTCGATCACGACGACCGAGGCGCCACGCTCGATCAGCCGGTCGAGGACGCGCGCGAGCGTATCGATGTCTGAGCGGTGCAGGCCGACGGTTGGCTCGTCCAGCACGTAGAGGCTGCCCTGCTTGTGCAGCTCACCGGCGAGCTTCAGGCGCTGCGCCTCGCCGCCGGAGAGCTCGGAGAGCGGCTGCCCGAGCTCCAGATAGCCGAGCCCGACCTCCGAGAGCGTCTCCAGCTTGCGGCGCACGTCCGCCGCGGCGAAGATGTCGCGCGCCTGGTCCACGGTCGTCTCGAGCAGCTCCGCAATCGTCAACCCGCAATACCGGTACGCGAGCGCCTCGTCCGAGTAGCGCCGACCCTCGCACGCGTCGCACTCCACGCGAACCGCGTCCAGGAAGCTCATCTCCACCTCGAGCGTCCCCGCGCCCCTGCACTTGGGGCACGCGCCCTTCGAGTTGAAGCTGAAGAGCGCCGGGTCTGCCCCGGATGCGCGTCCGAACTCCTTCCGCACCTTGTCGAACACGCGCAGATAGGTGAGCGGCACCGATCGGCTCGATCTCCCGACCGGCGACTGGTCCACCACCACGGCTTCCGGCCGCTCCTTCACGAACACCTCGTGAATCGGCGTGCTCTTCCCGCTTCCGGCCGGACCGGTGACGCAGACGAGAACGCCCGTGGGGATGTCGACCGCGATGTCAACGAGATTGCGGATGCCGCGCGCCCGGACCGGATAGCTCCCGAGCGCTACTCGCGGCGACTCGTTGAGCGGCGGCGCCGAGGCGAGCGACCGCCCGGTGGGCGTCCGGGAGACCGCGCGCTCCGCAGGGGTCCCCGAGAAGAGCACCTCGCCTCCGGCCGCCCCGGCGCGCGGGCCGATATCGATGACGCGGTCGGCCGCGGCGATCACGTCCGGGTCGTGCTCCACGACGAGGACGGAGTTCCCGCGATCGCGGAGCGAGCGGATGAGGTCGATCAGGCGCTCGGTATCGCGCGCGTGGAGGCCCACCGTCGGCTCGTCCAGGATGTAGATCAGGTCGGTGAGGTCGCAGTCGAGCTGGCGCGCGGTCTTCACGCGCTGCGACTCGCCGCCGGAGAGCGTGGCCACGGCTCGGTCGAGCGAGAGGTACCCCACGCCGATCTCCACGAGGTGGCCCAGGATCGACTCCACTTTCGCGATCACCGGCCGCGCGACCTCACCGTCGACCTCCCTGAGGACCTCCCTCAGATCCACGATCTCCATGGCGCACAGCTCGTCGAGCATCCGGCCGCCGAGACGCACCGACCTGGCGCGCTCGTTCAACCGCCGCCCACCGCATCGCGCGCACGTGGCGTACGTGAGGAAGCGGTCGTAGGCGGTCTTCTCGCCCTCCTTTGCCTCGTCCTCCGCCTTGCCCGTGTAGTACCGCTCGAGGCGCAGAACGATGCCTTCGAACCTCGTCGCCACGCTCGTGCCGGCAACCTCGTGTCGCACCTCGGTCTGTTCGCCGCGGAGAAGGCGCTCGAGCTCGCACTCGGACCACTCGCGGAGCGGCCGATCCATGTCGAAGAGGCCGGACTGCGCGATCTGCCGCCAGAGGTAGCCGCCCGGCTTGTAGTCGGGGTGCAGGATCGCGCCGTTCGCGAGCGAGCGCGACGGGTCGTACATCGCCGAATCGTCGACCTTGATCGTGCGACCGAGGCCCTTGCATTCGGGACACATGCCCTCGGGGTGGTTGAACGAAAAGAGGAACGACGCTCCGATCTGCGGATCACCGAGCCGGGAGTAGAGCACGCGCAGGTACTCGTGGACGCCGGTCGCCGTCCCCACGGTCGAGCGCATCGTGGTGCCGAGCCGCTTCTGGTCGATGACGACCGGCGTGGCGAGGTTGCGAATCTCGTCCACCGGCGGCCGGCTCAGCTTCGGGAGTCTCCGCCGCGCAAACGACGAGAACGTCTCGATGAGCTGTCGTTGCGCCTCCGTGTGGATCGTCGCGAAGACGAGCGAGCTCTTCCCCGACCCGGAGACGCCGGTGAAGACGGTGAACTCGCCCCGCGGCACGTCCAGGTCGATTCCTTTGAGGTTGTGCGTGCGCGCGTTGCGGATCTCAATTGCGGCCGTGGTCATGGTTCGCTCCTTTTGCTTGGATCTGCTCGATTGCGCGAGGCCCGGCCTCACCCGACTGCGCCCCGTATCAACATGGTCACCAGGTCCGCCGCCGCCGCCAGGAGCGACGG
>CAZVEF010000214.1:0-3454 GCA_964625715.1 uncultured Spirochaetaceae bacterium | reverse complement strand
CCGAAACGGCGGGATCCTGCAGACGGTCCTGCGGCGCTTCCTGCAGGCGTCCTGAGGCTTCGGGGGCAGGGCTCGCGGTCACCCGTTCCGGCGCGGGCGGACGCACGTCAGCTCGGGCGCGCGGTGGTCAGTCCGCCGGGACGGCCGGACCCCGTCGGCGCTGCCTCAGCGGACGAGCAGCGCGTCCCAGGTGATCGCCCCCCCGGCCGGCACGTCGCGCGCGAGCCGCGCGCCGGCGATTTCGCGCGCGAAGCGCGGCTCGATGCCCGGTTCAAGCCGCTCGGAGCGCAACGCGGCGAGGTCGCCGTCGCCGAGCGCGTGTCCCGCGGCAAGGTGGCGTACCGCCAGCAGCGACCTGCGGGTCGTCGCGTACGAGGCGGCCTCGCGCGGCGCGAGGCGCTTGACCCCGTCGCCGAGCACCGCCGCGACGCGTCCGGCTCCGTACTCCGCTTCGAACTCGCCTACGACTTTCTGCGGACCTTCGTCGGGGTCGAGCGAGCGAATCGCGTCGATCCGCCGAATCGTCGCGCACATCTGCGTGAACATGGTCGGATCCATCGCGATCGGGTCGTCGAGACCGTCGCCGTCGCGCGAGAGCGTGAAGTGCTTCTCCACGACCGTTGCGCCGAGCGTGACCGCGAGACCCGGTACGAGGTTCGGGTCGGCGCTGTGGTCCGAGACCCCCACGTCCACGCCGAAGACGCGCGCGAGCGAGGCGATCAGGCGCAGGTTGTACTCCTCCTCCGGAGCCGGGTAGGCGGTGATGCAGTGCAACAGCGTCGTGTGCTCGCGACCCACGATCGAGACCGCGTATTCGATGTCTGCGAGCAGCGATACCCCCGTACTGACGACGAGCGGGATCCGATACCCGGCAACCTCCTCGAGGAGCGTGGAGTGGTTGAGCTCGGGCGAGGCGATTTTAAGCCGATGGGGGTGCAACTCGCGCAGCGCGCGTGCGCTCTCGACGCCGAACGGAGTGCAGAGGAAATCGATGTCGTGCATCCGGCACAGCGACTGCAGCTCTGCGTAGAATGCCGGCGGCCGCTCGAGCGCGTGAAAGCGTTCCCAGAGCGGAGTCGGGCCGCCGGGCAGGTTGACCTCGGGCGTGCGTCGATGGACGAGCTCGTCGGCTATGACGTACTGGAACTTGGCGCAGTCGGCGCCGCTCTCGCGGGCGGCGTGGACGAGCTCGTCGGCCTGCGAGAGATCGCCGCCGTGAGCCGTGCCGATTTCCGCGACGATGTACGTGTTCGGCATGCGCCCATCATAGCGGCCTGGCCCGCTCGGTTCAATCGTCCGCAGCGGCGAGATCGTCGAGCACGTCTGTCCATACGTCGTCGAGGTAGGCGCCCGCCCCCTCGTCGTAGAGCGAGTCGACGAACGTTACGAGGTGCTCGGGTGGATCGGCGGGCGTTGCGGTCGCAGAGCCCCATGGGACCAGCAGGCGAAGCGCGAGTACGACGACGGCGATCGCCGCCGTGGCGGCGATCGCGGGAACGAACCGAACCGCGTGGCTGCCGAAGGCGTCCCCGTGACCGGCCTGTTCGCCACGGACCGTCGCGGCATCCACGAGCGCGTCCACGTCCGGTTCACCCATCGTGCGTGTCGCGGCCTCGGCCTGCTCGCGCAGCCGGCCAACGGCGCGAACGGCATCAGCTTCCTTCATACCCTGTCTCCTCGAGGTAGCGTGCGAGGCGCGTGCGTGCGCGGGCCAGCCTGCTCTTCACGGTGCCGATCGGCTTGCCGACCATTTCCGCGAGACGCTCAACTCGCTCTCCCTCTCCGTCTTTCAGATACACGAGCAACCGGTCCTCCGGTGACAGTCGGGCGAGCGCACGTCGGACGAGCTCGCCGGTCGCGCCGGCGATCAGCGCGGTCTCGGGCCCCGCCATGGTCGACCGGAAGCGGTCGGCATCCTCGTACGCGACCGTACGCGCGGCCGACCGGCCGCGGCTTCGCATCAGGTCGAGCGCGCGGTGGCGCGCGAGCGAGTAGAAGAACGTCGAGAACGACGAGTGTCCGCGGAATCGGTCGATCTTGCGGATCAGGCTCACGTAGACCTCCTGCTCCGCGTCGGCGATCGCCTCCGGGTCGGGGCCAACGATCGAGTAGAGCAGACGGCGCAGGCGCGGCGAGTAGCGGGAGACGAGCGCCGCGAGTGCCTCTCGGTCCCCGTAGGTGCAGAACCGAGCTGCGAGCTCCTCGTCGCCACGACGGTCGGCCGCGATCGGCTCGGCCCCTTCCACGCTACAACCGATCCCGGATGAGCTCCTGCAGCTCCCGGTACTCCTCCCGCAGGAGGTCGAGCTGACGGCGGATGACCCGGTCCTCCACGAGCTCCTCCCGGTCCTCAATCGCACGACGGACCTCTTCCTGGCGCCGATCGATCGCGCGTTCGAGCGTTGCGAGCCGCTCGCGAAGCTGGCGCGCCGTCTCCGATCGCGCGACGTCCTCCCGCGCTTCGGCCGCCCGGCGCGCGACCAGCGCCCTCGCGATGCGAGTCCATCGATCGGTTCCCACGACCTCGCGGATCGCGAGCTCGCGTTCGATCTCCAGCATCCGGATCTCCGCTTCGATCCCGGCGGTGTCCCGCAGATTCCGCTCGATCGCTCGCAGCGACGGGTCGTCCTCGGCGAGCAGTCGCGCGAGCTCTGCCTTGCTGACCTCGCGCTCCGCGCGCTTGAGCCGGATCTCCGCGGCGCTCTCGCGCTGGATCTCCTGGATCTCCTCGATTGCCTCGTTCTCGAGTCTCAAGTTCTTCAGCAGGCCCTCGCTGTAGGGCTCCTGCGCCCCGAGCGCCGCCGCGACGAGCCCGAGCAGGACGACCATTGCGCTACGTAGGTTCATGGGGCCTCCTACCCATCTTGAGACGTCGCAGTGCGAGATCCGGTTGCACGCGAGACGGCGAGTCCGGCGAAGCCGTTCTGCCGCGCTGCCTCGTATGCGCCGACCGCCACGGCGTTGCTGAGGTTCAGACACCTGGCGTCGGTGACCATGGGAATGCGTACGATCGGCCCGCGGTGCCGGTCGACGAGACGGTCGGGCAGGCCGGTCGTCTCTCGCCCGAACACGAGGTAGGCATCCGGATCGTAGTCCACGTCGGTGTAGGCGAGCGAAGACCGGCTGGTATAGAGGACGACCTGGTTGTCCGGGGCGAGCGAGTCGAGGAAGCTCGCCAGCGACGCGTGCTCGTAGACCTCCACGAGGTGCCAGTAGTCGAGCCCGGCGCGACGTAACGCGCGCTCGTCGACCGAGAATCCGAGCGGATGGACGAGGTGGAGGTTCGCACCGATGGCCGCGCACGTGCGGGCGACGTTGCCGGTGTTCTGGGGGATCTCCGGCTCGACGAGGACGATGTGCACGCGCCTACCCGTCGGCGTCCGGTCGTTCGCCGTTGTGCCCGGCAGGGGTCCGCTTCGCGTCAGCCTGCGTTGGCGCGTCTTGCGCCCGAGCC
>CAZVEF010000213.1:413-3458 GCA_964625715.1 uncultured Spirochaetaceae bacterium | reverse complement strand
CGATCGAGACCATCGTACCGTTGAGCGCGTACAGGATGATCACCAGATCGAAGTAAAAGAAAACCTTATGCAGGACGCCGGCGATGTACCCGATCAGAAGCGCGATGAGAAACAGCAGGCTCTTCGAACCGACCTGGCGCGTCGTCGCGCTCTTGTAGATCGAGAACGGCCATGCCAGTCCAAAGCAGACGAGCATGATGACTTCGAATGGGCTCATACCCCTACCCTACGCCGTGGCCGCAGCGGTGTAAAGCGATGCCCCCAGGTGTATGGGCCAGGCGAAGCCGCGCCCCCTCGAGCATCGCGATTGCCCCGGTGGTCCGAAGGGTGTACCTCCCGCGGGCGAGGGCGTATACTCGCGCCTGGGATGAAGCCGATTGACACGCCTCGCGCGCTGCAGGTGATCGTCACGCTTATCGTCGGGCTTGGGACCGTCGCGTGCGGCGGTCCCGAGGACGGCCCTGAAGCGGCCTCCGGCGCGGTGACGATGCCGGAGATCGACGCCGAGCAGGCCGGCGAGGTCATATCTGACGCGATGCTGGTCGCCTCGCGGGGGCTCTACCTCGCGATTGCCGGTCCGCCGGATGCCGGCAGCGTCGCGAGCAGGGATGGCCGACTTCTCCTCGAGTGGAGCGACGACGCGGACTTCGGCACCGGCGCTGGCACCTACGAGATCACGCTCGACGAGTACCGCATCCCCGACGACGACGCTTTTGCGTCGCACTACTACGGGTACATCCTCAGCGGCACGATTCTGCTCGCGTCCGGAACCGGAGATCAAACGTCGATCGAGTTCGGGATCGATGCGCGGCACGACGAACCGGAGTCCTATCCGGCGCGCCGCGTGGAGGTTCGGCTGTCCGGCGTGGGCGAGGAGGACGACCCGGAAGCCGACGGTACGGTTCGCGTCAACGGGAGAGCGTTCTCATTCGACGAGCTCGCGCCCTCGTTCTGAGGTCTGCCGCGGGCACGCGCGCCTACTCGGGCAACTCGCCCCACGGAATCATCACGCTGACGACGTCTGCGATTCCGGTCGGGCGACTCGTTGTCATGGAACCGGCGGTCGCCGTCCTCGACGACCACGCTGCCGTCGTCGGTCTCGCAGAAGTAATGGGTCCGGTGCTCCGGCCGCCGTCTCGAGGAACGAATCGTGCCCGAACGGCGAGAGCTCGAGCGAGCCGCTACACGTACAGACGTAGGTCGTGTCCGAGTCGAGGATCCGGAACAGGAACGACGTTCCGCGTACCCCGCCCACCGCGGTGGGCGTACCGACGTCGAAGGTCCCGCGCCCGGAGAGGGTCCTGACCTTGTCGAAGACCGCGGCCATCGTCCCGAGCTCGAGGTCCACGTCCTGTCGGCTCTCGCCCAGGTTCAGAACCGCCGCCGTGTTGGAGCCCAAGCGGAAGACGTTCGCCCGGTCGAAGACGATGTCGACCGTGCCCTTCGCGCCGGTCTGGACCCAGTCGCCGACCTCGACCTGCTGGCCCAGATCCGCGACAACGACGTTGATCCGGACACCTCCCTCGAGGTGCTCGACTCGGCCGACGCTACTCGGGACCCGCGCGACCGCGATGGCCGTGCCCGTGAGACGCATTGCCAGTAAGGTCGGCCACGCTGTTCACGGCGCACCATGCTCCAGGATGGCCACCACGGGCCGCTCGTTCAATGCGGACCCGCAGCGGCATCGCTCGCCCGCTTGCGCGTCGATGCGTATATTCCGCGCATGAACCGAAAACACCTCAACTACGTTGTGATCATCGTGATCGCGCTGCTCGGTTTCGTCGTCGCGTCGTGCGGCGGCAATGAGGAGAGCAGCGCTGCCGACGAGCCCGCCGACGCAGCGAGCCAGGCGCCCGAGCCGGCTGAAGACACGCAGAACGACGAGGATACGGACGGTTCCGCGGCTTCCGAGTCCGACGATGTATCGACCGACGATGAAGCCCCGTTCGCGACGGCGGAGGCGATCGGCATGACCCTCGGGTGGCGCATCACCGGGGAGGATCTGGAGGTCGAGCTCACTGGCCCCACAACCGGGTGGATCGCCGTCGGGTTCAAGCCGAGCCGCGGGATGAAGGATGCGAACATCCTGATCGGTTACGTGGACGGAGACGAGGCGGTGATGACCGACCAGTTCGGAACGACGATGATCGCGCACCGGCGCGACGAGGAGCTGGGTGGCGCCGGACACGCCACGGTCCTCTCCGGCTCGGAGACCGACGGCGAAACGACGATCAGGTTCACGATTCCGCTCGATTCCGGTGACGAGTACGATCAGCCGCTCGCGGCCGGCGAGACCGTGCGTGCGATCCTCGCCTACGGCCCGGACGATGCGGACGACACCGAGACCTACCACGAGGACCGCGCAGGTCTGGACATCGAGTTGTAGAGCAGCGAGCGACGGATCCACGCCTGGTCGCGACCGAGGCCTTCGACGCCCGCGTCGCGGCAAGTCCGGTTACCTCACGAGAGAACCGTCACGACGATCGACCTCGCGTGCGACCGGTCGCGGTGCTCGCAGAGGTAGACGCCCTGCCAGGTACCCAGCGCGAGCCTCCCATCGGTAATCGGCACGGTGAGGCTCACTCCCACGAGCGAGCTCTTCGCGTGTGCCGGCATGTCGTCCGGTCCTTCGAGCGTGTGCTCGTAGTACGGCTCGTCCTCGGGAACGAGGTGATTCAGGATCGTCTCCATGTCGCGCCGCACGTCCGGGCTCGCGTTCTCGTTGAGCGCGAGCGAGGCCGACGTGTGCTGCAGAAAGACGTGCGCGATCCCTGCGTCGGGGGCGCCGATCTCAGCGATCGCGCGCTCGACTTCGCGCGTGATGAGGTGGCACCCGCGACCCTTGCCCTGAATGGTGACCGATGTCTGGCGTACGCTCATGGGTCGAGGGTACTGGATATCGCCTGCCCTCGTCTCGCGCGCGCCCCCTGCGTAGCTCACCGGGGGCGGCGCGAAGCGCCGCGGGACCCGGTGCTGCAGGACCGCAGGTTCCTGCGTAGCTCACCGGGGGCGGCGCGAAGCGCCGCGGGACCCGGTGCTGCAGGA
>CAZVEF010000213.1:0-313 GCA_964625715.1 uncultured Spirochaetaceae bacterium | reverse complement strand
CGCAGGTTCCTGCGTAGCTCACCGGGGGCGGCGCGAAGCGCCGCGGGACCCGGTGAGCTGGTTGCCGCCCATTTCACGCGCTGCATATATTCCTCCCGAAGCGACCACACGACAATTTCGATGGTTTTTGTCAGCATTCATGGCCGAAGCCGGTGTTGGTTCGGTCCGGGCCGTGGTAGAATCGCCGGTGCAAAGGAGCGAGTCTTGATCAAGCATGAGTATGACGCAGTAATCGTTGGAGCGGGAGGTGCCGGTCTCTACGCGGCGCTCGAGGCGAGCAAGGCGGCGAAGACCGCGGTCGTGAGCAAGCTCT
>CAZVEF010000212.1:0-3466 GCA_964625715.1 uncultured Spirochaetaceae bacterium | reverse complement strand
GAGCCGAAGGTCGTTCTGCTCTTCGGTCCCCGGCGTGTCGGCAAGACGACGCTGCTCCGCGATGTCGCCCGAACGATCGGGGGGAAGCAGCTCTTCCTGAATGCCGATTTCGTCGACGATGCCGCGCTGCTGCGGCCCGAACGGGCAACGCTCGACCGTGTTTCGCGCGGGTTTGACGCGCTCTTCATAGACGAGGCGCAGCAGGTGCCCGAGATCGGGCGCGTGCTCAAGCTCCTCCACGACACCTATCCTCGTCTCCGGGTCGTGGCCAGCGGCTCGGCGTCGTTCGACCTTCGCGAGAGAACCGGAGAGCCGCTGACCGGCCGCCAGCAAGTCTTCGACCTCTTCCCGCTCTCGCTCGTCGAGTCCGAGCCGAACGTCACAACGGTGCAGGCGACCATGGAGCACGGGATGGTCTTCGGCTCGTACCCGGAAGTGTTCCTCACGCCGAACCCGACGGACAAGGCGGAACTGCTTCGCAACCTGGCTGCCGAGTACCTGCTGAAGGACATCCTGGCGGTCACCGGCATCGACCGGACACGGGTTCTTGAGCTGCTGCGCCTGCTTGCCTTTCAGATCGGCTCGGAGGTCTCCTACGGCGAGCTCTCACGCTCGGCCCGGCTCGATATCAAGACCGTCATCAGGTACATCGATCTCCTGGAGCACGCGTTTGTCATCTTCCGGTTGAGCGCGTTCAGCCGCAATCTCCGCAAGGAGATCCGCAAGTCGCGCAAGGTGTACTTCGTCGATCTCGGCATCCGCAATGCGCTCCTCAATCGATTCGATCCGCCCGCGCTCCGGGACGACGTCGGCGGTCTGTGGGAAAACTACCTCGTCGTCGAGCGGCGCAAGCGCAATCGGTACCTGAGGTCGCCCGCGGAGGGCTGGTTCTGGCGGACCTACGATCAGCAGGAGATCGACTACGTCGAGCAGGAAGGGGATACGCTCGCAGCGTACGAGTTCAGGTGGACGTCGAGGGGCCCCGTGCGGGCGCCGGTCGCGTGGCGCGACGCGTATCCGGAGGCAGCGTTCCATCGCATCGGGCGCGACGACGCGCGGCACTTTCTGGACTACTGAACGGCACCGGGTCGCCCCGGCATCCGGCGCGCCTGGCTCTACACCGAATCGATCGTCACGAAGGTATCCATGTCGCGCTCCGGCAGTAGCCTGAGCGTGCCCTCGTTCGCGACCTCGTACTCGTACTGAACGCGACACGCTTGCGGATCGTGGATCCCGACCTTCAGTTTGTCGCCGGTCAGACCGGAGGTGTCGAGGTCGAAGACCTGGCGAACGGGGGTGTAGGCGAGGATGTAGCGACCCTCGGCGCAGCGTGCGACCGAGATGTGCGCGACCGGGTCGGTGTTCTCGAGGCCGGCGAACGGCAGGCCGGTCGCCATCCGATCGGCCCAGGCACCGTGCTGGCGCACCGGCACGAAGAGCTCCTGCGCCGGGACCCGGGTGAAGTAGTTGCGCTCGAGCAGGCGCTCGGGAAGGTAGCCGATCTGGCCCGACCCGGGCGCGGCGAGTGCTTCGGTCCAGGTGCGCATTTCCTCGCCGCCCCACACGTGAATCCGGTCGCCGTCACGGTGCAGCTGGCGGATCGGCTCGCAGCCGTAGGTGAAGCCGGCGGCGCCGGCGAGGACCGTGCGGTAGAGGCTCTTGCGCACATCGTACGCTGAGAACTGAGGCGTGTAGGGGCGTCCGCGCCCGGTGCCGCCGTAGGCGAACATGGGGCTGTACTCGTAGTTCGGCTCCATGTCGAGGCACGGCTTGGGCGGCTCCGTGCCGAAGAGCCGCTCGATGTAGAGGTAACCGGGGATGTTCGGCTTGTAGTGACTCGTCTGCAGCGAGTTGAAGTCGAGCCAGGGCGCGGCGTGGAAGGGCGCCGACGTTCCGAGTCCCGAGGGATGAAAGGTCACCAGCTTGTCCGCGCTGCCGGCGGCGCGGATGCCCTCGGCCATCGCGTGGATGACGTTCGCGTAGCGCTGCTCCTGGATCGCGCTGTCGCCGCCGAGGATCCAGATCACGTTCGCGCATCCGGCGAGCGCGTCAGAGAGGGTGCGGCAGTAGTCGCGAGCCGAGCTCTCGTCCATGATGACCGGTCCGGCCGAGTTCGACCGCTCGTTCCACTTGTCGCCCCAGGTGGGGAGCAGCCCCATCACGAGGCCGTATTCGTCCGCGACCTTCGTGAGGCTGACGACATAGTCGAGCCAGCGCGGGTTGATCCGCACGGCCCGCATGTCGGCCTCCGTCTCGAAAGGCCTCACGCCGTCCACCTTCGGCGTGTTCGGCTCGAAGAGGTCCCGGAAGATCACCGACTGAACGGCCGTGAATCCCTTCGCGGCCCTGTCCGCGAAGAGCGTTCGCGCCTCCTCCTCGGTCAACTTGTTGAAGAGCATCCACACGGTGTCGGCGAGGTAGAAGAAGGGCGAGCCGTCTTCGTGTCTGAAGTAGTGAGGTCCTGCGGTGATGCGTGCCATGGGGGGAGTATAGCGGGAAGATCAGTCAGCCTCCAACCAGCGGCAACCACACCTTGAACTCGTCGTGATTCGGCGTGGTGCTGCCGGCGCTCGCGTAGTCGACGAGCGTCACCGACGCGGGCTCCCCGTCGATCGTGCCCTCCGTGCGGAAGGCTACGATCGGCAGCGCCTCACTGCCGACCTTCACCGGCTCGAGATCGACCGACTCGCCCGCGAGCGCGATCTCCGTCCCGTGGATCGGCGTTCGGTACACCGAGTCGATCGCGAGCGTGAGCGGCCCGTAGGTGATGCCGACCGAATCGCGGTGGTCGACGTTCGCGCGCTGCACGCGCACCGTCATCTCGAGGCGCAGCCCGATCGTGTGCTCGCCGGTGGTCCAGCCCCGGTCGATCGTGAGGAACCCCTTCTCCGCCGTCGCGTCGAGCGCTTCGCCGATCCGCCACGGGTACTGGTGCGGGGTGTACATCTACTCGACGCCGACCGGTGCGGAGAGTCGCTCGCCGGCGTAAGCGGCGATCTGCGTCGATGAGCGGAAAGAGCCAGTGCCGCATCATCCGGTCGCGCACGCGCGGGTCGGTGTGCGCGAGACCGAGCGTCGCGTACGTGCCGTGGCCCGAGTACATGTTCACCATCTCGACGCCGTGTTCGCGCTCGGCCGCCTCCACCTCCGCGGTCCAGTCGACCAGGTAGTCGGGATCTCCGTAGAGCGGGTCGCACTCGGCGTCCGCGCTCGTCTCGGTCGCGCGCAGACCGGGGCCGGCAACGATCGCCGCCCACGCCGCGGGCCGGGTCCAGCGCTTCGAGGCGAAGCACTTGTCGTCGTCCCAGTCTCGGTAGTTGTCGTTGACGTGGACGTGGCAGAGCCGAGGATGTCGGAGACGATCGCCTGCTTGAGCTGCTTGAACCCGGCACCAGGATTCGTGACACATCACAAGGATTCCGACTTCGCCTCAGAGGGCCAGACGTGGGACGCGTGGGGCCACTAT
>CAZVEF010000211.1:0-3482 GCA_964625715.1 uncultured Spirochaetaceae bacterium | reverse complement strand
GACGCCCGACCGCCCTCGCGTCCCCGCCTCGCCCGCAGACCGCCGACGAAGTCGCGGTCATGTACCTCGGGAAGATCGTTGAGATTGGCCGAACCGAAGACGTATATGCGCATCCGATGCATCCCTACACGGCTACGCTACTGAGTGCGGTTCCGTACCCGGATCCCACCGTGCGCGTGAAACCAATCAAGGTGTCGGGCGAAATCGACAGTGTTGCTGACCTCCCCGAGGGATGTCCGTTTCATCCGAGGTGCCCGTACAGCCAGCCGATCTGCCGGACGGAGATTCCGGAGCCTCGGTTGAACGGCACTGGTCATATGGCTCGCTGCCATTTTGCCGGTGAGCTTGAGTTGGAAGGCGCAGAGATGAGGGCCGACAGGTGAGTAAGCGGAAAAGCGAAGAAGTGGACAAAGTCGACATGAGTTTCATCGCCCAGAAGGCGGGAGTGTCACGCTCTACCGTCGCCCGCGTTATCTATGACCCTAAGAAGGTCAAGGAAGAAACACGATCGTGTGTTCAGGCTGTGATGGCAGAGCACAAGTATGTCTACAACCTTCACGCAGCCGACTTCACAAGACAGAAAACATCGATGTTCGCTTTGATCATCCCGACGGTGAGAAGCTCGATACACGCAGAGTTCATCGAGGGGATCCACGACGGGCTCAGAGGCGCTCCGTACGATCTAGCGATCGGGTACACCGGGTACGACGTAGACGAGGAAGCCGAGTACATCAAGGTATTTGCAGAACGGAAGATGGCCGGGATTATCATCCTGGGCCTCAAGGAACAGACGAAGGACCTGATCTACTCGATCGTCGCACGAAAGGAGATGGGCGTCGTTTCAGCATGGGAGTACACGCCGGAATACCCGATCAGTTGCGTCGGTTTTGACAACTATGGCGCTGCGCGGAAGATGACCCGGTACTTGATCTCCCTCGGGCATAGGCGGATCGGCCTGATCACCGGTCCGACGTCGGCGAGCAAGCGCGTCATGCGTCGACTGGAAGGATACAAGGACGCGTTGGAGGACGCCGGGATCCCGTTTGACAGCAGGTATGTGATTCACACGTATCCGAGCCTCGTGGAAGGGAGGGGCGCTGCAACGCGTATGATCGAGACCGATCCGCAGCCGACGGCGATCTTTGCCGCGAGCGACGCACTCGCGATCGGGGTACTGAAGGCGTTGCGCGATCTTGGGGTACGGGTCCCTGAGCAGGTCTCTGTCTGTGGGTTCGACAACACCGACATCGCGTCATATTGCACGCCGACGGTGTCTACGGTTGCCGTACCGGCGCACGAGATGGGGCTGAAGGCCGCGCAGTGTTTGCTGCGCCACGCCGAGGATCCGGATTGCGACGTCCGGAAGTACTGCTTGGACACGGAGTTGATCATCAGGGATTCCAGTGCCCCACTCTGGGACTCTGACCTTGCTGCATCGCAAGACGCGAGGTCCGTGGCCGGTCAGGCGCCCACGGACCCGGACTGGGAAGAGGGGCAGCCGTGTGTCTGAGTTTGGCGACAATTTCAGAAGAACCGAGTCTCCTCAATTTGTCGGCGGTATCTGCGGCTCCGATGTACCGGTCGGATGGATCGAGAGCATTGTTCAGGAATTCATCGCCCGAGGTCTGGGGCGGTGCGGAACGTCCGCGATTGGCTGTTTCCGCCGGAGAGCCTCTGACTTGCGCGTTGAGGGCCCTCTCTGAGTGCGCCGAAGGAGGTTGCTCGTGGTTCTCGATAGATCTTTGTGTCATCTACCGCCGTGCTCGGACATTCGCAGCACCGGTACCATCGGTTCTCGCCCTTCAGCTACACGACCGAATACTACAAGTGGAGAATCGGGGATGCGACCGACTTGACGGGTCCTGATTCATGAGCTGCTTCATCGACTGGACAGCACGGTTACCGAGGAGGGGGTAGGATGAGAATAGCGATAGGATGCGACCCGGCTGGCTACGAGCTTAAGCTCCGCCTCATCCCGTTCCTCGAGCAGCGAGGCCACTCGGTGACCGACTTGGGATGCGACTCGTCCGCCCCGGCGGACTACCCGCTCTATGCCGCCAAAGTCGCGAAGACGGTCGCCGCCGGCGAGGCGGACCGCGGCCTCCTCATCTGCGGCACCGGCCAGGGCATGGCGATCTCGGCGAACAAGGTCGCCGGCGTGCGCGCCGCGCTCTGTATGAATCCGCTGCACGCGGTTCTGAGCCGCGAGCACAACGACACGAACGTGCTCTGCTTCGGCGCCTGGGTCTACACGGACGATCAGGTCAGGGAGATTGCCGGCGCGTGGTTGTTCGGCAAGTTCAATGGGGCCGCCGTACATCAGTCACGGATCGAGATGATGGAGCGCGTCGAAGATCTATAGCCGTTCGCCACGCTGCTCGCTCCAACACCATCACCGGAGGTGAATCATGGTTGAGTTCTTTGTGAATCTGAAACGATTTGATATTCCCCGTGCCCTTGGCGGAATCTGTCCGTACGACAACCCCGTGCAGTGGATTCGCTCGGTTGCCGAGGAGCTCGTGGCGCTCGGTGTCGGACAAACCGATGACTATTCGCTCGTGTTCCTCCTGCCCGAATCCCTCGTCGTGCCGTTCTCTGAAGCTCTGAGGAACACGCCCGAGACGGAGACCAGGGCGCTCTCGTACGGCGTGCAGGGCGTCTTTCGCGAGGACGTGGCGAAAAGCGGTAACTTCGGCGCGTTCACGTCGAACCTCCCGGCCTCCGCGGCGGTCGCGCTCGGCAGCAGCTGGGCGATGGTGGGCCATTCGGAGGAGCGGCTCGACAAGTCGCAAACGCTCTCGCGACTTGTGGAGCGACTCGCGGGATCAGCCGCCGGTAATGGTGGCTCGGACGCCGAAGCCGCAACCGCGGCGATCGTCAACGAGCTCGTGGCCGAGGAGGCCGTCGCCGCTGCGCGGGTGGGCATGAATGTGCTTGTGTGCGTTGGGGAGACCGCCGACGAGCGCGGGGAGGGTCCGCTCGAAAACGTCGCTGACCGTGTCAGGGCGGTGCTCGACCGGCAGCTCGAGCCGCTCTCCGACGCGTGGACGCGAGTGGAGCCCGGCGTCCGGCTCACGATCGGATACGAGCCGCGCTGGGCGATTGGGCCTGGCAAGACGCCGCCGGACGCCGAGTACATCGGCTTCGTCGGGGACCACATTCGCGCCACGCTCGAGCGTTCGCTCGGTCTCGCGCCGTTCGTTGTCTACGGCGGGGGGCTCAAGCGCGAGAACGCGGCGCAGATCGCGGGCATCGCATCGGTCGAGGGTGGCCTCATCGCGTTGACGAACTTCACCGGCGAGATCGGGTTCACGCCGGACGGACTCGCCGAGATCATCTCGGCCTACTTCGGAGCGTAACGATGCAGGAAGTCGAATTCGAGTACGGTGAAGGAACGATGACAGCGAACCTCCCGGACAGCGCTCGGGTGTTCGTCCCCGGGGAGACGGGTCCGGACCCGCCGGCTCTCGACGACCGAGACG
>CAZVEF010000210.1:0-3493 GCA_964625715.1 uncultured Spirochaetaceae bacterium | reverse complement strand
CACTGATCGCAGGCGATCCGGTCCGCCTGCGTTCGCGCTGTCGGCCGGGATTCAGCTGGGAGACCACGATCTCCATGTGAGCTTCCCGTCGGTTTCCAAGAACAGGGAGAGGACCCTGGCACTCACACCGCAATCGATGCGGACGATCTTGATGCCGATCAGGAGCCGGGGGCTCGGGTGATGACCAGGATGACCGCGGTGCCGTCCGGCGCGAGCGACGCCTGTCGGTCAGTGGCGGCCGTCGCGGTAGTGGAACCAGCCTCGCGCGACGGTGGGCTCCTGATATGGGTTCTCCAGGATCGGCGTGACACCCGCTGTCGTGCCCGGCTACGCCCGCGAAAGATGGCCCGACCAGATACTCCGCAGTTCCTCCGCCGCCTCGGACGACACCGGGATCACCGTAATGCCAGGTCTCGCCCGCTCCGGCTTCGCGGGCTCAACCCGCACCTGATCGCCCACGGCGTCCACGAGGAGCGGGCCCGTCCTGCTCAGCACGAAGCCCTTGATCCGCATCGCGAGCGAGGCCGATCGTCGGCACAGTTCCTGCGCTTCCTCCGGATCGCGGACCTCCGCGCCCAGCGAGAACGGCTGCGGGCGTCCCATCGGCCAACCATCCGGATCCTGCCCGGTCGCGTGCACCGCACCGACGCTCGGGATCGCCTCCGCCGTGATCTCGCAGCGAATCGTACGCCCGATCGCGGCGTCCGGATTGAGATCACGGATCCGGGCCTCGATCCGAGCGACAGACGCTTCATCAACGAGATCAACCTTGTTCACGAGCACGGTATTCGCGTGTCTGATCTGCTCGTCTACAACCGGCGCCATCGCCGCGAGCTTCTCGATCCGTGCCGCGTCGACAACGGTCATCATGCCGCGAAACCGGTAGGCGCCGGGAAGCAGATGCTCGAGTTGATCGAGCAACGACGTCAGCACCGCGGGGCGGGCGAGACCCGACGCTTCCACGACCACAATGGGAAGCTCGCGCCGATGCATGTCCGCGAGCGACTCGAGCAGCTTCGGGGACAGACAGGCGCAGAAGATCTGCCCACCGTTGAGCTCGACCGGCTCGTACCCCGGGGTCACAAGCGCTCCGTCCACACCGTGCTCGCCGAACTCGTTCACGATCAGACCGATCGGCCGCTCGTCAATCAGCGTCAGCAGCCGATTCACGAGCGTCGTCTTGCCGGCGCCAAGGAAGCCGGCGACGAAGATGAGCTCACTTGGTTCGCGATCGTGCATTGCAGGTCCTTCCTTCGCATTTGCGCACAGGGCCGACTGAATGTCAACGATCATGAGGGCAGCGACAGTCGTTCGCAAGACTGCTCGTCACCGGGCCGCAGTTGGCCTCAGTCTGCAGGCGCGAAGCGCAGCCGGAAATGCGATCCGGAGCGCTCGGTGGTCGCAGAGATCCGGGCGGCAAGACCTTCGATCATGCATCCGCTCGCATGCTGCACCCACCGTCCGGTATTGGCGCCGAGTCTTGAAACCGACCGTCCTGCCCGAAGCGTGTCTGACGGAGATGCTTGTCACTACCATTCTCGTGCGCAGAGAAGGCGTCAGCCAGGTTCGATGCCTTGATGGATGAGGACGGTCGTCGTCCTCGCGGCGGTGACCGGGTCAACAGCACATCCCCGACACAAAGCGCACGCATCCGCGATCGCGCTCCGGTCCGATCGATGGTAGTCTGGAACCTGAGGCCGTAGAGACGGCCGAACGCGAGGATCTATGGGCTACAGGATTGGAGTGCTCGAGTGCGGCAACTTCGGCGTGCACCTCGTCGAGCTTTTCAACGCGCATCCGCTCGTCGGACGTCGACGCGATCGCGCTCTTCTCGCAGCGGTGGCTGCACGCGCCGCAGGCGATCGCGGCGCTGAAGGCGGGCAAACACGTCTACTCGGCGCGACGAATCTCCGGGAGCGAGCTCCCGAGCGGAACCCGAATCTCGTTCGCCTCGCACATCTCATCAGCGAGGCTCAGGCGGCAGGGTTTGTCGGCCGAGTCGACGTCGATCTCGTCGTGCGCTCGCTCTGGACCGCCGCGCAGGGACTCGTGATCCGGCTCGTTCTCGACGATGTGGAGGCTGGAGACAAGCGGGATCGGCTGATTGCCGGGTACCTCGACCTGTTACTCAATGAACTGCAGAGGAGAGATCAATGAAGAAGACAAAGACACCTTTCACCGCTCTCGGCGCGATCACCGCGCTTCCGGGGCTCCTACTCTCGTGCACGACGCTCGAAGGTCGCGCGCAGGACTACGTCGAACAGCTTCCCGAGCCCGAGGCGTCCTCCGGACTCATCACCGAGGAGGACATCGCCGACCTGCCCCCGATCGTGCAGCGGTACCTCCGTTACTCGCGGGTGATCGGCAAGCCACGAGTGGACAGCTTCGCCTTCAGCATGGAAGGCAAGATTCGACAGTCGGCCGACGCCGAGTGGATGGATCTCGTCTCACGGCAGTACAACCTGCTCTCGGACCCGGCCCGGATCTACTACATTCGCGGCAAGTGGCCGATGACCGGGCTCGACAGCTACATGTACGGCGAGGGCCGGATGCAGATCAAACTGCTCAACCTCATCACCATCGCCGACGTCTCGGGCCCGGAGATGGACGTCTCGGGGCTCGCCACCTTCCTGAACGACCTCATCTTCTGCCCGCTCGGCTACTTCTCCGTACCCGTACAGTGGCGCCAGGTAGGCGACACGCAGGCCGAGCTCTCGCTGACCAACAGGGAGATCACCGTGACTGCGCTCCTGACCTTCGACGAAGCGGGTCGGATCGTGAACTGGGAGACCGAAGACCGCTACGCCGAAGTCGATGGCGAGCAGCTGCGGGACCGCTGGTCGACCCCCATGGACGCCTACGACGAGCTGAACGGTCTTCGCATCCCGGTCTCCGGCCGCGGCATCCACGACTACGACGACGAGCCGTACGTCTACGTCGAGCTCGACCGGATGAGGAACCTCGAGTGGAACGTGCGAGGGTTGTCCGCGACGCGGTAGCTTGTCGCCGCATGCAAGCATGGCCTTGTGGTCGTCTTGAAAGGAAGCCCCACGCTGGTGTCTTCCGGCTCTTTGCCCGCTAGTTGAGCTGGCCCCGAAGCCCGGCACTGAGTCCTGAGGCTACGAATCTCTGAAGGTGTTTGCAAGGCTCGCTGCACGTTATATGACCAGCAGCGACGACAACAAGTTGGAGGGGCGATCGCGCAAGAGAGGACACACGCCGAGCTTCGCAGCGCGGCAACGGCTCGTGAGCTCCGCGATGTAGTCCTCGATATCGCGGACCAGCTGCCGAGCCGCGGTGAAGCTCCGTCGCGGATAACCTCCGGGGGTAGTTCACCGAAGAGTCACTCAACGAGATTCATCCAGGAGCTGCTGGTCGGCGTGAAGTGAACCGACAACTACCGACAGGATTCCGCCAGTTGGTCCTGTCAGTCGCCTCCCTGCGCGGCAACATCTGCGGCGAAGGCGAACTGGTGAAGGCGCTGCTTCAGGGG
>CAZVEF010000209.1:0-3574 GCA_964625715.1 uncultured Spirochaetaceae bacterium | reverse complement strand
TTCTGATACGCGTGGGAGTACTCGCGGTTGCGACGGTGTTCGCGCTCGGCGGGTGTTTCATCATCGTTACCGGCTACGACCCGGAGGACTACACCGCGGACCTGCAGATCGAAGGCAACTGGAACGAGGACAGCGCGGAGATCGACCTGTGGATCTCGTATCCCTACCCCGATGATATCGAGACCGCTGACAATCCGACGACGAACGGCAACGGCGTGCCGCTGTTCGTGGACCCATACAACGACGCTGCAGAGTCGGGAGGATTCGGCGACCTCGGCTTCTTCCTCGCAGACGCCGAACGCGAGTTCGTGGACCCCTCGTCGAAGACGAGCACCTACACCGCCAGCGGCAACCCGGCCATCGAACTCGAGGACTACAGCTCCGAGGGTGAAGAGGGTATCCTCATCAACCGCCCGCCGTGGAGCTACGTCGGTTCGGAGCTCGAACCGGATTTCCAGGATCCGGACGCGGACATCGGCCTGCCCACCGGCGCCGAAGGCTACGCGTGGGTCGGCGTGAGCGAGGTCTACGTGGACGCAGGAAGTGGCAACATCGCCGCGGCGGGTCTGGAGGTCACGATCTACGACGCCGACCGCAACCCGCTGATCAGCTTCCGCCCGCCCGACGACACGAGCTACGCGTCGGCGAGCGTCGCGCGGATCCACTACTTCATCGCAGACCGCGGCACGAGCTACGAGCCCTACTACCTGATCGTCCCCGATCAGCGGTGGATTACGAACGGCACCGACGGGTTCCGCAGCGTGTCCGGGACGACGAGCGGCGGTGAGACCTTCGTGGGCGCCTTCGGCCGCGCGGAGACCGAGTAGCCCCGGAACGACAAAGGAGTTCATCGATGAAGCTCGGCAAGATTGCACTCATGGCGACCGCCCTCCTCCTGGTGGGGGCGGTCGGCCTCTTCGCCCAGGCCGGAACCTTCGGCGACAGCGGCGACGACGACGGCGGCGGCAGCCGGCGCGTAGTCAACCACCGGCTCACCGTCCGCTCGAACGTCCGCGGCGCGGACATCTACATAGACGGCGTGCGCCGGCGGCAGACCGCGCCGGCGACCTTCACGCTGCGGCCCGACACCTACACGATTCGCGTGGAGGCGCGCGGCTACCAGCCGTGGCAGCGGCGGGTCGACCTCGATTCCGACCGGACGCTCGCCGCAGAGCTGCTGCCGCCCACCGCGACGATCCTCCTGCAGATCCCGTCGGAGTTCCTCAACGACCGCGTGCGCGACCCGTGGCGGCAGATCGACCTCTACGTGGACGGGCGGCTTCGCAACGAATCACGGGTCGAGGTCGAGCGCGGCTATCACGACGTGGCGATCGCCTCAGGCGGGCTCATGATCGAGAACGAGCTCTACTTCGAGGCCGGACGGACGTACACGCTCGAGCTCATCATGCGGCTCGGGTTCTTCCAGAGCGGCCGGTAGCGAGCCGCGCGCGGCCCCGGTCCGCGCGGCCTCGGCTACTTCTTCTTCGCCTGGTTCGCCACCGCCTGCGCCGCGGCCTCGATCGCCTCCTGGTCGCCGAGGTAGTAGTGCTTGATCGGCTTCAGGTCGGAGTCGAGCTCGTAGACCAGCGGGATGCCGGTGGGGATGTTGAGCCCGGGAATGTCCTCGTCGGAGATCTCGTCGAGGTACTTCACCAGCGCGCGCAGGCTGTTACCGTGCGCCGCGATGATGACGCGCTTGCCGCTCTTGATCGTCGGCGCGATCACCTCGTGCCACATGGGCAGGAAGCGCGCGACGGTGTCCTTGAGACACTCGGTGCGGGGGACCTCCTCGGGCTTGAGGCCCGCGTAGCGCGGGTCCTTCCCGGGGAAGCGCTCGTCGTCGGGGTCGAGCTCGGGCGGCGGCGTGGCGTAGCTGCGGCGCCAGACGTGGACCTGCTCGTCGCCGAACTTCTCTGCCGTCTCGGCCTTGTTCAGCCCCTGCAGCCCCCCGTAGTGACGCTCGTTCAGGCGCCAGTCCTTGACCTCGGGGATCCAGTGCAGATCCATCACATCGAGCGCGAGGTGCAGCGTGTTGATCGCTCTGCGCAGGACGCTCGTGTAGGCGATGTCGAAGACGAGCCCCTCGGTCTTCATCACGTGGCCGGCGTTCATCGCCTCCTCGACACCCTTCTCGCTCAGCTCTACATCGGTCCACCCCGTGAACCGGTTTTCCTTGTTCCAGACGCTCTCGCCGTGGCGGAGCAACAGGACTTTGTACATGCGGCCTCCTGTCGGTACACTATCGATGTGCAAAGGCCGATGTCAACGCTCGGCCTTCTGCCGCATCTCCCCGATGATCTGGTTCAACGTGTTCCACGACAGGAGCGCGCACTTGATCCGCACGGGGTAGTTCGCCACGCCCTGGATCGCCTCGAGGTCCTCGGCGCCGTCGGGGAACTCGGGCTCCTCGCCGCGGGTGAGCATGCCCTTCACGCGCTCGATCATCTCCTCCGCCTCCTCGACCTTCATACCCTTGATCGCCTCGCAGAGCATGTTCGCGCTCGCGAGGCAGATGGAGCAGCCCATACCGTCGTAGGAGACGTCGGTGATGCGCTCGCCGTCCGAGCGGAGGAAGAGCTCGATGTCGTCGCCGCACGACGGGTTGACGCCCTCTTCGTGGTAGTCGGCCGGTTCGAGCGGATGCTTGTTCTTCGTCGCCTTGTAGTTCTCGAGGATGATCTCGCGGTAGAGGTCGTCGCCAAGATTCATGCAAACACGTCCCGTACGCGGTCGAGCGCCGACACGAGCCGGTCGACGTCGTCGCGCGTGTTGTAGAGATAGAAGCTGGCACGAACCGTGCCGTGGATACCCAGGAACCTCATGAACGGCTGCGCGCAGTGGAATCCGGTGCGCACCGCGATGCCTTCGGCGTCGAGGATGGTGCCCACGTCGTGCGGATGCACCTCGCCCACGTTCAGGCTGAGGATGCCCCCGCGCCGCCGCACGTCGCGCGGCCCGTAGAGCGTGACCCCCTCGGCCTCGGAAAGCCGCTCGACGGCGTAGCCGAGAACCGCCTCTTCGTGCGCCGCGATCCTGTCCATGCCGATGCCGCTCAGATAATCGACGGCGGCGCCGAGCGCGATCACGCCGGAGATGTTCGGCGTGCCGGTCTCGAACTTGTCCGGTGCGCCCCTGAACGATGCGCGGTCCCGGTACACGCGGACGATCATGTCCCCACCGTAGAGCAGCGGATCGGCCGCGTCGAGGAGCTCCTTCCGGCCGTAGAGCACGCCGACGCCGGTGGGACCGCACATCTTGTGCCCGCTGAAGGTGAGAAAATCGATGTCGAGCTCGCTCACGTTCACCGGGTAGTGGCTCACGAGCTGCGCGCCGTCCACGACGACGATCGCGCCGCGCGCGTGCGCCGCGCGGGTAATCTCGGCGACCGGCGGCATGAAGCCGGTGACGTTCGACATCCCGGTTATCGCGACGATCCTTGTCTTCTCGCCGAGCGCCGCCTCCACCGCCTCCGTGGTGATCTCGCCCGCCGGCCCGAGCTCGACGAAGCGCAGCTGCGCCCCGGTCTGCGCGGCGACCTGCTGCCAGGGAATGAGGTTCGCGTGGTGCTCGACCT
>CAZVEF010000208.1:0-3595 GCA_964625715.1 uncultured Spirochaetaceae bacterium | reverse complement strand
CGAGACGATACACCGCCGACGGCGTGACGCTCCAGTGCGCGGCGAAGACGCTCGAGGTGAACTGCGTGCTCAGATTTGTCTTGACCGGGCCGGGATCGTCCGTCGGCTGCGCCACGGCAGCTCCCGCGGCAACGACGACGACAAGGAACACGATAATGCCTCGCTTCATAACGCCTCCCCTGATGAGCTTTATCATCACCGTTCATCCTCTTTCTTGTCAAGCGGCGTGCATGCACCCACTCACAATTGCCAGCCTGTGATACAATACAGGTCTGGCTATGCCAGTCGAGGAGAGAGTCCATGATATGGATCATCATTGTTGCGGCGATCGTGATAGTGGCCGGCGCGTTCTGGACGTCGCAACGACTGAAGGTGCTCAAGCAGAAGTCCGAGCTCGAACGCGAGATCCAGGGGGTTCTCGATTCGTTCGGCTCGCTCCGGGAGAAGATTGCCGCGTCGGAGATTCGTAAGAACGAGAAGGACGTTCTTCTGGACAACGTTCGGCGAAGCATCGACCAACTCGAGCGCTGGAAAAACACCGCGATCCCCAACGTCACCTTCTTCAAAAACGACCCCGAGCCGATCTGGAAGGAGTTTGCAGATCTGAAGGAGAGCGTTGCTCGTGACCTCTCGCAATACAAGGATTTGCCGAACTCTCTCGACTGAGGTCGCCGGGCGGGAAGCGTTAGCATGATCAGATCCGAGCCCGGATCGGACAAGGAGCAGTTCGATGGGTGACAAAGGGAAGAAGGACAAGGCAAAGGGTCAGAAGCAGAAGGCCGCCAGGGACGATCGCGCATCCCGAGAGCGCCAGGAGAAAGCCCCGAAGCGAAGAGAATGAGGTGCGGCTCGCGGTTATCCGGCCGTTCCGGTTCGATCGTCAGGTCCCCATCCACCAGATTCCGGTGTACTCCGGGACGATTGCGCTGGTGCGCGCGCACACGACCACGATGAGGAGAATCGCCGACCAGATGATGCGGTGGGCGAGGATCTCGATCGCCTCGACCTCGCCGAGCCAGTTCCAGTAGAAGGGAAGCAGGCCCCAGACGAGAAAGCCGGCGAAGGCGCGTAAGGTCCCCAGGAAGCTCTGGCGGTCGGACAGCGGTTGGAGGGTGCTCACGGGCGGGCACCATACCACGTTTCGTGTGGATGGAGGAGGACGACCCGTGCTATACTCGCCGCACAACAGAGCAGGAGCATCCCGTGCGCACATCATCTCGGCTTCACCTGAACGAACTCGACTACCTCGAGACTCGCGGCCTCAACGTCATGCTCGCCCACGACTACTACCCGGACGGCCACCAGGGCGGGGTCAGCATCATCCAGAACGGTCTGCGTGTCGCGACGAACGGAGATCTGCGGCTCGACCGCACGCCGGGCCAGTGGTCGCCGGTGCCGAAGGCCGGAGAGCGCGAGGTCGATCGCGAAACCGACCGGATCAGTGTGCGCATGAGCTACCCCGACGAAGAGAAGAATCGAACGGGGTTCAACCCGATCGACTACCCCGACCTCGAGCTCGGCTATCGCGTCTCCGTGCGTCCGCTGCCGGAGGCCGACGACTCGTCGTTCCGGATTACCGTGGACCTCGAGGCTCCGCTCCCGGACGAGTGGGCCGGCCGCGTGGCCTTCATGCTCGAGCTCTTCCCCGGCTTTCTCTTCGGGCGAAGCTACTCCATGGACGGTACCTTCGGCGTCTTCCCGCGTCAGGCGAACGGTCCCGGCGCGATCGGGACGGAGGGCGTCTACCAGGTCGATGCGCTGGCGACCGGTCGCGTGCTGACCGTGGCGCCCGAATCGGATCGGCAACGAATGCGCATCGAGTCGCACGACTCGGGGATCGAGCTCGTCGACGGGAGAGCACTCCACAACAACGGCTGGTTCATCGTCCGCTCGCCGGTACCCGCCGGCGCGACCTCCGGCGCGGTGGAGTGGACGGTAACGCCGAACGCGATCCCCGGCTGGACCTCCGAGCCGGTCGTCCAGGTCTCTCAGGTCGGGTACCACCCCGACCAGCCGAAGTACGCGATCGTCGAGATCGACCGCCACGTAGCCGAACGCCTGCCGGTCGTCATCACGCGGATCCACCCGGACGGCCGGCGCGAGGAGATCCGCAGCGAGACCCCGCCCGACTGGGGCCGATTCCTCCGCTACGACTACCTTCGGCTCGACTTCAGCGATGTCCGCGAGCCGGGCCTCTACGTGGCGTCCTACGGCGAGGTCTCGTCGAACCCGTTCCGGATCGCGTCGGACGTCTTCGCGCGCCACGTATGGCAGCCCACGCTCGAGTACTTCCTGCCCATTCAGATGTGTCACGTCCGCGTAACCGATCGCTCGCGGGTCTGGCACGGCGCGTGCCACCTCGACGACGCTCGGATGGCGCCGACAGACCACAACCACTTCGACGGGTACGTCCAGGGCGCCTCGACGCTCTGCGACTACGAACCGGGCGAGCACGTCCCCGGACTGAACTCCGGAGGATGGCACGACGCCGGTGATCACGACCTTCGCGTCGAGTCGCAGGCGAACACGGTCTACGGCCTCGCGCTCGCGTGGGAGGAGTTCGGCGTACGCTACGACGCGACCACCGTGGACCAGGAGGCACGCACCGTCGAGCTCCACCGCCCCGACGGGATCCCCGACATCCTGCAGCAGATCGAGCACGGGTGCCGCTCGATCCTGGGCGCCTACCGCGCGCTCGGGCGTCTCTACCGCGGCATCATCGTGCCGAACCTGCGCCAGTACACGATCCTCGGCGACCCGGTCAACCAAACCGACGGGCACGTTGCCCTCGGTCCCGCCGCCGAGCCGGGCTCCGATCTCGTGCGATCGGCCACGATGGACCCGACAGCGCGAGCGGCGACGCTACCGGACGACCGCTGGGTCTTCACCGAGGAGAACCCGCAACGCGAGCTCCAGACCGCCGCGGCCCTCGCAACCGCCGCGCGCGCTCTTCGCGAGCTCGCCCCCGAGCTCGCAGACGAGTGCGTCGACGTCGCGGTCGCGCTCTA
Organism: uncultured Spirochaetaceae bacterium; assembly: GCA_964625715.1. GTDB lineage: Bacteria > Spirochaetota > Spirochaetia > DSM-27196 > SLST01 > SLST01. Next base: position 587 of record CAZVEF010000208.1, on the reverse strand, counting down.
CGACGTGCATGGCGGGGTCGACGGTGCGATTCCTGCCGAAGCTCGCGTCACCGCGGAGGCAGAGCTCTTCCTCTCGACGGGCGAACGCCGCTTCGCCGACGCGCTCGTCGCCGGCGCGGACGCGATCGCCGAACACTTCGGCCGCGTCGGGTGGGTCGTCGGCCGGACGCTCGAGGGCATCGGGCACGAGGGGTTCAGCGACCGCATGGCCGAAGCGGCGCGCGCCTACCGCACCGAGGTGGACGAGCTCGAGCGCAAGACACCGTACGGCGTACCCTACGAGCCGAACATCTGGGGCGCCGGCTGGGGCATCCAGCACTTCGGGATGCAGCAGTACTTCCTCCACCGGGCCTACCCGGAGGTCTTCCCGCTGCGGCTCATGCTCCACGCGCTCAACTTCGTCCTCGGATGCCACCCGGGGTCGAACACCGCGTCGTTTGTCTCCGGTGTGGGAGCGAGATCGCTGGAGGTCGCCTACGGATTCAACCGTGACGACTGGGCGTTCATCCCCGGCGGCAGCGCGTCGGGCACGGCGCTCATCCGCCCGGATTATCCGGAGCTCCTCGAGTGGCCGCACCTCTGGCAGC
>CAZVEF010000207.1:0-3601 GCA_964625715.1 uncultured Spirochaetaceae bacterium | reverse complement strand
GGACGCGTCCGTTGAGGATCGCGCCGGAGTAGGCGACGATATCGCGCGGCCCGCGACCGGCGGGGAACGCCTCGAGCGGCGGCAGGTCGTTGCTGGCCACGACGTGGTAACGGTAGCTCTGCGACGAGCCGAGCCCGTTCATGATGAGGCCGTTCGTGATGCCTTCGGCCTTGACCGCCTCCTGGAGCCCGGCGAGGATGTCGTCGCCCGGCTCAAGCCGAACGAGCAGGATACGCTTGATGTCTGCTGTCTGAATGGTCACGGGAACCTCCGTGCAATCGCCGTCTCCGCTTCCGCCCGGGCGCCTTCGTGGCCGGGCTCTCGGATCCGAACGTCGGCATCATACCCTACCGAGCGGCACGACGCAAACGATGGGACGCGGCCCCGCCGGCCGGCTTCTGCTTGGTCCCCGCACGCGGGATACCCATGCGAACCCATCTCTGAAGGAGGGCACACAACGCGGGGCGATTGCACGCTCCGCTACCGGCCCTCCACTTCGAACCCGTAGACGTGCACCAGCTCGTCTCCCCAGGTCTCGAGCGGGGTGAGGCGGACGTCCACGACCGGACGGTCGGGGAGGTCGATCCACACGAGCCGCTGCCGGTTCTCTGCTACATCCGCGACCGTCTCCCAGGATGAGCCGCCCTCCGACCGCACTTCCACCCGGAAGCCCTTCACCAGGCTCGAAGCGACCGGCGTAACCGGGTCGTCGAGCGGGTAGTGGTACTTCATCCGGTGTTCCTTGTAGTGACGGCTGAGGTTGCTGTCGAAGACGAGCCGCACCCGCGCCCGCTCGACCGGCACGGTGAACGAGTACTCGATCGCATCGCCCGGCTCGCACCAGTAGCCGTTGTCGGTCTCGTCCACGGCGCGGTCGTGCCCGTTGCGGAGTACCTCCGGGTCGGCGGTGGCGGTGGTGTCGTACCAGACGACCTTCGTCTCCTGCCCGCCGCGAAGGCCGCTCGAAAAGACCGGTCCGTCCTCCGGGTACTCAGTCCGCGCGAGACGAACAGCGTAGGAGCGCCCCGCGTTGGAGGCAGACAGCTTTGCGTTCTCCCGCCGGGAGGCCGATGCTATCGGCCGGTCGTGACCGGGCAGGTAGGCATCAGCGCGCATGAGGCGCGACTGGAGCTCTTCGAGGTGGCGTTCGTAGACGCCGCGCGGCGTCGTGCCCTCGCGGGCCGCGATCGCCGCGGCGGTACCCGCGGCCTGTCCGATCCCGGCGCACGTGCGCATGACGCGAGACGAGCTCAGCGCAATGTGCGTCGCGCTGATGTTGCGGCCGGCGCAGAGCAGGTTCGCGACGTTCGTCGAGTAGAGCGAGCGGTAGGGAATCCCCCACGGCGAGGGGGCGGGGTGGAACACCGTGGGTTCGCCGGGTTCGTAGAATCCGCCCGGGGGATGGTTGTCCATGCTCCAGCCGCCGTAGGCGACCACGTCCTCGAACGGCCCGCCTGCCTCCACGTCCGCCTGCGTGATGACGTGGTCACCAACGTAGCGTCGGCTCTCGCGCTTGCCGGGCAGGAAACCCATCCAGTCGATCGTCCAGTTCCGCGCGTCGAACTCCTCCGCGTGGCGCTTGATGAAGTCCCAGACGCCCGTGGAGACGCCGAGCAGGTCGTCGCGGATCGCCTCGGTGTCGCGGATCGTGTCGCGGTCGCCGCCGGCCTCGAGCCACCAGAAGTTGGTCCGGCGTATGTCGAGCGAACGCCCCGGGCCAACGTCCTCGCGCTCGTAGCGGTGTGCGTACGACGGGGGGACGAAGGGCTGCGGCTCGGTCGTCTCTCGGAGCTGGATCAGGCACGACATGCCCATCGTCTTCTCGTCCGCCTCGTCGACCGCGTGCGGCTCGCCGAACTCGGCCTTCTCCTCGCGGCCCCAGCGGACCTGCGCGCCGGACAGCGGCGCGAGGATCGAGTCGCCGGACGCATCCACGAAGAGCTTCGCCGCCACGCGGTGAAAGGTCTGCGTGGTGAGCTGCCACGCGGTGACCGACTCGATCGGGGCCGCGGAGCCGGGCCTGTCACCGGCCGACGATCGCACGTCGGCGTCGAGCACCGACGCGTTCAGCAGCAGCTCGATGCTCTCCTCGCGCGTGAGCACGTCGTGCAGCAGCGCGCTCCACTGCGAGTAGTTCTTGTGCGGGTTGCGATAGATATTCTCGAGCTCGATCTCCTCGATGATGCCCGTCTCGCGCATGTTCGCGCCGAACGCGCCGCAGATCCACATGCGGATCTCTTCAGATGCGTTCCCGCCCAGCACCGGCCGGTCCTGGACGAGCGTGACCGTCGCTCCCTCGCGCGCGGCGGCGACCGCGGCGCAGATGCCCGCGATACCGCCGCCTACGACGCAGATGTCGCTCTTGTGGTGGACGTTCTCGAGAGCTGGCATATGGCCTCCGGAGACCAGTGTGCCCAATCGCGAGCTTTCGTCAATGGTGGGCCCGGCGGCGACGAAGCTCTCGAGCTCCCGCTCCGCGCCTTCGAGGACGTTTGCCGCCGAGGGAACGACGATCGCCTCAAGGCGCGAGAGCTCGTCGCCGCTCGCCAGACATCGAAATCGATCTGCTCCTCGAGGAGCTCGAGCGGGCTTGCGAAGTCGCTGTCGAGCTGCTTCACGCGGCGCTATTTCGTGAAGTAGAACGCCTCCTCCTCGAGCCTCGTGCCGTCCACCTCCACGTCGAGTTTCTCGTGGTAGACACCGACGTGGTCGCGTATCGGCTCGCCGTCCTGCAGCGGGTCCGGATACGACCACACGACGTCCTGGCGCTCCCCGCCGTCCATGGTAATGGACCAGTATCGGGCGCGTCCTTTGTACGGACAGACGCTCGTCCTGGCGCTTGGTGTGAAGTAGCGCCAGTCCACGTCGTCATGCGGGACATAGTAGCGAAGGCGGAGGCCGGTCTCGAGCAACAGACGCGGCTTGCGGGTATCGATCACGACCGCCGAACCGCTTCGCACGACGACGTGGCGGGCGCTTCGGCGCACGTCGATTCGTGTCCATGGGTCGCGCGGATGACCGATCAGCTCGTCCTCTTCCTCGAGCCATCGGTCGAGTTTGTCGAAGGCGAAGCCGACGTAGCTTCCCAGCTCCTTCGCCGCACCGTCGGGCTCGGTGTAGACGAACGCCGCCTCGTTGGCCCGGGTCGCCCCGGCCTGGACCGCGTACGTCGCGCGCGCCCCGAGCGACGTCGTGTCGCTGCGCTCGCTCGCTGGGTCGAGAACGCCGTCGCGCACGTCCATCCGGGGAAAGCAGTAGAAGAGCTTCAGCGGGGATTCGCGCAGCAGCATCACCGCGCGGCTGTCGGCGACGAGCTCGGTCCCCAGATACGCCCGGATTCTCGTTCCGACCGGAGCGACTGCTGGTGGCGTGACGGCGTGCATGGAACCTCCTTCCTGGAGGGTAGCGGTCCGGTCGGGAGCCGGTCATCGCACGAATGGGCTACACCGCGCGTCGTGACCCTCGCGCGCCGAACGCCGCTGCAGCCGAGCCAACAGTGGCTTCCCTCGGTGGCGGCGAGGCCGGTCATGGTGTAGGCTGGACGGCGGAGGCACCATGGCAGCATCGGCACGGCCCAACATCCTCTGGATCTGCAGCGATC
>CAZVEF010000206.1:0-3601 GCA_964625715.1 uncultured Spirochaetaceae bacterium | reverse complement strand
CGCTCTACCGCGACCCGCGCACGGGACAGATTTCGACGCAGTACACGATGGACCTCCTCGAAGACTGCGGGCTCGTGAAGATGGACTTCCTCGGTCTGAAGACGCTCACGCTGATCGAGAACACGAAGAAGCTGATCGCGACGCGCGGCGTCGACCTCGACCTCGACGCGATCCCGGACGACGATCGGCCTACCTTCGACATGCTCGGCCGCGGCGAGAGCAAATCGGTCTTTCAGTTCGAGAGCCCGGGCATGGCCGCGATCCTGAAGCGCGCGCGACCGGGACGCATCGAGGATCTGATCGCGTTGAACGCGCTCTACCGGCCGGGGCCCATGGAGAACATCGATCAGTTCGTCGACTCGAAGAACGGAAAGATGATGATCGAGTACCCGCTGGCGCGGCTCGAGAAACCGCTCGAGGAGACCTACGGAGTCATCGTCTACCAGGAACAGGTGATGGAGATCGTCCAGATCGTGGCCGGCTTCTCGCTCGGTCAGGCCGATATCCTTCGCCGCGCGATGGGCAAGAAGAAGCTCGAAGAGATGGCGAAGATGCGCATCTCCTACATGGAGGGCGCACGCGAGCGCGGCATCACCGACAGGGACGCCGAACGGATCTTCACGCTCCTCGAACCGTTCGCCGGCTACGGGTTCAACAAGTCCCACGCCGCCGCGTACTCCGTCCTCGCGTACAAGACGGCGTACCTCAAGGCCAACTACCCCGCCGAGTTCATGGCGGCGAATCTCACGAACGAAATCAACAACTCGGACACCTTCGCCGACTACATGGCCGAGACGACGCGGATGGGCATCGAGCTGCTGCCGCCGGACGTCAACCTCAGCGAGAAGTACTTCTCGGTCGCCGAGGGAAGGATCGTTTACGGCCTGGTGGGAATCAAGAACGTCGGCTCGGCCGCCGTCGACGCGATCCTCGCCGAGCGCGAGGCGGGCGGCCGTTACGAGAGCTTCATCGACTTCTGCGAGCGCATCGACACGAAGAGCGTCAACCGGAAGGTGATCGAGATGTTCGTCCAGTGCGGCCTCTTCGACGCGCTTCCGGTGGGCGGATCGGTGTCCCCGGCACCCGTGGGTCCGAGCGCCACGCGCGCGCTGCTCATGGATAACCTCGACCGCGCGCTCGACTTCGCCGCGACCCGCCGCGAGGCGCGCGAGAGCGGCCAGGGCTCGCTCTTCGACGACGCCCGGGAGATCGCGTTCACTTTCGAACCGACCGAGCCGTGGACCGACCTGGAGCGGCTCAACCGCGAGCGCGAGTATCTCGGCTTCTATTTCTCCGGCCATCCGCTCGACAGCTACCGGCACGCGTGGCTCACGCGCACGACGCTCGACCTCTCGCGCGCAGCGAGCGCGAGCCCCGAACGCGTTCATCGGCTCGTCGGGCTGCTGAAGGGCGTGCGGGCGATCTACACCAAGAAGGGCACCATGATGGCGTTCGGGCAGCTGGAGGACTTCAACGGTTCCATCGAGCTCGTCCTGTTCAGCGACGCCTACGAGGAGAGCCGCGAGCTGCTCGTGGACGAGACGGTCGTCGGCGTGGAGGGTTCGGTGGACACGAGCCGCGACCGCGTGCAATTCGTCGTCGAGAAGCTCGCTCCCCCCGACGAGCTGCCCGAGCGCGACGCCGGACAACTCCACCTCCGGATCGCGCACGAGCACGCCTCCGAGGAGGAGCTCTACGAGTTGCGCGCCTTCCTCCACGACAGACCGGGCGGCTGTTCGGTATACTTGCACGTAAACGGTACCGACGGCAGCGACGAGTGCGTCATCCGCGCCTCGAACCAGCTCATGGTCTCGTCACAACCGACGGCGGTGGCCGACATCGAGCGCCATCCCTTCGTGGAAGCCGTCTGGAAACAACTGGGGGACGAATGGACGTCATCAGAGTAATCATGCAGCTGCTCAGCATCGTGTTGAGCCTCTACTCCTTCATCATCTTCGTGCGCATCATCCTGACCTGGTTTCAGGGCGCCGAGTTCGGCCAGATCACCGCCTTCCTCGCGCGCATCACCGATCCGTATATCAACTGGTTCCGCAGATTCGACGTCCTGCGTGTCGCCGGCGTCGACTTTTCGGTCATCGCGGCGCTCGTTTCGCTGTGGATCGTGCGCAGCATCGCCGTCAACATCGCGTACGCGGGGACCATCAGCTTCGGCATGATCCTCGCAATCGTGGTAGACGCCGTCGCCGGCGCCGTCTTCTTCTTCCTGACGCTGTTGCTCATCCTCGCCGTGATCCGCCTGCTCGGCGCGCTGTTCGACGCGAACACCGCCTCGCGGTTCTGGATCGTGGTCGATCAGATCATCGAGCCGCTCGTCCACCGGATCGTCACGCCGCTCGCGCGCGGGCGCGTGATTGGCTATCAGACCGCGCTTCTCGTGTTCGCCGGGATCGATCTGATCGTCATCATCGCCGGCCGCTTCCTCGTCTCGCTCCTCGTGGGACTCCTGAGCGGCCTGCCGTTCTAGCGCAGATGCACGTCGCGGAGATCAGCCAACCGGTCTCCGACCTCCCCGGCGTGGGACCGGCGCGCGCCGGAGATCTCGCGCGGATCGGCGTCACGGCGATCGGCGACCTGCTGCTGCACGTTCCGCGCGGCTACGAGAACCGCCGGACGCACGTCCCGCTCGCGCAGGCGGCTCCCGACCGCCCGGTGAACACCGTTGCCGAAGTCGTCGCGCACAGCTACATAGGCGGCAGCCGCGGGAAACGCACGTTGAAGGTCCACATTCGCGATGAAAGCGGCGTTGGCTCGCTCGTGTGCTTCGGGCGGAACTTCCTCGCGCGCTCGCTGCCTGAGGGCACGCGCATCCGCGTCTATGGCAGCTTCGCGCGCCGCTACGGCGACACCCAGGCGACGGCCTTCGAGTTCGAGCCGGCAGACGCCCCGCCGCAGAAGTTCGGCAGGATCCTGCCGATCTATCCGCTCGGCGGTCGGCTGACCCAGGGTGACCTGCGAAAGGCGACCGGCGCAGCAGTGAAGCGCTACGGGCGCAACGTCGAGGACGAGGTTCCCGAGGAGCTGCGCCGCCGGCGAGGCCTTCTGCCGACCGCCGAGGCGCTCGAGGCGGTCCACCTCCCCGACACGGTCGGACGCGCCCAGGAGGGGCGCCGGTCGCTCATCTACCTCGAGCTGTTCTACCTGCAGCTCGCGATCGGGCGGCGAGCGGCACAACGATCGCAGAGCGAGCGGCCGGCGCGCGCGCTGCCGCGCGGGCTCGCGCGCCGGTTGCTCGAGTCCCTGCCGTTCGATCTCACCGACGACCAGCGCGCCGTGCTCGGGGAGATCACCGCCGAGCTCGAGGGGACGATCCCCATGGCGCGGCTGCTGCAGGGCGACGTCGGCAGCGGGAAGACGATCGTCGCGCTCGCCTCCGCGCTGCCGGTGATCGAATCGGGACAGCAGGTCGCGCTCATGGCGCCGACCGAGCTCCTCGCGCGCCAGCACGCCGACGCCGCCGCGAGGCTCTTCGCCGAGGCCGGTCTCGAAGTATCGGTAGGTCTGCTCTCCGGAACGGTTGCGCCGTCGGCGCGGCGTCCGCTGCTCGAGGCGGTGAGTACCGGCGCGGTCGATCTCGTGATCG
>CAZVEF010000205.1:0-3694 GCA_964625715.1 uncultured Spirochaetaceae bacterium | reverse complement strand
ACCTCACCGTCCCCTTCGCGCGCTACATGGCCGCGCACCTCGCCGAGCTCTACCTCCCCTTCAAGCGCTACCACATGGCCAAGGCGTTCCGCGGCGAGAACACGCAACGCGGGCGCTACCGCGAGTTCGTTCAGTGCGACTTCGACATCGTCGGGACCGAGGCACCGGGTGCCGACTTCGAGATCGTGCTCATGATTCACCGCGCCTTCCGCACGATCGGCGTGGAGGAAGTCGAGATCCACATCGCGCATCGTGGTGTCTTCAGCGCGCTACTCGATTCGCTCGGCGTCAGCGAGGGCGTGGAGGACGTTCTGCGTACCGTCGACAAGCTCCGCAAGATCGGCGAGCACCAGGTCCGCGAGCAGCTCGAAGCGCTCGTCGGCGCCGAGGCTGCCTCGCGGGTACTCGAGCTCGTCTCGCTCTCCGGCGACAACCGGACCGTCCTCGCGCGTATGCGCGAGATCGTCCGGGGTGCGAGCGACCATTTCGATCGGCTCGAGACGATTCTCGAGGCCGCCGCCGCGCTCGGCATGGACGACCGATTGGTGCTCGACCCGGCGATCACGCGGGGGCTCGACTACTACACCGGCATCGTCTTCGAGACCTTCCTCAAGGAGCTCCCCGGGATCGGCTCGGTCTGCTCCGGCGGTCGCTACGACGATCTCGCCGGACTCTACAGCAAGCAGCGCATGCCGGGCGTGGGCGCGTCGATCGGCCTCGACCGGCTCATGGCCGGGCTCGAGGAGCTTGGCGTGACGACCGCCTCCACCGGCGCGGCCGACGCGATCGTCCTCTGCATGGACGAAAAGCTCTCCGCGCACTACCACGCGATCGCCGATCGATTGCGCGCCGCGGGGCTACGCGTGGACGTCTACCCGGAGTCGCGCAAGCTCGGCCAGCAGTTCGCCTTTGCGGAGAAGAAGGGAATCCCCGTGGCGGTCCTCTGCGGCGAACAGGAGTACGCGACCGGAGCGGTGAACGTCCGCGAGCTCGCGACGCGCGAGAACACCGACGGGATCAGCCTGGATGAGGCGATTGAGGTGGTACGGAGGATTCGCGGTTGATCGAGCGGACCCGGACGCAGCGGCGGCGGCGGCGCGCGTCGCCGCCTCAGAAGTGATCCCACAGGATCGTCGATGGTTCCTGATCGGGGAAGAGAACGGGTACGAGGTACCCCGCATCGCCGTCGAGCTCGATGTTGCTCTGCCGGCACACGCGGCTCGGATCGCCGTCGCCCACGAACAACCGCACCAGCGCGGCACCGCCGGTGACGCTGCCGTTCGCGGTCGTACCGGCGCTCGCCGGGCTGATCTCGCCGACCGAGCCGCTCGAGACGCCGACCACCACGCCGTCGCCGTCGCCGTAGAGCGCGAGCGTGCCGCTGTACGCGTGGAGCGGACTCGCCGCGAGTCGCTGCGAAAGCACCGGCGCGATCTTCTCGATCGTTCTCGTGAGGTTGACGATCTTCATCATGGGCCCACCGCCCCGGCGACGGTCGGCGATCCGTCGATGCGTGAGCGTCTGGAGGTACTCGCCGGTCCGTGATCTCGGGGGCAGGAACACGAACTCGATGCCCGGGCAGAGCTCGGCGGTGGCGCGCTGGCGGGCGATCTCGAGCACCGTCACCGGGTCACCGGCGCAGTCGCAGACTTGGAGCGTGTCGTCCTGACGCGAACAGACGACGTAGCCACCGTCGAATCGGTACACCCTGAAGTCCTTCGGCTTGCGGTTACGCCGATACGTGGGTCGCAGGTACGTTCCCGTGACACCCTCGTTCTCACGGTTGTAGAGATCCGCGAGCTCGGTGACGTCGCCTTCGAACGACTCGTACTGCACGGCACGCGGTGCCGGCTCGATATCGCGGGTTAGGAAGGCAAAGCGGATGCTCGACGAGGCAACGACATAGCCAAAGCGGTGATAGAAGTTCGGAATCCCGAAGAGCAGGCTCACATCGTAGCCGGCTTCGTCGAGCCCGGCCACGCAATCCCCGGCGGTTTGCGCCATCAACCCCTTGCCGCGGTGGGGCTCGAGCGTCGCGACCGCGCCGATCCCCGCGACACGGACGACCGAAGGGCCGATCCGCATGCCCAGGTCCCACACGCCGAAGTGCGTGGCCACCTCGCCGTCGACGACGCCGATCCGTGAGGCGTCCCAGTCGTACGGGCTCTCGGCGATGTACCCGTCGTTGACGTACGCGTAGCGTTCCCAGTAGTTGCTGAACGTCCTCGCAAAGAGATCCGCGAGCGTCGGGGCGTGCTCGTCGGGGTTTGGTGATCTGAGGTCCATACCCCCTTTATACCAGCGTGTCCGGCTCCGGCACAAGGACGAACTTTCCCACGTGCTCCTTCTTCAGGAAATCGCGCTGCGCGTCGGCGATTCGCGCCAGCGGGTACGATCGGGCCAAAAGCGGCCTGATCTCGTGCCGTTCAATGTAGCCGATCAGGTTCCCGAATACCGGTTCGTCCCACGCTGTGCACCCGATCAGCGTCTGGTCCTTCAGGTAGATCGTTCTGAGATCGAGCTCGACGATCGGGCCCCCGATCGCACCGGAGGTCGCGTAGCGTCCGCCCCTCCGCAGGACTTCGAGCATCTGTGGGAACGACTCGCCTCCGACGTTGTCGATGATCACGTCCACAGAGCACTTGCCGAGCGCGGAAACGAGGTCGGCACCCCGAGCGACCACCTCGTCGGCTCCGATCCGGCGCACGCGCTCCATCTTCGCCTGCCCGGCGATCGCGATGACGTGTGCACCTCGTCGGCGGGCGAGTTGCACGGTCGCCGAGCCGACGCCACCGGAGGCACCGGCGACGAGCACGCGTTCGCCCTTGCGGAGCCCGCTTCGGTGGAGCATGTTCTCGCTCGTTCCGTAGGCGCAGGGGATGGTCGCGAGCTCTTCGTCGCTCCAGTCGCTTTCCACACGAAACACCTCGCTCGCCGGGACCTTGACGTACTGCGCGAAGGCACCGTCGAAGTCCGAGCCCATCCAGATGTTCTCCTGCGAGTCGAAGCCCTCGGTGCGGATGCACGGCCGGACGAGCACGCGGGTACCCCTCATGCCTTCGTCGACCGCTGCTCCCACTTCCTCCACGAGACCGCAACAATCGGTGCCCTGGATGAACGGAAACGGAGTTGCCTCGTTCCAGCCGCCGTCGCCGCCGACGTCTTCGGGCGTGTCGGTGTCGGCTGCGGCGTTCGTCGCGCTCTTTACGCTCGCCGAGTACCACCCGACGCGGGTGTTGATCTCCGTGTTGTTCACCCCGGCGGCGAGGACTCGCAACAGAACCTCATCTTCGTCCGGGAATGGAACCGGGACGTCCCTGTATTCGAGCTTGTCGTATCCTCCGTTGCCGGTCGTGACGACGGCCTTCATGGTCCGCATCGGTACCCCCGTGCCTGGCATGACGCCAGCTTATACCGGTGCGTGCCGGAATGGCACCCCCTGACTCCGGTTCGTCGACGTGTGCCGCGCCGTCGTGGTACGGTAGATCCATGCAGCCGCACGAGCTTCCCGTCTACCAGCAGCGCGAGCGCATCCTCGAGGCGCTCGACGCCCACCAGGTGGTCGTTGTCGAGAGTCCCACGGGCAGCGGGAAGACGACGCAGCTGCCGGTCATTCTGCACGAGGCCGGCTACGGCGACAACGGCACGGTCGGGGTAACGCAGCCGCGCCGCATCGCCGCGGTCAGCGTCTGCG
>CAZVEF010000204.1:0-3722 GCA_964625715.1 uncultured Spirochaetaceae bacterium | reverse complement strand
CTCGGCGGGGAGTGAGCGGCGCGGCTCTGCGCGCGAGCCTCAGGAGCCGATCGGCTTCCGCACGACCGCGCACCGGCGAGATCGTTCTGGCGAATCGGTGGGCCGGCGTGGGCGAGCTCGACATGGATGTCCGCGTAGTGCTCGGCGATCTCGGGCGTGAACGGGACGATCTCCGCGTGGAGTCTGACCGCCTCGAGGCGCGCCCGACGGCGCGCAGCTCGCACCGCCGACCCCGCGAGCCTCACCCCGGTCAGCGCCTCGGCCCGGACGATCGCCACGGGTTGTCCATGGGCACATCGGCGTCGTTGACTTGAGCCAGGTCGTCGACGAAGCCCTCGTCCGCCGCCGTGCTCCGCATCGCATCCCAGAGCTCCGCGAAGGTGCCGGCGGAGGCGCCGGGAACCGGACCGAGTTCCGCGACGTCCTTGCGGTTCTTCACGAGAATGAAGCGCGCTCCCGTGTAGCGGATCCTGGCGAGATACTCGCCCAGATTCCGGGCTGCCTCGGTCGTCGAGATTCGGGACTTGCTCATACAGAAAAGCGTGGATTAAAAGACTTGCGTGTCAGCACGGCCAACCGCGCCGTGTGTCCGAGTCCAGGAGATTGTCCACGACCGCCGCCGGCTCAGTGTGGATATGGCACTGCGCCTGTCGCGCTATTTCGGCACCAGCGAGCGCTTCTGGCTCAACCTCCAGAATGAGATCGATATTCGGAACAGACGAGAGTCACTAGCTCGGGATCTTGAGACGATTCACCCAATCGGGCATTCGGCATAGAGCAATGGGACCCCACCGTAGGCACGCCACTCGGGGCGCCCTGGCTGTATCAACGCCCCCACGTTACCGTCTGGCCCGTACGGGCATGACTTACTCTGGGTACGGCGCAACTGATGGCGTCCGTTAGGCTGCGGCCAACAAGCATGGGGCGCTGGACCTCTGCGGTTGCATGGGATATGCGACAGAAACGAGGGGTTCTGGGACAGTTGCTTGCAATGCGTACCAAAAACAAGTAATCTGGTACATATATGTCGGCCTTTGTACCACCGTTCCAGCCATCGATCCCATATGACGCTCTGCCCCCGCTGCCCCCACCGGGCGATGTGACTGAATCCGTTTCCGTTCTCCGTCGAGAGGCAGACGCTCGTCAGGCCCTTGCTGAACTCAAGGGCGTGGCGAACATCATACCGAATCAGGCGATTCTGATTAACGCGATTGCCCTTCGAGAAGCGAAAGACAGTTCCGAGATCGAGAACATAGTAACCACGCAGGACAGGCTGTATCGCGCCCTGGCTGCCAGTTCGTCCGCCACAGTGGATGCATCAACGAAAGAAGTCATGCAGTACCGGTCGGCGCTGCGTATCGGTGAGGCTCTCGTTCGCGACCACGGCTTCCTTTCGGTCAACCACATCATCAGGATCCAAACAGAGATCATCGGCAATGATGCCGGACTCCGTGCAACACCTGGAACAGCTCTTGTCAACGACCAGACAGGAGAGGTGGTGTACACGCCTCCACAGGATCCAGATGTCATTCGACGGTTGCTCTCGAACTTCGCCGACTTCTACAATGGCGAGGCGACCAGTCTCGCGGATATGGCTGCCCTCCACTATCAGTTCGAGACTATTCATCCGTTTTCGGACGGCAATGGCCGCACTGGTCGTATCCTGAACGTGCTCTACCTGATACTGAAAGGATACCTCGATATCCCGATTCTCTATCCCAGCTCGTACATCATCGAGCACAAAGACGAGTACTACCGCTTTCTCAGGGCGGTGACCGCCGGCGGCGAATGGGAGCAATGGATCATGTTCATGCTCGATGCTATTCGGGATACGTCCGTGGACACTATCCGACGAGTCCACGAAATACGCGACGAGCTCGACCGAACCGTCGATGAAGTGAGGGCCGGACTCCCGCGCATCTACACCAAGGAGCTCGTTGAGACGCTTTTCGTGCACCCGTACTCGAAGATTGGGTTCCTCGTAAACGCATTGGGCGTGGAACGAAAAGCTGCATCCCGGTACCTCCAATCCCTTGAAGAGCTCGGCCTTCTTGAGAGTCAGAAGGTCGGGCGGGAGAAGATCTACGTCAACGTTCGGTTGATGACAATCCTTTCTCGCGAGACCCGAGCCTATCGAAGCCATCGCGCCGACGCCTGAGTTTCCTGCGCCCGTGTTGATTTCGCTCAGTCTCGGCGCGTCCGCGACGTCACGCGACCGCGATCCAGGGCCGCGGATGAGGCCGCGGGGGCCGTTCGTCCACGAAACGGCCCAGCCGGGGGTCGGGACCTGAGGGGCACGCGGTCCTCGCCGCCTGCTCTCAGCGCAGGGCGGCCGCAAATTCCGCTGCAACGTCCTCGAAGTGCCGCCAGTTTGCTTCGCCCATCGTGTGCTTGCACACCGCAAGGTGGTTGGTGCCGCGGGCGGTGGTGTCCGGCTCGAGGAGCACGAGACGGCTTTCCGAGAGGCGCTCCTCGGCGATCAGGCGTTCGATTCCTCGGCGGGAGATGAGCTCGTCGCGCGGATGCATGACGACGGTTGAGGGTATCGGAACGCTGCCGTCGCGCAGTCTGCTGCGCACCTCGCGGTAGGACGCGTACAGTGCGCGGTACGCCGCCGCCGGGAGTCGCGGGTAGAGCCTGTCTTCGGGCGAGGAGGCACTCGGGATGGGCAGTCTGCGGGTGAGGGCTGTGAGGGGTCTGAGTGCCTGGGCGCTCCGCCGCAGGGCCACAGCGGGAGAGAGGAAGAGGGCGCGGTCGGCCTCCAGGGCGGCGTATCCCGCGTGGAGCGCCTCGGTCAGGATGAAGTCGCAGAAAGTGAGCGCGCCGAGGGACTGCCCGAGAAAACCCACCGGCAGGTCTCCCGTCGACCGATCGCCACGTGCCGCTTCGCCGAGGAGTCGCGAGGCGGCACGGTAGTCCTCGAGCCACGACTCGCGGGTCACCTCTTCGAGCGCACCGTAGTCGCCGCGGTGCCCGGCGAGTGCCATGCGGACGACGCGAACGCCGAGCGATTGCAGGAGCGCGCACACGGGCGTCATACGGTCGGGATGAAGGTTCAACCCGTGGACGACGAGCACGACCGCCCGCGGAGGGACGGTCGGTTCATACTGCTGGAAGCGTGGGATCATCTTCGGTGTCTGTCTCGGTCGGGTCCTACAGCACCTTGACCGGTACGTGAATCGCCACGTGGTGCCGTCCGCGCGGATCCGAATCCGGATCGTTGAGGTAGAGCTCGTAGCAGGGGCCTTCGGTGCACTGGTAGCCGCTTTCGGGGAACCAGCCGCCGAAGAGCCTGTTCCAGGCATCCCCGTACTGCTCCGGGCCCGTCAGCAGAAACACCGCCACCGCGTAGCGCCCGGCGGGGATCGTCATCAGTCCGATCTCGCCGCTGACCTCGGTCTCCTTCGGAACGGTCAGGCAGACGCTGATTCGCAGCTTGTCCTCCGCGGTGATCTCCGGGGAGTCGTGATAGATGGTGAGCATCTCCGTTTCGCCCGGCGTGAAGAGATCCCGGGGTCCGGCCCAGCGCATGAGCTCACCGAACAGGCGCCCAAACAGCGCACCATCACCTGCGTAGGGACCGGTGTGACGCACGTAGGCCACGGTCTTCTCCGGCAGATCCCGGATCTCCACCCGATACTCGAGCTCGTTCGTTTCGGTCTTCATGGTTACCCTCCATTGGCGTTTGATGTAGCTATCGTAGCCAACGGAGACACGGGTTG
>CAZVEF010000203.1:0-3749 GCA_964625715.1 uncultured Spirochaetaceae bacterium | reverse complement strand
TATCGATCACCGGACGCAGCCGCGTATCGGGGTCCTCCACCTCAATGGGCACGACGCCGTACGTCCTGATGGGCAGATCGTTCGCCGTCTGCATGTGCGGCTGGAGGTAGGTCACGTGCACGTAGACGTTGGGCGCCATGTCGGGCGTCGCCGCGAACCGGAACATCGTCTCCGGCCCCTGCCCCTCGATCCACTCGGCGAGAATGACTTCTCCGCGCGACTCGACGGTCACGAGCCCGCGGCCGTCGCGGCTGACCGGCAGCTGAACGCCGACCTCCTCGCCCACGGCGTACGACGGCTTCTCCGGCTGCAGCACGAGCATCGCGGCCCCGCCGGGGCCTTCGTCCTGAGCCCGGCCGGCCCACCCCGGCCAGTCGACGTAGACGATCCTGCCGGCGCTGTGCCTGCCCTCCTCGTCGCGCACCCGGACGAGGTAGCGGCCCCAGTCCGGATAGTCGATCCGGAAGTCCCAGCTCGCGTGCCCGTCTCGCACCTCCACTTCGTCGCTCGCGATCGGATCGAGCGAGTTCTCGCTCACCCACCCGGCGAGGTTCTCCTCGTCGGTCTCCCACCACCAGCGCCATCGTATCTTGAAGATCTCCGCGGTCACCGTACCCGAGCGCACGCGGTTTCCGTCCTGATCGACGACGACGATGTCGACGGCATGGTCTTCGTCGGTGAGGAGCATGCCGCGCGCGGCGTCGCCGGCCGGCGTTCGCACGCCAACGTACCGGTCGAAGGGGTGGAAGTCGATCGAGCGGTACTCGGTGGAAAAGGCGCCGGTGCGCTCGAAGACGCGCGTGGTGAGGTTCGCGGTGAGCATGCCGGGCGCCCGGGGGACGTTCAGGTTCGTCACGAACTCCGCGCGCCCTTCGTCGTCGAGCGCCCCGTCGAAGAGCGGCTCCTCGGTAGAGGCGAACTCGCGCGACGGGTCGTCGAACGAGTACTCCTCGTACCCCTCGAAGCGCGTGGTCATCGGCGTGAAGCTCGCGCGGATGTCGGCGTCGAGGTTCGGAGCCCTCGCGCCGTGGAGCCACCTCGCCTCGAGCGTCCCGCGCACCCGGCCGTTCTCCAGGTAGTCATCCGAGCCGGGGAAGTCGAGATCGATCTTGAGCCTATTCGGAACGACGCTCTCCACGCGCAGGGACTTCGTGAACGTGCGGTCGCCCACCACGACGCGCGCCGAGTAGGTCCCGGTGAGCGCGTCGCTCGTGGTGCCGGTGACGTGGGCGTACAATCCGTTGGTGCCGCTGGTGAGGACGGCGTGGTCGACCAGTTGTCCGCGCGGGTCGTAGATCTCGAATCGAACGGGATGATCGGCCGGAACCACGTCGTTCGGATCGTGCAGGATGAACGTCAGGTAGATATCGTCGCCGGGTCGCCAGACGCCGCGTTCGCCGTAGACGAAGCCCTGGATGCCGCCTTCGATCGACGCGCCGGCAGTATCGAAATGGCTCGTCGAACGCGCGCTGCTCGGGTCGACGCGCAGGTACCCGTACTGCCCGTTATGCTCGGCGAGGAGGAAGAAGGGAACGCTGCCGCTCGTGTCGAGCTCTGCGAGCCCGTCGTGGTCGGTCCGAAGCGATGCGAGCTCGCGATGCTGAAAGTTGTAGAGCGAGAGCTTCGCGCCCCGGATGGGCTCGGTGGAGCGAAGGTCGTTGACGGCAACGGTCAGCGCGCCGTTCTGTCCCGCCGTGGCAAACAGGCCGATGTCGCTCACCATGACGTTGCGGCGAATCGAGACGTCGTGGTCGTGCCACGCCATGTAGTAGGCCGGATGACACGGGTCGGTGCGGAACCGCCGGTACTGCCACTGCGGGGACGGCGTCCAGGAGTCCCAGTAGCTCGACTCGGCGTCCTGCGGCCCGCCCGTCCACTCGTCGAAGCGCGTGTCGTCCTCGTACTCGCCGCCGCATGGGTACTGGATGTGCGGCCGCCGAAAGGTGACGCGAAGCTGGTAGAGCCCGGTAGGGTCGGCCTCGAGGAGCGGCGAGATATCGAGCCCGTAGCGCACCCAGCGGTCGGCGTCGTCGTCGGTCCAGTCCAGATCGATCACCTTGCGCCAGGCTACCTCGCCCACGCGCTGGAGCTCGTTCGAGCCGTCGAGCTTGTTGACCTGCAGGAACTGGTGGATGTTCGAGCCGTAGATCCGGATCGCCTCGACCATGATCGAGTTGAGGTTCATCGTCTCCACGGGAACGGTCGTACCCCGGCTCGTGGGGATGATCACGCCGTCGCCGACGAATCGCACGCGCGGCTTCTCGCTCGGGAACGACACCTCGCGCGAGACCGACTGCGCGAGCGCCTGGCCGATCATGCTGTGCACGCTCGCGGCGACGACGAGGGTGGCGCTCGCGGGCCACCCGTTCGCGCTGTACAGACGGACCCGGTTCGATCGAACGGACGTCTTGAGGTCATCGACCCCTTCGGCGCGCAGCAACCCGGCGAGATTCTGCTCTCCGTCGAGCGGCTCGCTAAACGTTACCTCCACGTACTGATCGTCGTCGACAACCGACCGCACGCCCAGCACCTCGAACGAGTCGCGCGCGGGCACCGGCCAGGTGAACGAGCCGCGGGCAGCTTCGTCGCGGCCGGCATTCCACTTCACAAGGAGCTCGCTCGCGCGCTCCTGGCGGGCGACGTTGGGAACGCGCAGCGTGAACCGGCTCGCCGGCTTCGCGCCGTCCACGACGAAGTCGATCTGCGATCCGTCGTGCGAGACCGAGAACGCCTCGCGCACCGTCTGCGGGTCGGTGACGTCTGACACGATCACGTCCGCGCGGAACTCCATGAGCGCGGGGTTGCGTGGTTCGACGATCGTGAGACCGCGCGGCTCGATGTCGAGTTCCTGCGGAACGACGCGGAAGTCGAAGGAGAACGGCTCGAGCGTTATCGCCGACGCGCCGCGGTGCGTTGCGTCCGTGGCGAATACCCGCGGATCGAACCGGGCCTCGTAGACCTCGCCGGCGCGCAGAGGCTCTTCGGGAGTGAACACGATGGTCCACGCGTCCGCCCAGATCGCCTCGCCGCGAACGCGGGGCGAGAGCACGAGCGCGTCGTCGTGCACCACCGTGCCCTCCTCGCCGCCCACGGGCTCGGTGAAAACTAGCCTGACGGGGCTCCATCGGGAGATCTCCCCGGTCGTGAACGCCTCCACGACGCGCGGGTTCGGCGGAGAAGCCGCGGTCCCGCCGGCACATCCGGAAAGGGCTCCTGCGACCGCCGCGGCAGCGAGCAGCGATGCGATGAGACCGGTGGTGAAGCGTTTCATGTCGACCTCGGACGGGACTGGCTTGCCCTGACTATAGCCCGTCCCATCGAGTCCTGTACACCGCGACGGCGCCGGGCGGCTCAGCCGGAAGGGGAGAGTGGGAACTCGATCGTGTGACGAGCACGACCTTCGACCACTCGTGAGTCGAGCGTAGCCCCGACCGTCGCCACCAGCGCGTTCACGACGTCACGGCCGCCGAGCCCGGCCTCGCCTCGGTCGGCAGGCGGACCGCTCACGTGGATGCGCGCGGCGCGCCCCGCGTCTTCGAGCTCGACCCGCAGGGGCGTGTCGCCGTCCGCCGGGACCATCGAGAGCGCGGTGACCACGAGCTCCGATACGAGCAAGCTGAGCGTCACCGCGCTCGCCATGGGTACACGGACCTGGTCGCCACTCACGTCTATGCGCGTCGGTGCGTGCGTCAACCGGACCGCCTCGCCGGTGATACGCTCGGCGAGCAGCCGCACATCGATCTCTTCGA
>CAZVEF010000202.1:0-3783 GCA_964625715.1 uncultured Spirochaetaceae bacterium | reverse complement strand
CCGCCCGATAGACCCCCAGCACCCGCAGATCCGCGACCGTCTCGTGCAGCCGCTCGAGCGCCTGCGAGAACGACTCCCACGAGTCCGGCATCTCGAGGTCGACGTAGAACATGTACTGCCACGGCTTCCCCGGAATAGGACGGCTCTCGAGCTTCTTCAGGTTGAGCGTGGCGTTCGCCATGATCTCCATCGCGCGGAACAGCGCGCCGGGCTTGTCCGGCGTCGAGAAGACGAGGCTCGCGAGGTTCGCGTCGGCTTCGATCTCCTCCTCCTCGCGCGAGAGCACGACGAACCGCGTGTAGTTGCGCGGATTGGTCTCGATCCCCTCCTTGAGGATCTGCATCCCGTACACCTCAGCGGCGCGCGCGTTGGCGATCGCGGCGTTCTGTGGCGAGGCCTCTTCGGCTATGTGTGCGACCGATCCCGCCGTGTCGTAGAACGGTACGAGCTCCCACTCGTGACCCCGGAGGTACTCGTCGCACTGCGCGAGCGCCTGCGGGTGCGAGAAGACCCTGCGTATCGTCTCGAGCGAGGCGCCGCGCGGTCCGATCAGGCTGTGCTCGACGCGCAGCTTGATCTCGCCCACGATCTTGAGATCGGGGTACTGCAGCAGCAGGTCGTAGTTCTCGTGGACGCTTCCTGCGAGGCTGTTCTCGATGGGTACGATCCCGTAGCGCGCCGTGCCCTGCAGCACCGCCTCGAAGACGTCGCGAAAGTGCCTGCTCGGCACCGCTGCGAAGTCGAGGTCGTGAAAGAACCGCAGCAGCGCCATCTCGCTGTAGGCGCCACGCTCGCCCTGGTAGGCGACCGGGACCACTCCCTCCGGTACGGGAGCCCCCTCCGCTTCAGCAGCCGGTACGCGCGCGGCGTCGGCCCGACCGCTCGCCGCCTGGCGCCGGCGCGGGATGCGCGTGAGCTCCTTGCCCACCACCGGTGAGAGCGCGTCGATGTCGCGCATCAGCTTCTCGAACTGCTCCGGGAAGACGGTCTGCGGCCCGTCGGAGAGCGCGGCCTCGGGGTCCGGATGGACCTCGACAATGAGGCCGTCGGCACCCGCGGCGACCGCGGCGAGCGCGATCGGCGGCACCTTGGCCCGAATGCCGATCGCGTGACTCGGGTCGACCACCACCGGCAGATGGGTGAGCTTCTTCGCGACGGGAATCGAAGAGATGTCGAGCGTATTCCGCGTGTACGTCTCGAAGGTACGGATGCCGCGCTCGCAGAGGATGACGTCTTCGGTGCCGTGGGCGAGCAGGTACTCGGCGGCCATGAGCCACTCCTCGATCGTCGCCGCGAGCCCGCGCTTGAGCATCACCGGCCGACCCGTCGCGCCGACCGCCCTCAGCAGATCGAAATTCTGCATGTTCCGCGCGCCGATCTGCATGAGATCGACGTACTCACAGAACATGCCGACGTAGCGCGCGGCGATGATCTCGGAAACGACCGGCATATCGTGACGCTCGCCGGCCTGCTTGAGGAGCTTCAGTCCCTCCTCGCCGAGACCCTGGAACGAGTACGGGCTCGAACGCGGCTTGAACGCGCCCCCGCGCAGGACGACCGCACCGCTCTCGCGTACGATCCGCGCGCTCTCGAGAATCTGTTCCTCGGTTTCCACGGCGCACGGCCCGGCCATCACCGCGATGCGCGGTCCGCCGACCTTGATGGGCCCCACCGTGACGACGGTGTCGTCCTTCTTCAGCTCCCGGCTCGCGAGCTTGTACGGCTTCGTGATGGGGATGACGCGCTGGACGCCCGGCTTGATCTCCACCTCGCGAACATCGATGGAAACCGAGCCTACCGCGCCGAAGATCGTCTCCTCGTCGCCGACGATCTCGCGGACCTTGAAACCGCGTTCGGTGAGAAAGCTTCGCAGCCGTTCCTTGTCGTCGTCACGGATGGAGCGCTCGAGGACTATGACCATGGTCGCTATTCTACGCGATGATGGGCGGGAAATGCGAGAGGATGTAGCGCTCGAAGTCGGCGAGCATGCGTGCCCGGTAGGCGAGGATGCGATCGACGTAGCGCAGCGTGGATGCCGGTGTCCGACCGCGCACGACCCGCGTCAGCCCGGCGTTGTAGATCGCGAGCGCCTGCGCCTCGTTCTCGCCCTGCAGGAGACAGAATTCGAGATACTTGAGACCGTGAAACGCGTTCACCTCCGGGGTGAAGAAATCGTCTTCGGTCAGATGGCGAAAGGTCGACGAGTTGAGCTGGAAGAGCCCGCGGTCGATGGAGGTCGAGTTGTAGTTGACCGCCACGGGCTGAAAGCGGCTCTCGGCCCAGACGAGGCTGAACGCGAGCGTGAGCGAGATGTCGAGCCGATCGGCGTAGTAGAGAATAGGCAGCGCGATCGACTCCGAACCGGCGCGCTCGACGAAGAAGTCGACGACGCGCTCCCGGGTAACCTCCTCACGGTAGAGCGCGAGTGCCGATCGCGGCCCTTCGAGGAAGTTTTCAATATTAGGGAATACCTGCTGCCCCTCGTCGTCGGTCTCGACGACGACGAGCTCGGACTCCTCGCTCGCGCGCCGGTTCGCGCGAATGAGAACGGGGTCCGTCTCAGGGACGTACGGATCGCCGGTGCTGCACCCGAGGAGCACGACACCGGCTATGAGCAGCAGTAGCTTGGTCGTCGGCGTCATCTTCAGCGATGAAATCTACCGAAGCAGGTCCCTGTCGATCAATACACCGGTCGGGTTACGAACGCCTGACCCGAGAGCCTGGGCATGACGGTCAGCCGAACGTCCGACGCGCCGCCCCGCGCGAGCTCGTAGACCTGCATGAACTCTTCGTCGGCGGAGAGGGAACGACGATTCCGCTCACGCTTCAGGCGGGCGAGAATGTCCTGGAGGTCTACGCGGTGAATGAGGGAAGCGCGCCGCCGAACACGGCGCTGCTCGAGGTCAGCCACGTTGTCGAAGGGCTTTCGGCGCACGAGTGGCGGCTGCAGACCGGCGAGTTCGGACGCCTGACGATCACCGCGCCGCTGCTCTTGCCGTTATGGAAAGCTTCCCATAACGGCAAGACTCACCTCGCCATCAGTCCGGCAATTGCCGCGGCGAAGTACGGCCGACGGGTCGTCCCTGGGAGCGGTGGGGGATCTACGTGGCCCCCGACAGTAATCGTGGGGATGAACTCTACGACGGTGCTCACCGCGCTCGAGCTCGTCTCCGGTTGGTCCGAGCCGGCCGGAGAGGCTCAGTCGGCGAGCTCGCGCTTGAACTCCCGGAGAAAACGGTCAAACCGATCGTGGTAGGTTCGGAAGGTTTCGCGCAGGCCCTCGGCCGCCTCGTTGGCGAAGCGAATCTTCGCCGGCACGAGTTGAGTCTTGTACGAGTTGCGGAATAGATGGCGAAAGCGTCTTGTGCCAATCGGCCTCGCCGAGTCGTGTCGCGAGATCACGCGCGCGAGGTCGTGCCCGTTCGCGCCTGGCCACCGCGCGTTCCTCGCGCTCACGGTGCCGCTTTCTTATCCGCGCCGCGGCCGCCTTGACCAGATCGGCCTCCCGATCGGATTCCATCACGATGCCTCGAGCCACAGTGTACCGTATTCGCCGTACCCGAACGAGCCCTTCGCTCCACCACGGCTTCCGCCTGCGGGAAGAGCTCGAGCGTGAACCGGGCGCCGCCGGTCGACTCGACGCGGAAGGTCCCGTGCAGCTGCTCCACGAGCAGCCGTACGAGGTTCATCCCGCTTCCGGCGCCTGCGCCGGCATCGTCGCCCGAAGCCAGCCCCACCCCGTCGTCGGCAACTACTATCACGAACGCGTCGCTCGTGCGGTGC
>CAZVEF010000201.1:0-3874 GCA_964625715.1 uncultured Spirochaetaceae bacterium | reverse complement strand
ACGACGTGGACAACTTCAACCGCGAGGAGATCGCGCGCCTCGCGGACGACGTGACGACGGGCGAATAGGCGCGCAGGGCAACCCCTGTCGTCCTCGACACCGATACAGGCTCAGACATAGACGACGCGAGGGCACCCGCGATGCTGCTTCGCGGTCCGGAGCTCGCGCCGGACAACGCGGCGCCGTATGGTTTGGCTCCGCCCGCGATCCCTACGGCCGGTCTGGAGGGCCCGGCTCCCGCAGCGCCGCGGGTCGCCCGAGAATTTCGCGGTACGCTATTGCACGCTGCATCGGTGTGAGACGCGCGAGGCGGTCGTCGATCGTCCGTTCGGCACCGCTCGCCTTCCGGCCGGGCGCGGTCGAACCGATCGCCGTCGCCGTCACCGAACGGGCGGTGCGCGCCCCGGCCCCGGATCGTTCGGTGCTGCGCCGCCGGGCCGTGGTGCCAGGCGACGCTCCGGCGATGATCGCCGCTTCCTGCAGCTCGCGTTCGCGCGCGGACTCACCCGAGTGTTCCTCATGCCGCTCGTCGCGGGCGAGGCGTCCGAGGATGGGCCGCTCGCCGCTCTCGGTGTTCTCGCGGGCCATCGAGCGCGGCGCCTCCGCAGCGCTCGCCGGAGAGCGCTCGCTCGAGCGCGTGCGACGCTGCATCCGGCGCCTGCCGAAGAGAAGCAGCACCGGCAACAATCCGAGGATCGCCGCGGAGATGAGCGCGAACAGCGTGGGAAGATCCATGGATCCTACATCCCCTCCGGAGGGGTGCCGTCTGAGCCCTCATCATCGCCCTGACCGCCAATGCTCTGGCGCATATCGGTATCCGCCTGGATGTTCCGCAGCCGGTAGTAGTCCATCACGCCCAGGTTGCCCTCGCGGAACGCCTCCGCGATCGCCTTGGGAATCTCCGCCTCGGCGAGCACGACCTTCGCGCGGTTCTCCTGCGTGAGCGCGCGCATCTCCTGCTCGCGCGCGAACGCCGCCGCGCGTCGCTTCTCGGCCTCCGCCTGGAAGCGCCGCTTGTCGGCCTCGGCCTGGTCGGCCTGCAGCTTCGCCCCCACGTTCTCGCTCACGTCTATGTCGGCGATGTCGATAGAGAGGATCTCGAACGCGGTGCCGGCATCGAGGCCCTTTTCGAGGACCCGCTTGGAGATCAGATCGGGATTCTCGAGGACCGCCTTGTAGTTCTCCGACGAGCCGATCGTCGTCACGATCCCCTCGCCGACGCGCGCGATGATCGTCTCTTCGGTAGCGCCTCCGACGAGCCGCTCGATGTTCGCGCGCACCGTGACGCGCGCCTTCACCTTGAGCTGGATGCCGTCCTTCGCGACGGCGTCGATCGCCTGCTTTCCCTTCGTCGGATCCGGGCAGTCGATCACCTTCGGGTTGACGCTCGTCTTCACCGCCTCGAGCACGTCGCGCCCTGCGAGGTCGATCGCCGCGGCGCGCTGGAAGGGCAGGGGGATGTTCGCCTTGTTGGCGGCGACGAGCGACTGGCTGACGCTCATGACGTCGCCTCGAGCGAGGAAGTGCGTCTCCAGCTGGTCGGTGTCGAGCGGAATGCCCGCCTTCGCGAGCATGATCCGCGCGTTGACGATCGTGTTCGGGTCGACCTTGCGCAGCCACATGCCGATGAGCCTCGCCGGTCCCACCGGCGCGCCGGAGAGCAGCGCCCGGAACCAGAGGCCGAAGAACTTCACGAAGAGCACGAGGATGCCCAGCGCGACGATGCCCAGTACGACGTAGAGTATGATGATCTCCATCGGTTCCTCCTTACGATTCGCTGCGTGGTGCTTCTCGCACGACCACGCGATTACCCTCCACCCGCACGATCCTGATGGGTGCGCCCCGCTCGATGAACTCCCCGCTCGTGACGACGCTGACCCGGGTCCGCCCGAAGCGCCCCGTACCAGACGGCCGCAGCACGGTCATGGCCTCACCCTCGGTCCCGCGGGCGAGGCTGGCGTAGCGGTCGTCTCCACCGGAGGCAGCGCCATCGGCCGTCTCGCCGCCGTCGGCGGTGTCGCCCCCTTCGCCACTGCCCCGGCGTTCCGTCGACCGGTCGACCGACAGAACGGAGCTCAGGATGAGCCGCTTGCCCACCGGCGTGTTCGGAAAGGCCTTCAGCGCGAGCATGATCGCCGTCGGCGTGACGACGAGACTCGTGATCAGCACGATGCTGCCGGTCATCGGATCGTGGTGGACGTACCCGAACACGACTCCTGCTACGATCATGCCTCCGCCGGCCAGGCCGATCAGCCCCGCGGCAGGCACGAAGATCTCCAGGTAGATCGCGAGGATGCCGGCACCGAGCAGCGCGAACGAGACCCACAGGGACATCAATCGACCCTCCTGACGACGACGCGGTTCCCGTTGACCGAGACGATCTCCACGGGCGTTCCCGAGTCGATGTACTCACCCTCCGACTCGACGACCATCGTCTCCTCGTCGAAGGCCGCTTTCCCGCTCGGCCGCAAGGTGGTCACCGTTACGCCGCGCAAGCCCAGGTAGCTCGCGCCCTGCGACTCGTCCTGCACGGTGTAGCCGGCGCTCCTCTCCTGCGCTTCGGCGAGGACGAGGCGCGAGAAGAAGCGGAAACGTGGCACGAAGTGAGCCAGCACCCCGACCGCAATGAGCGCGCCGAGGATGTTCCCGACGACGATCAGTACGTTGCGGTGGAACGTCTGCCACTCCCACTCGAAGGTCGGCACGACGAAGTTCTGCATGGAGAGGATGAGCGAAACCGCGATGAGCGCGATGCCCGAGATCCCTGCGATGCCGAAGCCGGGTATGACGAAGATCTCGAGCACAAGCAGGATGGTCCCCAGCAGGAAGAGCAGCAGCTCCACCGATCCGACACGACCGAGCAGGCCGTTCGCCGTGAAGATCACGGCGAACGCAAGAATGCCGACCACGCCGGGCACTCCGAATCCGGGGCTCGTGATTTCAACGAAGAGCGCGATGAGTCCCACGAGGATGAGCAGGCTCGTCACCCCGCCGCTCGTCAGGACGGAGACAACTTGGTCGGCCGAGCTCGGGTCGAGTCGGACAGTCTCGGCGCCGGGGGCCCCGGCGGCATCGAGTACCGCGTCCAACGACGGGAAGACACCGGAAGAGACGTCGTAGCGCTCCATCTCGCCGGCTGTGAGCGAGAGGAGCTTGCCCGCCTCGGAGATCGTACGGCCTACCTCGACCGAGCTGCCGCGCGCCTCGGCGCTGCGGACGAAGGCTTCCTGTTCGGAGGCGTCTACCGCGACCGGCTGGCCGTCGACGACTACCTCGACGACCTCGACGTCGTAGTCGACCATCGCGCGCGCGATCGCGACCGGGTAGCCGTTCTTCTCCGCGAGCGCGGCCATCTGCGTGCGCACTGCGCTCACCGTCTTCTCGTCTGCCTGCTGGGCCGTGCCGTCGGGCCCCTGGATGACCGGGGCGGCCGAGCCCATCGACGTTCCCGGCGCCATGTAGATCGCGTCGCAGGCGAACGAGATGAGCGCGCCCGCCGACCAGCTCACGCCGGTGCCTTCCGAGCGGACCGGCACGAACGCGACCGTCTGGATGTCGGAGAGGCTCCCGAGCAGCGTCGTGATTTGCAGCGCGGAGTCGACGCGTCCGCCGAAGGTGTCGATGTCGAAGACGATGTGTGACGCGCCTTCTTCGACGGCGCGGTCGGTGGCGCGGCGGAGGAAGACGACGAGACTGGGGCTGATCTCACCCTGGATAGGGACGACGAAGACCGGCGGCGCCTCCGCGGTCTCCGCCGGTTCTGCCTCCTGCGCGCCCCCCGGTCCCGGCGCGGCGAGGACCGCGACGAGCGCGACGAATGCGACGAGCCACGGTGTGCGCACGGTTCTCATCGCACCCATTATACTCTGAATCG
>CAZVEF010000200.1:0-3875 GCA_964625715.1 uncultured Spirochaetaceae bacterium | reverse complement strand
CCGCGGCGAGGTCGTCGACGTCGCCCCGTACTGGAAGCGCGCCGGAATCGCGTTCTCCGGATAACGGCCGGCAGGAGGCGCGGCCGGCGGCCCGTGTCGCGAACTACTCCTTGACAACGCGCGGATCCGGGTCTACACTACAACTACGAAAACGTTTGCGCTGATTCGATGCGCCGTTCAGACGACGAAGGAGGCAGGGAGTAAGCGACCACGTACACTGCCCATGGGCAATTGCCGGGTACCTCGTGCTGCACGGAAGCCCGCTGCGCGGACGCTATCGCGTCACCCGAATCTCACTATGAGTATACCACGCAGAGAGCAGCAGAGTCACCCAGGCGCTACGACCGCGCGCCGTCGACAGCTCACCCTGCACGACATCGCGCGCGAGGCAGGGACGTCGGTTTCGACCGTCTCCAGGGTGCTGAACGGTCGCGCGGGCGCGGGCGAACAGACGCGGGCGCGCGTGCTCGAGATCGTCGAGCGGATGAACTACACGGTCAACTACGCGGCCTCCAACCTGAAGAAGCGAACCGCCACCTTCCTCGCGATCTTCCGGGAGCACGACGAGATCGGGAGCCGATACGCCGCGCACGTCGAAGAGGGCTACATCGCCTGCGTGCGCGAGCTCTCGACCTTCAAGGCGCGATTCGAGACGCGCTACGCGCCGGTCGACGAGGCGGCGGTCTTCGGGCTGCTGAACGAGATCTACGAGGACGAGTCTCAGCAGATCGACGGGTTGCTGCTCACGCCGTTCCGGTCGCAGCGGATCATCGAGCTGCTGCATCGCTTCGTCGAGGCCGGCGTCCCCGTTGTCTTCGCGGACAAGGACCTGCCTTCCGTGGGCCGGATTACCTGCGTCAAGCCGAACAACGCGATCGCCGGGCAACTCGCAGCCGAGCTCATGTACCGCTTCCTCCGCAGCGACGGCACGGTGCTGATCACCGACGCCGACGTTCGAACCGTCTATCCGATCGGAGAGGCCGACCGGCTGGGCACGGGCAGCTTCATCGAGACCATCCAATCGTACACCACCGGCGTCCGGGTCGAGCCGATCCGCGAGCCGTATGTCGACGAGCGCCTGTACGACGAGGTCCGGACGCGCCTCGAGACGGATCCGGATATCGTGGGTATCTTCTCCGCCTCCGCGCGCCACACGGCGGCGGCGGGACCGGCGCTCCGTGACTCCGGTCGGCAGGACGAGGTTCAGATGATCGGCAGCGAGGTCTTCGCGGAGAGCTTCGCGCTCCTGCGGGAGGGCGTGATCGACGCGCTCATCTACAAGAACCCGTTCCGCGTGGGCTACAAGGCACTCGACAGCCTCTTCGGCTACGTCGTCCGCGGAGTGCGCCCGCCCTCTGAGATCCTCGTCATGCCGCGCGTCGTGCTGAGTAGCGGTTTCACGAACGAGGACGAAGGCTACTCGAGCCTCCTCGAGACGTGAGATAACGATCCGGAGCGTGATCCTCAGCGCAGGGGAATTCCGCTGCGAGGGAAGACACACAACCGTCGACGTGTGATAGAGTAGGCGCGTTATGAGCTCGGTGCTCTCGACACACGTCCTGGTCCTCAACCGCGGCTACGTGCCCATCCACACGACGACCGTGCGCGACGCGTTCGTGAAGCTGTTCACGGCGGTCGCGGAGGCGGTTTCCGTGGAAGACGGATCGTACGTGGGGCACAGCTTTCACTCGTGGGCCGAAATCTCCGATCTCAAGCGGCAGTACGACGACCTCCCGCCCGACGCCGATTGGGTTCACACGCCCACGCTTTCGCTGCTCGTACCGCGCGTGATCAGGCTCCTGCGCTACGACAAGCTCCCGGTCCACAACGTGAAGCTCACGCGGAAGAACATCTACGAGCGCGACAATTACACGTGCCAGTACACCGGTCGACGCCTCAAGTCGTCGGACCTCAACATTGACCATGTCGTCCCGCGCTCGCGCGGCGGGAGGAACACGTGGGAGAACCTCGTCACCTGCAGCGTGGAGGCGAACAGTCGCAAGGGTAACCGCACGCCGGCAGAGGCGGGCATGAAGCTCATCCGTCGGCCGCGACGCCCGGGCCCGCGCCATCGCCTGCAGATTCCGCGTACCGCGCGTCGCTACCGCAGCTGGGATCACTTCGTGAGCGACCTCTACTGGAATACCGAGCTCGAAGAGTAGCCGGCGCGTCGGGAGGTCCGCACCGCGCAGCCCCACCGCGTCCGCGCGCACCCGCGTGCCGGCACCGCGCAGCCCTCCGCGCTTGACGCCACTGCCGCCGCGACCCACAATGCCTCCATGAAACGCACCCGAGATTCCCGCGACCGACGGCCCGGAACCCGCTCGGCGCCCGGCCCCCTCGTCGCCGCCGTCCTGCTCCTCACCGCGGCATCTCCCGCACTCGCGACCGGCACCGTTGAGATGCCGGCCACGAAGACCGTCACCGACGCGCTCGGCCGCACCGTCGAGGTGCCGGTCGCACCGCAGCGCATCGTTACCGCCGGACGCGCCGTGCTCATGATCGCCGACGCGCTCTACCTCTTCCCCGGCGTCTCCGAACGCATCGTGGGTATCGGCCGCATCGATCAGGGCAAGGGCAACTTCCTCGCCGCGATCGACCCGGACTACCATGAGAAGACCGTACTCGAGCGCAACGTCGGGCCCGGGCAGGTTGTCGCGCTTGCCCCCGATCTCGTGATCCTGAAGTCGTTCATGCGCGAGCGGCTCGGCGAGGGCGTCGAGCGGCTGGGCATCCCGGTCGTCTACGTCGACCTCGAGACGCCGGAGCAGTACCAGCGCGACCTGCGCCTGCTCGGCGAGGTGCTCGGCCGGCCCGCGCGGGGTCGCGAGCTCGCCGGCTACTACGAGCGCACCTCCGCTTCGATCGAGCGCGCGGTGCGGGACACGATCGATGCCGGGGCGAGTCGGCCGCGAACGCTCTTCCTCTACGCCGATCTCGCCGGCGGCGAAACGGTCTTCAACGTGCCGCCGCGGGGCTGGATCCAGACGACGCTCGTCGAGCTCGCCGGCGGCGAGCCGGTCTGGATCGACGCGATCTCGGGCGGCGGCTGGAACCGGGTGGGCCTCGAGCAGATCGCCGCCTGGAACCCGGAGGTCGTTGCACTCGTCGCCTACCGTCAGGACGCGACCGGGGTGCGCGAGGCGCTCCGCGCGAATCGCGCGGCCTCGCGGCTCGACGCGGTCGCCAACGACGCGCTGCACCTCGTTCCGCTCGATTTCTACAGCTGGGATCAGCCCGACGCGCGCTGGATCCTCGGTCTCGCGTGGCTCGCCGACACGCTGCACCCCGGGGTCCTCGGTGAAGAGCTCGGCGAGACCTTCTACGGCTTCTTCGAGTTCGCCTACCGGATGAACCGCGAGGAGGTAGACGAGATCGTCGTCCCGCGGCTCGAGGGGTTCACGCCCTGAGCCACGCGCGCCGCCCCGCCGCACTCGCCGGCGCGCTCGCCGCGGCGCTCGCGCTCCTCGTCGCGGTGGCGGCGCTCACCGGGCGCTACCCGCGGCCGGGCCTGCTCGACCCGGCGCTCCTGTGGACCGATCCGCTCGCGCTGCGGATCGTCGTGGACCTGCGCCTGCCGCGGATCGTCGCCGCGGTGCTCCTGGGTGCCGGGCTCGGGATTGCGGGCCTCGTCCTGCAGATGCTCTTCGGCAATCCGCTCGTCGAGCCCGGTCTCATCGGCGTGTCGCAGGGAGCGGCTTTCGGTGCCGCGCTCTCGATCGTCGTCTTCGCGCCGCCGCTGTGGGTCGTGCAGATCGTATCCGCGCTCGCCGGAGGCGCCGGGCTCGTGCTGAGCTACCGCGTCGCCCGACGCTTCCGCTTCGGCGGCTGGATCCTGCGGCTCGTGCTCGCCGGCGTCGCGGTGAGCGCGCTCT
>CAZVEF010000199.1:0-3922 GCA_964625715.1 uncultured Spirochaetaceae bacterium | reverse complement strand
ACGGTCATCGAGAGTACATAGTTCCAGTCGGTGACAAGCTCGCCGCGAAACCGTGCGAGCGCAAGCTGCAGCGTGAACAGGCGCTCCTTGCTGATGACGATGAGCGGCCAGAGGAAATCGTTCCACCGCCACATCACTGAGAAGACCGTCAGCACCGCCAGCGCAGGCGCGGAGAGGGGCAACATAATGCGGGCGTAGATGTGAAAATGCCCCGCTCCGTCGATCTCGGCTGCGTCGATGAGCTCGTCCGAGATGGTCAGCATGTACTGTCGCAGGATGAATACGCCGGTGGGCGTGGCCGACGGCGGTATGATAATGCCCCACAGTGTGTTTGCCATACCGAGGCGCGCGATCATGAGGTATACCGGCAACATGATGACCCGAATCGGAATCATCAGCGTCGCGAGCATGAGCAGAAAGATGACGTTGCGGCCGGGAAACTGATACTTACTCAGCGCAAACGCCGCCATCGAGTTGATAACCAGGGTCAGCAGCGTGGCGCTTGCCGTCACGAAAACGCTGTTCCACAGATACCGCAGGAAGGGAAACTCTACGATCGCCTCCCCGTAGTTGGTGAAGACCCATTCCTGCGGCAGGAACGTCGGTGGCGACCGATAGATCTCCGAGAGTCCCTTGAAGGAGGAGAGGATGATCCACAACACCGGAGTGAACATCACCGCCGATCCGACGATGAGAAGGATGTAGACGAGCGCGGTCCAGGCGGGCGATTCGTTGCGTGCCATCGTCAGATCGCCTCCCTGCGCCGACCGAGGATGTACTGCACGATGGTGAGGCTCAGGATGATGACGAACAGCACAAGAGACGCCGCGGCGGCACGGCCGAACTGATCGAGCTCGAAGGCGGCGCGATAGACGTACTGGACGACCATCATCGTCGAAGTGCCGGGCCCTCCGCCGGTGAGAATGTAGACGTGATCGAAGATCTCGAAGGCCCGAATCATCGCCAGAATCGTCACCGTCGCGATGGAGGAGGAAAGCATGGGCAGGGTGATGAACCGGAAATCCTGAAAGCGGGATGAGCCGTCCACCCGCGCCGCCTCGTAGAGGCTTCCAGGGATGGATTGCAGCCCGGCGAGGATGATCAGCGTGAAGAACCCGACCGTGGCCCACACGTGGACCAGTACCGCCCATGTCCGGGCGAGGTTGGGACGCAGCAGCCATGGGCGCGCCTCCCCGCCGAGGGCGGCAAGCACTGCATTCAGCACACCGAACTGGTTGTGCAGAATCCACTGCCACACGAGCGCGACAACCACCGGCGAGAGGAGCACCGGGAAGAAGAACGCGCTGCGAAAGAACCCCTTGCCGCGAACGCCCTGGTTCAGAAGCACGCCGAGGAGAACGGCGAGCACGACGATCAACCCGACGTCGGCCACTACGAATGTGGCAAGATTTCGGAGGGCACGCGGAAAGAGATCGTCCACCGTCAGGATATGGATGAAGTTCCCAAGCCCCACGAACTCCGGCTCGCGAAACGGAGACGCGCGGAACAGGCTCAGATAGAAGTTGGAAAACGCCGGAATGACGATGAAGACAATGAAGATCACCAGGTTCGGGAGAAGAAACACATATGGCGCGATCGGCGTCTTTTTTTTACGTCCTGCCTTCACTCGATTACCTCCGCGGCCCGTGTTGGAGAGGGCGGGACGCCGCCACGGCGCCCCGCCTCCCTGACAGTTGAATGCTCCCGCGGGATTCGACTACTCCATCACTTCTTCGGCTTCCCGCTGCATCAGGCGCATCGCCTCATCAACGCTGATTTCTTCGGTGATCGCCTGGGTTACGCGGTCTCGGACCACGTTTGCGACGGGGCCGAAGCTCTGGTGATAGTTATCCGTGTACGCCGAGGACGGCAGTTTACCCAGCCCCTCGAGAAACGTGTTCATGACATCGCTTCGAACGGGATAGTCGACGCCTTCGTCGAGCAGGTCTTCGCGGGCAGGGAGGAACATCGCCTCCGAGACGTATCGCTCCACGCTTTCGCGGCTCGCGAGATACTCCAGCAGATCCGCGACCTCCTCGGGATGCTCGGATCCTTCGAACGCCATGACGTACTTGCCGCCCGGCATGCCGCCGCTTTGTTCGTTCACGCCGTTGGGTATGGCCCTCCATTCGAAGGAGTCTCCAATGGTTTCATCGAACTGCGCAACCTGCCAGTTTCCGCTGATATACATCACGAGCTGCCCGTTCACGAACTGCTGATTGGCGCCGACGTAGCCGCTGCCACCGGCCCAGATATCAAGCGGCATGACGCCGCGTTCGTGCAGCTCGATGAACGTTCGAAGCGCCTCCTGCGTCTCGGGCGCATCGAGATTCAGCTCCGATCCGTCTTCGGTGAAGAGGCTTCCGCCGTAGGACTGAATGATGCCGTCCAGACGATGTCCGCTGCGATCGGCTGCAACCGCGTAGGGGACACCGGTTTCCTGTTGCACCTCGTAGGCCAGCTCGAACCAGGTTTCCCACGGAACGTCACCTTCGGGGATCTCCACTCCTGCTTCCTCGAAGAGCGAAACATTGATGAAGGGCCCGTTCATCGTCATGTCATGGGGAAACCCGTAGACTTCGCCGTCCGGGCCGGTGATAAGCCCCATCGGATCGTCGAGAAACTCATCCGCGAAACCGTCGGATACGTAAGGGCGGAGATCGAGACCGAACTCAAAGAAGCGGTACGGCTCGGTGACCCGCGCCAGATCGGGTGCCTCGCCCGCCGATGCCTGGGTCTGCAAAAGCTGGTTGAGCTCTCCGTACGGCACGATCGAGAAATCGATGTTCACGTTCGGATTCTCTTCCTCATAGTCGGCCACGAGGCCCTCAATGGCCGCCTTATCGGGGCCATCGGTGAACCATACGAAGCTGATCGTCGTCTCCGACTCCTCTCCCTCCGCCTGACCGCTTGCCATGGCGACCGTCGGTATCAACAGCACCGCCACCACCATCATCATCACTGTGAGATTTCGCATGCGCAACCTCCTTGAATGCTCCGCACATCGCGGGTATCGATCGAACGGCATTGTTCGATCGTTCTATTTACGCTATCATCGGACATTCGCGCTGTCAACGAATAATTTTATACCGTTTCGACCGTCGTTCCCGTTGACGGGAGCAAATTCCCTGCCGTACAGTGGTATATGCGAGGTCTGTATGGATCAATTGTCTCTTATCTTCCCCTCAGCCGGAAAGACGTCGTTCGAGAATCGTTCGATACCGGAGCTTCAGCCCGGAGAATGCCTCGTGCGAAACACCCACACGATGATCAGCCCGGGCACCGAGCTCGCCCTCTTCACCGGCTCCCACATCGGGTTTTCCGATCCGGAGATCAGCTGGGCGCGCTACCCCGTCGTACCCGGCTATGCCGCCATCGGGGAGGTCGTCGACCGTCGTTCGGGTTCGGGGCCTGAGGAGGGTACGCGCGTACTGTACTACGGTGCACACGCACGGTACGGCGTCCTCAATCCGGCCGCGATGGTGTGGACGACCGTGCCGGCGCGCACCCCGCAGGACGACGAAGGGTTGTCCTACCTCCCGCTGAGATTTGCCCAGATCGCCCTCACCGCCGTGATCGCTCGCGCGCGGGAAAGCCGGCACGTCCTCATCTACGGCGCTGGAATCGTCGGAAACCTCTGCGCGCAACTGTTCGGCGACGTCCCCGGTGTGGAGAGACGAGCGGTTGCCGACCTTTCACCGGCACGTCTCGCCATAGCGCGGGAATGCGGCATATCCGACGTCCTGCAGCCGGAGGACGTTCCCCGCTGGATCGACGAGGCGACCGACGGGGCCGGACCCGATACCGTGATCGAGGCCACCGGAGCACCGGCGGTCGTGGGAGAGGCCCTCGAGCGGGTCGCCCGGGGAGGCCAGGTCGTTCTGCTCGGCTCGACCCGCGGTACCGTGGAGCTCAACGTCTA
>CAZVEF010000198.1:0-3955 GCA_964625715.1 uncultured Spirochaetaceae bacterium | reverse complement strand
GCATGAGCCGCTGCGAGAACGCGTATGCCTCCCCGCCGGCCCGCCATGCCGCCGGGGCATCGTCCTTCGCCGGAGTCGGAGGCTCGGCCGAATCGGCGGCTGCGATCTCGAACCGAACCGTGGCCGATGCGTCGGCACCGACGAGAATGGGGTGCATGTAGAAGTCGGTGAAGTGCCACCCCCCGTCTCCTCGAAGTCGCGTGGCGACGTGCTCGTTGACGTGTGCGGGAAGAAACGAGTCGACCTCTGCGTTGAGGATCTCGCGCACGACGCAGTTTGCTCCCGACCACCGTACCCGGTACCCTCCGGGCAGATCCGGGAAGCTCAGGTCGGCGAATCGTGCCCCGTCTGCTCGCTCGATGCGGGGCGTCGGCGCCGGCTCGACCGGCGCAAATCGGACCGCCTCGGCGTCGGCGTTCTCCGCGACGACGACGACGTCGACGAGGGCGCGGTCGCCTTCGCCCACGCTCAGAACCAGCTCGTGCGTCCCGGCGGGAAGATACCCGCAGTGCAGGACTTCGGTTCTCGGTGCAGGCTGGGGCTCGAGCGCCGCATCGACCATTCCGCGCACCCGCAGGGGCCCGCCCGTGTCACACCGGTAGCGAATGTGAACAGCGGCATCCGACATCGCCCGGGGGAGCTCAACCGCGAATCGAGCCGTATCGACGGCGGGACCCCCCGGTTCGGCCGGGACGCCGAGCTCGAGAGCCCGCCCGTCGACGAAACCGCCTGCGCGTCGCTCACACGGCCACAGCGCGTCGGGCACCATCCCCGCGACGACCTCCGCATCACCACTGAAGAGCCGTGCGTCGCCCACCGCGTCGAGCAGAATTGCGGACTCCGGGAGCTCGGCCCGATACGGCACGAGGGGGCGAGCGGTCCTCTGCTCTTCGTTCGGGTAGCGGACGGTCACGAGGAGATTCAGCATGGTGTGAATCGGGGCATCGGTGTTGTTGACGAACCGCGCGGTGATCGCCGGGCCGTCGCGGCGAAGGTCGTAGGCGATATCGGCGAAGATCCGGTCCTTCCAGCGCAGTTCATGGCGGACGAGGTAGCGGGTCAACTGCGGGTTCGCATCCCACATATGAACGTTCGTGTCATGCAGGGCCGAGGGCACCGCCGCAAGCCGTCGGAACAGGCCCGGGACCGGTATGAAATCCACCCGGATGCCACGCGACGAATCGGCGATGTGGGAAATACCGGCATGAGTCTTTGAATACGGCCCCCAGTCCGGGAGGCGCAGGTCATGCACGTTTGCCTGCATAGCAGTCCCATGGTGCGGGAATGTGCCCCGGGCGCCCTATGCGCTCCTCGTCAACGTGGCCACTGATTCCCGGCTGATGAGCTCCGTACGGAGCAGCAGCGTCAGCCGCTCGAGCTCGGGGAAACGGATATGATCAAGCACGGTCCGTCCCGCGAGTCTGCCGATGAGGAAACGGGGGACGCGGATCGAGGTGAGCGGCGGGCTGCACTGAGTCGCGTTATCGGTATCGTCGAAGCCTACGACGGAAGCATCCGTCGGTACGCGAAACCCATGTTCGGCGAGGACCGGCATGCCGCGGGCCGCGTGCTCGTCGTTTATGAAGAATATGCCCGTCGGGAAGGTTCTGCGATCCGGATGGGCCGAAATCAGCGCGCGGGTTGCGGTGTCGCCGCTGCCGAGATGAATTTCGGGTTCCAGACCGGCCGCCTCCATCGCCTCGCGGTAGCCGGCAATGCGGAGCTCGGTGTAGTCGAAGCTCTCGTCGCCGCCGACCAGGGCTATCCGTGTGTGCCCATGTCCGAGCAGATGCTCGACGGCGGTGCGCGCTCCGCTCGCATTGTCCATTCCGACGCAGCTGGTCCCCTCGGGTGCGTGCTGGCGCGCGAGAAGAACGCAGGGCAGACCCTCCTGCTGTGCTTCTGCGATGATGGGATCGTGCTCCCCCGCACCCATGACTATGACGCCGTCCGGTCTCAGCGCGGGGTCGTGGAGCAGTGCGCTTGTGGCGTGCTCGGGCTTCAGGGGCGGATCATGCGCGGCCGGGGTGAGTTGCCCGCGGCCCTCGTTGACGACGGCGGTGCGAACGCCCTGCAGCAGCTCGCGAAACACCTGCTGCGAGCCCATGCTCAAGGGGTGAATGAGCAGCACGTTCGGACTGTGCTGGGCGTTCACGGAGCGGGGTTTGGTCGTCGAGCTCAACTCCGCGGCGGCTCTGAGGACCCGGTCCCGCATTTCCTGGGATACGTACGGGCGATTGTTCATCACCAGCGATACGGTGCTTTTCGAAACCCCGGCGTGCTGCGCGATCTCCGAAAGCGAGGCCATGGCTGCTCCTTCGAACGTTCAGCATAGCGTTCGATCGAGACCCCGTCAAGTTCGCTGCAGGTTACGCTTCGGGGACGCCGAACGTGAAGTTCGTGAGGTTGCGCACGGGACACGGGGCGAGGGGCGGACACCGATTCTCACGGACAATGGGTGCATGCATTGTCGCCTCCACGAAGGACTATTGTCTGGTATACCCGTTATACTGAAGGCACCGGCATCATGAGGACCGACCGGCTGCTGTCTATTGTAATCTACCTTCTCAACCGGGAACGGGTCTCGGCCCGTGAAATGGCCGAACGCTTCGGCGTAGCTTCCCGTACGATTCAGCGGGATATGGAAGCGATCGAGCTCGCCGGCATACCCATCTACGCGGTGCAGGGGGCCGGTGGGGGATATGGGATTCTCGACTCCTTTAAGATGGACCGCCAGCTGATGACGGTGGAGGATTTCTACTACATCATCACCGCCCTGGAGGGAATCGGGGCTTCTCTCAACGATGAACAGCTGGACCGGACACTGGAAAAGGTCCGCACCCTCGTTCCCGACCGGGGACTCGACTTTCTCGCCGGGAGATCGAGCAAACTGTCAATCGATTTCAGCATGCTCGGTGGCGATCCCCGACAACGCGCAGCGTTCCAGGTTGTGCGAAAGGCGGTAGACCAGGAATGCGTACTTCGCTTCACCTACACCAACAACAAGCTGGAGCATACCACGAGGACCGTGGAGCCGATGACTATCGTCTTCCGATGGCGGTCCTGGTATCTCTACGGCTACTGCCGCCTCAAGAACGCGTATCGTCTCTTTCGTATTTCCCGGATTCGTGACCCTGAGATGATTCGGGAACGGTTTGTCCGGCGCGAGCAGACCTTCGAAGAGTTCATGGCTGCATCGGCGTCGCCGGAGACCGGCGACGCTCCGGAGCTGGTTCTCCGCTTCCAGCCGCCGATGACGTCGTTGGTCGAAGAGTTCTACCCCGACGACGCGTGGGAGCCGCAGCCCGACGGGAGCGTCGTTGTCCGGACCAGGATGCCCGAGGACGGGTGGCTGTACGGCCATATCCTGTCGTTCGGTGCATGTGTGGAGGTTCTGAGTCCGCCGCATGTGCGGACGATTATCGCCGATACCGCCGACAGGATCGCCGAAATCTATGCATCCTGAATCAAACATGACAGGAGGCTGTCGTATTTCACCGGGTAGTCTGCCGTCATCATGACGCAAGGAGAACGACCATGGAAATCAAGGAAACACAGGAACAGCAGACCATCGTGGTACGGACCACGACATCACTGGAGGGAATACCCGCAACTCTCGGGAGCATCTACGGCGAGCTTATGGAATATCTCCAGCGGAACGGCCTCACTATAACGGGGTATCCCTTCGTGCTCTACCACAACGCGGATATGGCGGCCCTGGACATTGAAGCGGGATTCCCGGTGGGTACCGTGGTATCCGGCGAAGGACGAGTTCAACCGGGGTCGATTCCCGGCGGCAAAGTGCTCTCGGCAATCCACATCGGCCCCTATTCCACGCTGGAGAAGACGTACACCCCCGTCATGGAACACATCGAAAAAGAGGGCCTGCAGGTCACCGAATGGATGTACGAGCTGTATCTGAACAGCCCCGAGGAGGTCTCGGAAGATCAGCTGC
>CAZVEF010000197.1:0-3975 GCA_964625715.1 uncultured Spirochaetaceae bacterium | reverse complement strand
TGCTCGTGCTCGACACGGAGGTCTACTCGAACACCGGCGGCCAGGCGTCGAAGTCGACGCCCCGCGGCGCGATCGCCAAGTTCGCCGCGAGCGGCAAGAAGCTGGGCAAGAAGAACCTGGGTCTGATGATGACGACCTACGGCAACGCCTTCGTAGCGAGCGTCAACATGGCCGCCAACCGCGAGCAGGTACTCCAGGCGATCATCGAGGCCGAGCGGTACAACGGCCCGTCGATCGTCATCGCCTACTCGCCGTGCATCGCGCACGGATACGACATGAAGCTCGCACCGCAGCAGATGAAGGCCGCCGCCTCCAGCGGATACTGGCCCATCTACCGGTACAACCCGGAGCATCGCGACCTTGGACAGAACCCGTTCGTCTGGGAGAGCGAGGAGCCGACGACCGACTTCAAGGAGTACACGCAGGCCGAAATCCGCTACCGGGCGCTCGAGCTCGCACAGCCGGAAGAGGCGCAGCGACTTCGCGAACTGGCCATCCAGGACAACAAGCGCCGGTTCGAGGATCTGAAGAAGCTCGAGCAGGAAGACTAAAGGCCGATTCGCCCCCGAGCGGGGCGCGGCCACCGACCCGTCTGCGTGCAGGCCGGTCGAAACGCGAATCGAGGGCTCCGGGGCACTGCTCCGGAGCCCTTCTTTCGTCTCGTCGACACGTTGAAGCTCCTTGAGCCGTACCGCCGGCCCTCGCGCCGCTGCGAAGGAACTCGGCTTTCCCCGCGGGACCGGAAAAAGTACCTTTTTACTCATCTAAGGAGCGTCTATGTCACTGAACCCGGTACGGCGAATCGATACCGCCCGTCCGACGCGCGAAGGAGCGGGGGTCAACCTCCACCGTGCCTTCGGATTCGGCGAAACGGACCTGACCGATCCGTTCCTTCTGTTCGACGACTTCCGCGGCGACCGGGAGCAGGACTACAGTGCCGGCTTTCCGTGGCACCCCCACCGCGGTATCGAGACGGTCACCTACGTGCTCGCGGGAACCGTCGAGCACGGCGACAGTCTGGGCAACAGCGGCACGCTCGGCGCAGGGTCGATCCAGTGGATGACCGCCGGCAGCGGGATCATCCATCAGGAGATGCCGAAAGGCGACGAAGCGGGGCGCATGCACGGGTTCCAGCTCTGGGCGAACCTCCCGCGCGAGCTCAAGATGAGCGACCCGCGCTACCAGGACATCCCCGGCGACGAGGTTGCCGTACGCTTCGAGGACGACGGGACGATCATCAGGGTGCTCTGCGGCGAGTACGGCGGCGTACGGGGCCCGGTAGACGGGATCGCCGCGGCACCGCGCTACCTCGACGTCACCGTTCCTGCCGGACGAACGAAGTCCTTCCCGGTGGATCTCCAGTCGCGGGCGTTCGCCTACGTGTTCGAGGGTACCGGCAGCTTCCGCGGCGCCTCAGGCCCGCGGCCGGTCCCCTACGAGATCGAAGAGGGCGTGATCGCGCGCAAGCCGGTGGAGGTCGACAACAGGTCGATCGTCGTCTTCGACTCCGGAGACGAGGTGCGCGTCGCCGCCGGCGAGGAGGGGCTTCGGTTCCTGCTCGTCTCAGGCAGGCCGATTCGCGAGCCGGTCGCGTGGTACGGCCCCATCGTCATGAACACGCAGGCCGAGCTCGAACAGGCGTTCCGCGAGTTCCGGCAGGGCAGCTTCATCAAGAAGGGCGGCCGCTTTGGCTGAGGCCCCGGCACGGCGGGCAGCGCGAGCTCGCGCGCCCCGTCGTGAGCCCCCGCGCACCTACCGTCCGACGAGCCGTGCGAAATCCGCCGCGGGCATCGCCGCGCCGAAGTGATCGCCCTGCAGGAGGTCGAAGCGTAGTCGCACCGCCTCGCGCGCCTGACTCGCGTCGGTGATACCCTCGAGCACGACGATCTTCGAGAGGCTCTTCATCGCCGCGATGACGTGCTCAAGGAAGGGGTGACCGGTTTCGCGATCGGCGAGGTCGGCGGTGAACGCCTGGTCGAGCTTGAGGATCCTCGCCGGCAGGTGCCGCAAATACGAGAGCGAGGACTGTCCGGTGCCGAAGTCGTCGATCAGCACGTCCACACCCATCTTCTGGAGCGTCCGGATGCGGCGGATCGCGGCGTCCGGATCGGCCATCGACTCGCTCTCGGTGATCTCGAGCTTGATCTGCGCGGGGCGGATACCGGCGCGCTCGATCGCCCTGCGGACGCTCTCAAGCATGTCCGGGTGGAGAAACTCTCCGGCTGTCATGTTGACCGTCACGAATCGTTCGCGGTCGGTGGAAAAGCGCGAGACCAGCTCGCACGCCTCGAAGAGCACCCATCGGCCTATGGAGACCATGAGCCTCGCCTCGAGCGCGGCCGGGATGATCTCGGTCGGAGCGACGAGCCCGCGCCGCGGGTGTTGCCAGCGGATCAGCGCCTCCGCGCCGAGAACGACGCCCCGGGCGTTTACGATGGGTTGGAAGTAGAGCTCGAACTCGCCGTTCTTGAGCGCGCCGTCGAGCTCCGAGCGGAGCGCGAGCCGATCCTGGACCGATGTGTGCAGCTGCGAGTCGAAGAAGACGTAGGGTACGTGGCGACGCTTGGCGTCCGACATCGCGATATGAGCGCTGCGCACCAGCTCGTCGCGGTTCGAACCGTCGTCCGGGAAGAGCGCGATGCCGATGCTCGCTCCGAGCGTGAGCGTCGCGCCTCCGTGCTGGTACGGCAGCGAAATCTCACGGTGCACGTTGATCGCCGTCGGCGCGAGCTCCATCCGATCGTCGATGGCGGTGATGACCACCGCCAGCTCGGTCCCCTCGAAGCGGAAGGTGTAGTCGGTACTCCGCAGGCAGCGCATCATCCGCAGGCCGGTGTTCTCGAGCAGCAAGTCGCCGGTTGCGTGCCCGTAGAGGTCGACGATCTGCCCCAGGTTCTCCACGCGGACGAACATGAGCGCTCGCAGCGGATCGCCGGAGGAGGCGCGCGCCTGCTCGATCTCGCGGTCGAGTATGATCTCCATCGACCTCCTGTTGAAGAGGCCGGTGGTCGGGTCTCGAACCTCGTAGTTGGTGAGCCGATCCTCGACCTGGCTCAGTCGGGTGATATCGTGCGAGAAGACCAGCGCGTGGGTCGTCCGACCCTCGCTCGTGTACGGGAAGAACGAGACGTGTATATGGCGCTCGATCTCGCCGAAGGTGAACTTGTCGATGTAGCTGACCTGCTCACCCGCGAAGCACCGGTCGAGATTCGGCCTGATGGCCGTCTGGAAGCGTTTCTCACCCCATACGTCGCTCACCGTACGGCCGATGACCTCCTCGCGCGACAGGCCGATCTGCCGGCAGTACGCGTCGTTCGCGATCTCGTAGACGTAGTCGCGGTTGATAAGCGTGATGTAGTCGCTCGACCGGTTTACGATCTCCTCGTACGCGTTCACATCCCAGACTATACCCGATCGGCGCGGTCTCAACCACGGCGGAGCGATCCTCGCAGCCGGCCCGACGGCCCGGACGCCCTTGCACAATCGTTCCTCGCAGGCCACAATGCGCACTCAAGCCGAAACGAAGGAGCTCACCATGAAGAAAGCACTCATCGTATGGGGCGGCTGGGACGGCCACGAGCCCGAACAGGTCGGTTCCATCGCCGAATCGATCCTCAAGGACCACGGCTTCGAGGTCGAGGTGTCGCGCACGCTCGAGTCGTTCGAGGACGCGGAGAAGCTCGCGTCGCTCGACCTGATCGTTCCGGTCTGGACGATGGGAAAGATCGAGAAAGCGCAGGCAGAGGCGGTCAGCAACGCGGTCGCCTCCGGTGTGGGAATGGCCGGCTGCCACGGCGGCATGTGCGATGCCTTCCGCGAGAGCGTACTGTGGCAGTTCATCACCGGGGGCAACTGGGTGGCGCACCCGGGCGGAGACGGCGTCGAGTACGTCGTGAACGTGCGTAACACGTCGAGCGAGCTGCTCGAAGGGATCAAAGACTTCACCGTGAAGAGCGAGCAGTACTATCTGCACGT
>CAZVEF010000196.1:0-4030 GCA_964625715.1 uncultured Spirochaetaceae bacterium | reverse complement strand
CGTACGCGCTGATCACCGCCTCGAACGGCACGTTGGTGAAGAGCGCGATCTTGCGTCGCATGTCGTCGTCGAGCTCGCGCGGCGCCCGGCAGAGCAGGATGCCCGGCTGGATGCCGATGGATTGCAGCTCCTTGACCGAGTGCTGCGTCGGCTTGGTCTTCAGCTCCGAGCCGGCAACCTCCGGGACAAGCGTCAGGTGGACGACGAGCACATTCCCGTGACCGAGCTCGTGGATCATCTGGCGCGCGGCCTCGAGGAACGGCACCGATTCGATGTCTCCGACCGTTCCGCCTACCTCGACGATGGTCACGTCGACCTCGGGGTGCTCGCCGACGGCGAGGATGCGCTGCTTGATGCGGTCGGTGATGTGCGGGATGACCTGAACGGTGCGACCGAGGTAGCGTCCCTCGCGCTCGCGCTGGATGACTTCCTGGTAGATCTGGCCGGTGGTGATCGAGTTTGCCCTGCTCAGCGGGGAAGCGGTGAACCTGGCGTAATTGCCCAGGTCGAGATCGGTCTCTGCGCCGTCGTCCGTGACGTAGACCTCGCCGTGCTGATACGGGCTCATGGTGCCCGCATCAACGTTGATATAGGGGTCGATTTTCGCCATTCGGATGCGGAGACCGCGTAGCTCGATGAGGCTCCCCAGAGAAGCCGCCGCGATCCCCTTTCCCAGACTGGAGCACACCCCGCCGGTCACGAAGATGTACTTCTTCATGGGATTTCAGTATCCGCGTCGCGAAGGGCTTTGTCAATGCGCATGGCGCCTGCGGCGGCGGACGGACGGGTCACCGATCGGTGGAATGTCGGCTGAAGATGAGGAGGTCGCTGCCGTCCATGACGCGGGGGGCGGCTGAGGTCGTGCCGCGGTCGATCAGGTCCTCGTCCGCGACCACCGGTGCGTGCGTCTGCGCGGCCACAAGCAGCCCGTCGACCGGACGCACCTCGATCCCGTAATCCTCGCCGTCGTACACATAACGAAGGCATGCGCCGAGCACGCCGTCGCGGCCGTGCATCAGCTCGAGCCGCACGACCGAGACCCCGTGGCGCACGAAGAACCGATAGAGCAAGGTCTGCGAGCGCTCCTGCTCCAGGCCCTCGAGCTCGGAGATGATCGCACCTGCCACCGACGGATCGGCGCACACCGCGATGACGGCTGTTTCGTCGTTGTCTTCGAGGAGCACCGTGGGGTCGCCGGTCATCGGGTCGATTACGACCCCCCGAATGCTCACCTCAGTCCAAGCCTCACCCATTCTTCTTCGAGTGTAGCACGCGGTGCGGGAAAATCTCGGCGCAGTTGACAGGTTTTTTGCAAAGGCATAGCTTGAAAAACCAAACCGGGGCGCCAGAATCCAGATGTCAGAGTTTTTGTCCGACGATTACTTCGAAAAGTTCAGGGCGCTCATCTACGACGCGAGCGGCATCCACTTTTCGGCGACGAACCGGTCCATCCTCGAGAGCAGGCTGAAGGAACGGGTCAGAAGCTCCTCGGTCACCACCGTCGACGAGTACTACCGATCGATCAGGAGTAACGAGTCGGAGCTACGCGCGCTTCTCGACTCGGTCACGACCAACCTCACACGGTTCTTCCGCAATACGGCGCACGTCCAGACGTTCGAGTACTACGTCGTTCCCGAGCTCGTGAAGATCAAACGGGCCGCCCGGTCGACCACCATTCGCCTCTGGAGCGCCGGCTGCTCGACCGGTGAAGAACCGTACACCTTTGCGATGATCCTGCGCGAAGTCCTGCCCGACGGGTTCACCGCAGAGATCGTAGCGAGCGACCTGAGCCTCAAGTCGCTCATGATCGGGCAGGAAGGCTTCTACGCGGAGAACCGTGTCCAGGGAATCCCCGAGAAGTACCTCACGAAGTACTTCGACGCGAAGCCGGGCGGGTATCGGGTCAAGGACGAGATCAGACGGATGGTCCGGTTCGACTACCACAACCTGAAGCACGACAGCGGTCTGCGCAGCCTGGACGTCATCTTCTGTCGCAACGTCCTCATCTACTTCGACGAGGCGGCGCAGAAGGCGGTCGTCGACCGATTCTGGGACGCCATGGGCCCGAAGTCGTTTCTCTTCATCGGG
The DNA here is from genome assembly GCA_964625715.1 of uncultured Spirochaetaceae bacterium. Lineage (GTDB taxonomy): Bacteria > Spirochaetota > Spirochaetia > DSM-27196 > SLST01 > SLST01. Next base: position 1,942 of record CAZVEF010000196.1, on the reverse strand, counting down.
CACTCGGAGTCGCTCTTCGGGATGGAGACCGGCTTCGAGTTTCTTCGGACCGACTGGGCCTGTATCTACCGAAAGGAGATCTGCGCGTGAGCTCGAACCCCTACGGCGTCCTCGTGGTCGACGACTCGGCGATGATGCGCAGCCTCGTCGGGCGCATCGTCGACTCCGACCCCGAGACGACGCTCGTCGGCAAGGCGATGAACGGCAGGTTCGCGCTGCAGAAGATCGATTCGCTCAAGCCGGAGGTGATCGTCCTCGACCTCGAGATGCCGGAGATGAACGGCATCGAGTTTCTCCAGGAGCGGCGCAAGCGGGGTATCGATGTCCCGGTCGTCGTGCTCTCGTCGGTCGCAACGCGCGGAGCGAAGATCACCATGGACGCGCTTTCGCTCGGAGCCTCCGACTTCATCCTGAAGCCGTCCGGCTCGGTGAGCCCGGATGTACACAAGGTGGCCGAACAGCTGCTCGAGCTCATCAAGTCGCTCGGAGCCGAGTACCGGATCCGCCACGGAGAACCGGCGGAGCGGCCGGTCGCGAAGGCCGCCGCGCGGGCGTCGTCGACACCCGCGGCCGCGCGCCTGCAGGCGCGCGGCGAGCCGGTCGTACCGCCGCTCGTCGAGCGTCCTCCGGTGAAGGCGGGGCCGATCGAGATCGTGGCGGTGGGAATCTCGACCGGCGGTCCCAACGCGCTGCGGAAGGTGTTCGCGCTCATCCCCGGCGATCTGCCCTGCCCCATCGTCGTTGTCCAGCACATGCCGCCCGGCTTCACCACCGAGTTCGCGAAGAGCCTCGATCGGGTCTGCCCGCTCACGGTAAAGGAAGCCGACGACGACGAGAGGCTCGCGCCCGGCACCATCTATATCGCACCGGGCGATCACCACCTGACGGTGACGCGCTCCGGCGGCGTTGCCCGCATCCGCACGAATCAGGACCCCAACCGCAACGGTCATCGCCCGTCGGCGGACGTGCTCTTCGAGTCGATTGCCGAGCACTACGGCAGATGCGCGCTGGGCGTTATCATGACCGGCATGGGCAAGGATGGCGCCGCCCAGCTCGGCTCGATCCTGAAGAAGGGCGGGCTCACCGTCGGGCAGGACGAGTCGACGTCGGTCGTCTACGGGATGCCCAAGGTCGCCTACGAGATGGGCCACGTACAGTACCAGGTTCCGCTGCCGGAGATGGCGGAGACGATCACGCGTCTGGTGACCGAACACCAGAAGGAACCGGAGGATTAGCGCGAGGATGGACGGCGATACGGATGCACTGAAGCTCACCGTCCGCGACGTGGGGCGCATGGCCTACGACGAGGCGCTCGCCCTGCAGTACCGCCTCGTCGAGGAGCGGCGCGAGGAGCGCGTGGGGGACACGCTCGTTCTCGTCGAGCACCCGCCGGTCATCACGATGGGACGCAAGGCCGGGGACGCCGACATCCTCGCCCCGCTGCCGGTGCTCGAGGAGGCCGGCGTGACGATCCACCGCATCACGCGCGGAGGCGAGGCTACCTACCACGGCCCCGGACAGATCGTCGGCTACGCGATCATCAACCTCTACAACCACCAGCGCAAGCTGCGCCTGTTCGTCGAACGGATGGAGGAGCTCTTCATTCGTCTGCTGGACCGGCACTACCGCATCGCCGCCGGCCGCGACGACGAGCACCGGGGGGTATGGGTGGGCGACCGGAAGATAACCGCGATCGGTATCGCGGTGACGCGCGCGATCACGATGCACGGGTTCGCGTTCAACGTCGCCCCGGACCTCTCGCACTTCGACTGGATTGTTCCCTGCGGCATCCGCGACAAGGGCGTCACCTCGCTCGAGCGAGAGCTCGGGCGGCGGCCGGATATGGAAACGGTCAAGTCCCAGGTGGTCGAATCGTTCTGCGACGTGTACGGCTACGAGGTCGTATCCGGCCCGGGCACACGGAGCGGCTCGAGCTCCGGCT
>CAZVEF010000195.1:0-4036 GCA_964625715.1 uncultured Spirochaetaceae bacterium | reverse complement strand
TGGTGGTGCGCCCGCCAGGGTGGTGGTGCGCCCGCCAGGGCGCACCCACGTCCTCCGGTACGATCCGGCTAGAACCAGAACCGGAACCCGACCGCACCCTGGAGACCCGGGTCCGGGAAGGTCGGCAGGAACGCGACAGCCGGCGCGATCTCCAGGAAGAGTTCGAGCTCGGGAATGGGGTACGCGTTGAGACCGACCGGAATGCGCAACCCGATATCAAAGATGTTTTCCCCGATGCCTGCGTACAGTCCCGGCCCGACGTAGTAGTTGATGAAACTCACCAGGTTCCCGCTCGCGAGCCACCAGTCGGCGGTCATGCCGATGCGGATCGGCTCCTCGAAGCTGAACCCGAGTCCGAGCAGCGCCGGAACTTCGTCGAACTTCATCGAGAACAGGACATTCTGGGGCAGCCCCCCGACGGGGTCCAGTCCGTACGCGAGGCCGAGGCCCAGCGAGAACCCGCTTGCGGCGACGATCACCAGCAATCCGAAGGCGATGATCAGTGTCTTCTTCGTCATTTTTCACTCCTCTCCAAATTAGTTCGTCTCTTTCGAATATACTTCCCACAACCCGGAGCCGCAAACAACCACCGTTTCGGGGAAGGGCGAGTTGTTGAGAAAGGCCCTCGCTGCGTCTATAGTGACCCCATGGACACGATCGTGCTGAAGGCCACCGACCTCGACGGGTATCTGACCGAAGGCGACCGCGCATCGCTCGACGCGATGGACGACCTCTACGCTCAGGTAACCGAGGCCTCGCGCGTGCTCTCCTCGAGCCAGAACGAGCAGCGTCTGGTCCAGGAGAAGCAGCGGCTCATCGAGCTCTATAACAGGATGGGCGACCGGATGCAGGAGATCACCGCGACCGAGCCCGCGATCAGGGTCTACTCGTTCCAGACGCCGCCTACCGTCCACGGCGAGGCCTCGCGGCTGATCGCCAAGCTTCGCGACGTGCGTACCCAGCACTACGAGTTCGTCTACTATATCCAGCGCGCCTACGAGCTGCTGTTCAACCTCGCGTTCGCCGAACCGGATAATCACCGCAAGAATCATCTCATCGTTCGCACTCCCGTCACCGACCCGGTGCAGAACTACGCCGTCCACAAGATCCCGGACGTCGACGACCAGCTCGAGAACACGGTGATGTGCGTGATGCTGCGTGGCGCTCTGCTGCCATCCATGATCATGTCGAAGGAGATCGAGGAGTACACCTCCACCGGCTATGTGACCCCCTTTGCGCTGTTCAGGATCAAGCGAGACGACACCAAACGCGAGAGCAACATGGAGTACATCCTCGACCTCGATCGCAGCTATTTCGATCTCGAGTCGCTGGCGGGCAAGGATCTCATCTTCGCTGACCCCATGAACGCCACCGGCGGAAGCCTTGTGACGATCGTGAAGTACCTCCAGGAGCAGGGGCTGAAGCCGCGCTCGGTCAGCTTCTTCAACGTGATCTCCGCGCTCAAGGGAAGCCTGCGCGTCATTCGGGCGATCGAGAATGCGCGCGTCTACACGCTCTGGATGGACCCGGTGCTGAACGACCTTGCCTACATCCTGCCCGGCCTCGGCGACGCGGGCGACCGTCTCAACGGAGCCGACACGCACGAAGAGCCGCGCAACATGATCCAGCTCATCGCCGATTACGGGACGAACATCGCCAACCTCTACCGGTCGCAGGTGCGAGCGATCGAGCAAACGGTGCTCGCACGATGAGGCATTGCCGCAGGGCCGATGTCGCCCGGGCGCGCGCAGCGGCGCGATTCGGCGCGATCGTCGCTCTCGCTGCGCTGGCACTCGCCGCGTGCACCACGACGCTCAGCCGCGAGGAGCTGGCGAGGGAGTACTACAACATCGGCTCGGCCTACTTCGACCTGGGGGAGCTCGAGAAGAGCGCGACCTATCTCGCCCGCGCGATCGAGCTCTCGCCCGAGCTTGCGCGCGGGTCGTACAACCTGGCCCGTGTGTACGTGCTCCAGGAGCGCTATGATGACGCTCTCGCGCTGCTCGATCGGCTGCTCGCCGAAGATCCGGACAACTCGCTCGTCATGGAGACGATCGCGTACGCGCACTACGAGGCGGACGACCTCGAGCAAGCGGCAGAATGGTACCGGCGGGTCGAGCGTGTGAACCCCACCGATCCGCAGGTGATGCGCAACCGGGCGACCGTCGCACTCGAGCTCGGCGATACCGACGATGCGCTCGCCGCGCTGCGCCGCGCGCTCGAACTCGACCAAGACGACCCTGATCTCGCACTCCAGGTCGCGCGCGCCGAACGGCAGGCCGGCGACGCGGTCGGTGCGCTCGACGCCTACGAGCGCTACGTCGAGATCGTCGACACGCCGGGGGCCGATGCCCTGCTCGAGTACGCCGCTCTCCTCGAAGAGCAGGAGTACTACGCGGATGCGATCGAGGTGCTGTCGGGTGCCGCCGAGGGAGCGGGAGCTCAGCCGGCGCAGCAGGCGACCGCGCACTTCGAGCGCGGCCGGCTGCTGCTCACCGAGGCGCAGGAAACCGAAGCCGGGCTGGACGCAGTGCGTACGGCGATCACCCTCGGGTTCGGGGACGCGGAGGCGTTTGCGCGGCTTGTGGCGAGTCGCGAGGCCGTCGGTCGAGCCGAGCTCGAGGAGATCGGGGCCGACGCGGGCCTGATCGAGGCCGGTGAGGGCGCTGAGGCTACGGGGTCGGACGAGGAAGAGGCGCCGGGCGCGACCGACGACGAGGGCGACGGCGACGGATAGCGCCCGTCTGTTCGTTAGCGAACGACCTTCTTCAGCGACTCGTACACCTCGTCGGGTGATGGGCTCGCGTCGACCGAGACGAGGATGCCCTTCTTCTCGTAGTACGACACGAGCGGTGCGGTCTGATCGTGGTAGACCTTCAGGCGGTTGCGGATGGCCTCTTCCTTGTCGTCGTCGCGCTGGATGAGCGGCTCGCCGGTCACGTCGTCCTTGCCCGGCTCTTTCGGCGGCGCGAACTCGACGTGGTAGGTGCGCCCGGACGGCTTGTGCACACGCCGACCCGAGAGGCGGCGAACGAGCTGTTCCTCTTCGAGCTCGAACCGGACGGCCTGCTCGATCGTCGCGAATTCGTCCAGCGCCTCGGCTTGGGGAAGGGTCCGCGGAAAGCCGTCGAGGATGTACCCCTTCTGGGCATCTGGCTTCGACAGGCGCTCTTTGACCATCGCGATGGTGAGCTCGTCGGGTACGAGGTCACCGGCCTCCATGATCGCCTTCGCCTTCAGACCGAGCTCGGTACCCTGCGCCATGGCAGACCGGAACATGTCTCCGGTAGAGATGTGCGGAATCTTCATGTCGTCGGCGAGTCGACTCGCCATCGTACCTTTGCCGGCTCCCGGAGGACCGAGAAACACCAGGTTCATAGTTGCTCCTTGAGTTGCCGCAGGCCTTTGACCTGCCGCAGGTTCTGCGACATCTTAAATTGTAGGGTCGCCCCAGTCAACGAAGCCGCTGGATTGAGGCTGTGCCCGGGAAGGAGGCACGTATGGATTTCTGGGATCGCATGAAGAATACGATGGAGAAGGGCCTGGAAGGTTCGCGAGACCTGCTCGGCAAGGCGAAGGATCGCGCACAGGACCTGGGGGAGCGCGGTGTCCTGCGATTGGAGATCATGCAACTCGAGAACCAGGCGGAGAAGCTGATCGGGAAGCTCGGCACGCGTGCCTACGAGGCGCTGGTCACCGAGCAGCGGGCTCAGATCGACAAACAGACGGAAGGTGTGGCGGACCTCATCGCCGAGATCGACGAGGTCCGCCAGAAGATCCGTGAGAAGGAAGCCGCCCTGGAAATTGCGATGCGAAAGGAAGAGGGAGAAAGCCGGCAAGAGTCTTGACAACGGCTCGCGGGCATAGTAGCTTACGCTTCGCGCCTCGGAGACGGGGTGTAAGCATCCAGAACGGTTAAGCCTCGGCGTCGTTGTCGAGCACCGGTATCTGGTAGCCGTAATCCGGTTCGCCGGGCAGCGGCGGTGTTCTTTGTCATTATGAGGGAAGGGAAGAGAGAATGACTCTTTCATGGAGG
>CAZVEF010000194.1:0-4060 GCA_964625715.1 uncultured Spirochaetaceae bacterium | reverse complement strand
GCGCGCGATCATGCCGTACGGCGGGATCCGGATGGTGGAGGCGGCGTGCGAGGCGTACGGGTTCGAGCTGCCGGCGAAGGTCTCAGAGATCTTCCACCGCTACCGCAAGACGCACAACGACGGCGTCTTCTCCGCCTACACGCCCGAAATGAAGGCGGCGCGCAAGTCGGGCATCATCACCGGCCTCCCCGACGCGTACGGGCGCGGCCGCATCATCGGCGACTACCGCAGGCTCGCGCTCTACGGCGCCCGGCGGCTCATCGAGGAGAAGCGGCGCGAGCAGACGCGCACCGAGTCGCCGGTCACCGAGGAGACGATCAGGCTTCGGGAGGAGCTCTCCGAACAGCTCGACGCGCTGTCCGAGCTCGTCGCGATGGGCGACACCTACGGCTTCGACCTGCGCCGCCCGGCGCAGAACGCGACCGAGGCGGTGCAGTGGACCTACCTCGCCTACCTCGCAGCGGTGAAGGAACAGAACGGCGCCGCGATGAGCCTGGGCCGCGTCTCCACCTTCCTCGACGTCTACTTCGAGCGTGACCTCGCGGAGGGTACGCTCACCGAGGAGGAGGCGCAGGAGATCGTGGACCACTTCGTGATGAAGCTCCGCCTCGTGCGCTTCCTGCGCACGCCCGACTACAACGAGCTCTTCTCAGGCGACCCCACCTGGGTGACCGAGGTGATCGGCGGCATGGGCGTGGACGGCCGCACGCTCGTGACGAAGAGCTCGTTCCGCGTGCTCCAGACGCTCTACAACCTGGGCCCCGCCCCCGAGCCCAACCTCACCGTCCTTTGGGCGAAGGAGCTGCCCGAGGGCTTCAAGCGCTTCTGCGCGCAAGTCTCGGCGGACACGAGCTCGCTCCAGTACGAGAACGACGACCTGATGCGAAGCTACTGGGGCGACGACTACGGAATCGCCTGCTGCGTCTCGGCGATGGTGATCGGGCGGCAGATGCAATTCTTCGGCGCGCGCTGCAACCTCGCGAAGGCGCTCCTCTACGCGATCAACGGCGGGCGCGACGAGATATCCGGCAGCCAGGTGGCACCGCCGTTCGCGCCGCTTCCCGGCGAGGCGCTCGACTACGACGAGGTGCTCGAGCGCTTCGACGCAGTGCTCGACTGGGTCGCGCGGCTCTACGTTGAGACGCTCAACGTGATCCACTTCATGCACGACCGCTACTCGTACGAGCGGTTGCAGATGGCGCTCCACGACCGCGACGTACTGCGGACCATGGCGTGCGGCATCGCCGGGCTCTCGGTCTGTGCCGACTCTCTCTCCGCGATCCGCTACGCGACGGTGCGCCCGGTCCGCGACGAGCGCGGGCTCGCGGTCGACTTCGAGATCTCAGGCGAGTACCCGGCCTTCGGCAACGACGACGACCGCGTCGACTCGATCGCGCGCGAGCTCGTCAAGCGCTTCATGGAGAAACTCTCCGCGCAGCCCGCCTACCGCGACGCGGTGCCCACGCAGTCGATCCTCACGATCACCTCGAACGTGGTCTACGGCAAGAAGACCGGGAACACCCCGGACGGCCGGAAGAAGGGCGAACCGTTCGCCCCGGGCGCGAACCCCATGCACGGGCGAGACACGCGGGGCGCGCTCGCTTCCGTGGCTTCGGTCGCGAAGCTGCCCTACCGCTACGCGCAGGACGGCATCTCCTACACCTTCTCGATCGAGCCGCACACGCTCGGCCCGGAGGAGGAGAGTCGGGTGCGTAACCTCTGCGCGCTGCTGGACGGCTACTTCGCGCAGAACGGCCACCACATCAACGTCAACGTGCTGCGCCGCGAGACGCTCCTGGACGCGATGGAGCACCCCGAGCACTACCCGCAGCTCACGATCCGGGTCTCCGGCTACGCGGTGAACTTCGTGAAGCTCACGCGCGAGCAGCAGCTCGACGTCATCAACAGGACCTTCCATGAGCGCGTATAGCGCCCTGCCGCTCACACAGCGTCCCGCCGTCCCGCCGTCCGCCCGTCCGCCCGTCCGCGCCACGCCAGAGGGTCCGTGTCACTACGGAAGACGGCTCGACGATCGTAGGGTCGATCATCGAGCAGACCGATGTCTCCATCGTCATCGAGACGGCGGCGGGGAACCTAACCGTGCGGAAAGCAGAGATCGAGAACCTGACATACAATGCCGATGCGGAGCAATCGGCGGCAGCCGCCGGCACGGATAGCTCTGGTAACCGGTCGCGTAGTCGCGTTGCAGCAGAGGATATCCTCCTCTACGAGCAACAGAAGAAGAGCATAGCCGTAGGCGTGGGACTCGAGGTCTTCGGGGCGGGGCTCATCCACGCTGAGAACTACTGGCTCGGCATCCCGCTGTTCCTGACGCAGAACGCCATGCTCATCGCCTCCCCCTTTGTTCAAGAGCGCGCCCTGGCGCTGGTGCTCGGCGGCTCCGTACTCAAGACGACGGACACGATCATGACGATCATCGCGATCAACTCGTACAACCGCGACCTTTCACAACGCATTGGGATCACCGAGTCACCGGGTCACAGCTTCGGACCGACGGGGCACTCGATCGATCCGGGACTCAACGCGACATTCATCAGATGGGGTTCCACCGGATCCGACGAATCAACCGGCGAATTGCAGGATGAATCGGGAGACGACACGTTCATCGCACCTCAGTTCGGATGGATGTTTCCCGGATCAAGACGCTTCTCGTGGGGTCTTTTCGCGACAGGAGGCTTGGCTTCCGGAAGCGACGACAGGGGGGGGACACGTACGTCTCCGTCGGCGGTGTTGGCGTCGGCGCGCGATGGGTGTTCGGCGACCGGTTGGGGGGTACGGCGTTCTTCGTGGACACCGGATTCATGGTACCGACTCTGCCGATCTTGAAGCTGGGAGTCTACTTCAATCGCTTCCACATCTCGCTCCAGCCGTTTCAGCCTCTCGCCTGGTTCGCAGACGAGGGCTACGGTTTCACTCAGTTCACCGTAGCCGCAGGATACGATATCCATCTGGGCAAGTAGTCGGCCTCTCCAACTGCCTCCGACGGTATCTGTACGCGTGGCAGAAGATCCGTGAGTGCGGTGGTGGACCGCGTTTCGAGGTCCGGTAGTCTCCTGCGCAGTCCGGCGAAGCGCGACGATGCGAACGCGAGCAAGCACAAGGGACTACGCTACGCTGCGAGCCGCGGAGCATCGCAGTGAATCCTTGGCGACGCCGGCTACGTGAATAGCGATGCGGTTGAGAAGTCGAAGATCAGAAAGCGATTACCGGCGATGAACGAGAAGATCAGGAGCGAGGAAGGCAGGCGTATCTACGCGAAACGCAAGAGTACCGTCGAGCCCGGTTCGGAATCACCAAAGCACCTATCGGGTTCCGCCAATTCCTGCTCCGTGGAATGGAGAAGGTGAGCACCGAGTGGACGCTGGTCTGCACCGCCTGCAACCAGAGACGGTGGTGGGCTCTCAGATCGAGCCGGACGAAGTAGCGTACCAGCCTGCGTGCAATCCCTGAAGGGAAGCCGCCGATCAGACGGCACCAACGGTCGGCCGGAACACCTGTTTCCGGCCGACCATCGAAAGCTCAGTCAGACACACTCCTGATCTCCTGCGGTCGGCGTCTATATGATCGCCACACCGAGGAGGACCATGACGAGCCAGACGAGGACCAACACCACCAGAACGAAAAAGATAACCCTCGCGATTGCCATGAATCCGGTCGAGATCCTTGTGAACCCGAACAGCCCGAATATGACGGCGAGAACGACGAAGAGTATCAACAGCTCGATCATAGACCCTCCAACTGCTACGTTCGTTCACTCAGGATCTTCGTCCAATAGGCTGCCTGGGCTACTCGGAGCCGCCTGGCCGTGCCGTCAGGTCGATGGTCTCTCGGGTAATCGTTATGCACACCTCGTCAGAATCGCAATCTACGCCCGCTGTCGACAGAGATCCCCCGCGCGCGGCGAATCAGCCCAGATACAGGACCGGCAGGTCAGGGTTCTGACTGAGTTTGCGGAATGCGCCTACACCGACGACGTGAAACACGCCATCGTGCGTCGCATACTGAGTCGATGCCCTCGCCTTGGCGAAAGCCAGACTCG
>CAZVEF010000193.1:0-4088 GCA_964625715.1 uncultured Spirochaetaceae bacterium | reverse complement strand
CCTCTCTGCCCTCCACGGAGGGCCCTGCCTGCAAGCCGGGGCGAGTCTCTCGCCTGACCCGCACAGCCTGCCCTGCGTCGCGATCGGAACCCATAGCCTCGGTGGGCTATGGAAGGGCGGTGTTTGCCTGAGCAGGTTACAAGAGACGCGGCGCATGCCGCAGTGGCTGAAGACCGGCCGTTCGCCGGAGGCACCGGCGAGCGGTCCCCTCTCCCCGGACGGGAGAGGACGACCATACATGGAGGACATTATGAGACGAACAGCATTGATCCTCGCGATGCTCGCCATCGCAGGCGGCGCGGCCTTCGCGCAGAAGGGCACGGTCGACGACCCGTTCGCCCGCTTCGGAGACGGCCCCTACCTCAACGAGGCGCGCGCAATCATGGACGAGAGGGAGGATCGCGTGCCTGCGCAGCTGACCTTCGGCGAGATGGAAGAGCTCGCAGGCGAGCTGTCGATTCCCGCGCAGAAGGCCGCCTACGTGCGCAAGTCCAGGCTCTCGTCGATGGTGATGCCCGGCACCGGGCAGTTCTTGAACGACGATCCGGTCGCAGGCGCGCTCTTCGTGACCGGCGATCTCGCGATCACCACCGGAACGCTCGTCGGCGTCTACTTCCTGCTGCCGGAGGAGGTGCGTCTCGACCGCCTCGACTACCTTGACAGCTCGAATGCGCAGGTCAAGGATACGTGGGAGACGGCGCTGGGCGACATGACCCTGGGCCGATCGCTCTCCATCGCGGGAGTCCTCACCGGCGGTATGTTGCTGGACTCCGCTCTGGGCTACTTCTCGTCGCGCCACGCCGGCAAGCTCGCACGCATGCGCATCGAGGCGGGCGACGTCGAGTTCGAGGCGCGACCGGAGATCCTGTTCGGCGCCGGTATGTTCCGCTTCGGAATGAGGATGAGGTACTGACCGCGCCGCCCTTCTCTGAATCTGTCAGCAAGAAGAGCGAGACCGATAAGCGAAGTCCAGATCGGCGGCACCCCTGGAAGCGAGCCGGCAAGCTCGACAACCCGCACGGTATTATGCTCCGCTTCCCCTGCGGCACACGCGCTTCCAGGGCACCGATCGTCCGTGACGATCGGCTTCTGCTCATCAAGCACTACTCGCACGCGAGCGACCACAGCCACTGGGTGCTCCCGGGCGTCCCGCGGGAGTACCGCAGGCGGGCGCTCTCGCTGCACCGGTTCGTGGTCGCCGCGGATGCGTCCGGCGCGGCACAGGCCGCCGGCGGCTGAAGCGCCGACACGTCTACCGGTCCGATCAGCTCGTGCCGGACGGGAACCGCTCGTAGCCTTCCAGATCGATCGGCGTGCCTCCGCGCGCCCACGCAAGCGAACCAAGCTCCGCCGGAAGCGCACCCTGTTCGAAGGCCTGCGTGAACGCATCCTGGAGCCCAGCGACCCACGTCAGGGTATCGGGCGACGGACCGATCATGCCGGCGGGAAGCTCCCACCGGCGAACGACATCGGTCGGGAAGCTCACGATCTCCGCCGACTCGTGCGCCCCGCACGTCACGAGCAGCTGGTAGGTCGCCTCGTCGACGCTGCACGCCGGTGGATCGTTCTCGCGCAGCCGCTTCGCCATCCGCTCGAGCTTACCGCGATGGTGAAAGCCGGGAGAGCCGTAGTCCTCGATCGCACCGTCGGGCAGGCGCGCGTAGAAGTGGCCCGGGTCGGTGCAGTAGACATCGGCCTCGCTGAACCGGTAGTGGATGACCGGTCCCACGCGCGAGGGCACCGGGTGCGCGGTGTAGAAGAGCACCTCCGCGCCGCAGGCGGTCTCCACGCGCAGAGCCGCGGTGTCGAAGCTCTCGATCTCGTTCGCGCGGTAGAGCTCGGCCTCTACCGACAGCGGGCGGCCACCGTCGGACCCGAGCACGAACAGCGCGTTGTGCAGGTAGTGCGCCGTCGCGTTATTGACCGGGCTGTCGAGGACCCACGAGCCGTCGGGCGCGCGGAGCGCCCCGGCCCACGACGTGCGGCCGTAGTACGAGGCGGGCCGCGGCCAGAATGCGAGCGTCTTCATCTGCAGCGGAACGCCGAATCGTCCGGCGACCACGTCGCGCCTGATCGCCTGGATCGTCTCCGAGAACGACCACTGGTAGCCGATCGCGAGCGTTCGCTCGTGCTCCTTCGCCGCGGCCGCCATCGCGAGCGCGTCCTGGACCGCGCCCGCCACCGGCTTCTCGCAGAGCACGTGCGACCCGCGCTCGAGCGCCTTGATGGTGAGCGGGGCGTGGAGATGGATCGGCGCGGAGATCACCGCCAGATCGGCCCCGCCGCGCTCGTAGAACGCGTCGAGCGTATCGTGAACGGTCCCCACCCGCTCCTCGAGCTCCGCGAGTCTGCTGCAGCCGCGCGGCGCCGGGTCGACCGCGCCGGCGAGCTCGAGCCCCATCTCGTCCGCGTGATCGAGCATCGCGTCGAGATAGCCGGCACCGTAGCCACCGATTCCAACGAGGAGCACGCGTATGGTGTTCATTGCCAGACAGTCTACCCATCGCGGACGATCTCTTCCAGCGTCCCGGTATGCACTCGCCGGGGGCGCTGTGGTCGCCGGTGGGCTTCCACCGCACCCCCCGCTCCGTCTATCATCACTACGTCCGAAACAGCACTTGGAGAGCGCAGGATGTACCAGGCACGCACCGATCGCTACGACACGATGACCTATCGCCGCTGCGGGCGCAGCGGAATCGCCCTTCCGGGCGTGTCGCTCGGCCTGTGGCACAACTTCGGCGGAGTGGACACGCGGGAGGAGGCGCGCGCGATGCTCCTGCACGCCTTCGACCTCGGGGTCACGCACTTCGACCTCGCGAACAACTACGGACCGCCTCCCGGCTCTGCAGAGGAGAATTTCGGCGCGATCATGCAAAGCGATCTCGCCCCCTACCGGGACGGGGGCAGCCGCAAGTACCTGCTGTCGAGCCTCGACGCGAGCCTTGAGCGCATGGGCCTCGACTACGTCGATATCTTCTACCACCATCGGCCCGATCCCGACACCCCGCTCGAGGAGACGGCCGGAGCGCTCGACACCGCCGTCCGCTCCGGACGCGCGCTCTACGCCGGCATCTCCAACTACTACGACCCCGAGCTCGCCGGGCGCGCGATCGAGATCCTGCGTTCGATGGGAACGCCGCTGTTGATCCATCAACCGAGCTACAACATGTTCCGCCGGGAAATCGAAGAGAACGGGTCGTTGACGCTGCTCGAACGAGAGGGCGTCGGGTGCATCACCTTCTCGCCGCTCGCGTGGATCCTTCGCCACGAGGCGGTCACCTCGGTGCTGATCGGCGCGAGCAAGGTCTCGCAGATCGAGAACTCGGTCGGCGCACTCGCGCGGCTCGAGTTCGGCAATGACGAGCTTGACGCGATCGAAACCGCCCTGGGCGGATGGGAGTAGCGCATGATCCGGTTCAAACACGACCTCGAGGAGGCGAAGAACCGCGTCGAAGCGTGGTGGCACGGTAACAACACGAACCGCCCGATTCTTCTGCTCACCGCGCCTCGCGACGACGCGCACGCGTACGACGGGCCGGTTACCGACGACCTCGACGCATGGTGGACCGATCCGGAGTACGTGCTGCCGCGGCTCGAGCACCAGTTGCGCTCCACGTACTACGCGGGTGAATCGATGCCGGTGATCTTCCCGGTGGCAACCACGATCGTCTCGATCACGAACAAGTACCTGGGCGCGCCGAACGTCTACATCACGAAGAACACGACGTGGTCGAAGCCGATCATCGACAGCTGGGAGGACCCGCCGCCGCTGGTGTTCGACGAAGAGAACATCTGGTGGCAGCGTACCGAGCGGTTACTCAAGGCGGCGGTCGACATGATCTGCGAGAAAGGCCTCGAGGCGTACGTGGGTCTGCCGGACCTCAACGGCCCGACGGAGGTGCTCGCCGGGTTGCGCAACCCCGAACGGCTCGCGCTCGACTTCTACGATTATCCCGACGCGATTACGCCGGCGCTCCGCAAGGTGCAGGACGCGTGGTTCGAGGCGTACCACCGCTCGACGGACATCGCGCATCAGTGCGGCGGCCACTTCTGCTGGATGGGCGTGTGGAGCGAGCGGCCCATGATCG
>CAZVEF010000192.1:0-4212 GCA_964625715.1 uncultured Spirochaetaceae bacterium | reverse complement strand
GATACCGGTGACGGCCGTGTGGCCCTCGTTCTGGGCGATCATGCGCGCTCCTTGGCGGGTAGTGAACCCGAAGATCATAGTGACGATACCGGCGAGGCGCAACCGCCTCGTCCGCCGAGCCGCCTCGTCGGGCCGCTCGTGCGCGGCGGTCATTCCGGACGCCTTGAGAATGCTCGGTCGAAGAAGTCGAGCGCGCGGCTCTCCTGCTCGTACCACGTCTCGTCGGGAAGGTTGAGAAACGCGTGGTCGCCCTCGGGGTAGCGGACCAGCTCGGCGCGGCCGCCGACCTCGCGGAGCGCGTCGACGTAGAGCTCCGACTGGTTCATCGCTACGGTGCGGTCGCGGCCTCCGTGGAAGATGAGGATTGGCGGCAGATCGGCGTGGACGTGGGTGACGGGGCTCAGCTCGCGAAGCCGCGACTCGGGAAAGAGCCGGAACACCCCCGACTGCTCGTAGGCGTCCCCCTCGCGCATCGCGACGAGGTCGGTCGGCGCGCACTCGATGAAGGCGAACGCGAGCTTCCCGGCGGCGAGCTCCGCCGTGGAGGCGGCCATGAGCGCTACGTGCCCGCCGGCGGAGACGCCGTAGAGGCCCACGTTCCCGGAGTCCCAGCCGTACGCGTCGGCCTGCCGGACGACCCACCGGAGGGCACGGCGGGCGTTCTCCACCGGCCCGACCAGCCCCCGGGCGATCGACGTCGTGTAGTTCACCGCGACGACGAAGTAGCCCGCCTCGCGCATCCGTGCGAGGAACCGGTCGACGACGCGTATCGTGATCTTGTCGCCCTGGATCCACGAGCCTCCGTGGAAAAAAACGACAACCGGCGGCCGGACGGCTTCGGCCGTCCTCCCGTGCGTGTCGGCCGTCCTCCCGTGCGTGTCGGCCGTCCTCCCGTGCGTGTCGGCCGTCCTCCCGGCACGCTCGCCTGTCGCCCCGGCTTCGCCGCCGCCGGTCGCGGGTTCCCACAGCGCGGTGGGCTCGTAGACGTCGAGCCGATGCGCGCGGAGCAGGCTGCGATCGTAGACGACGTCGCGGTGCACGACCGGCGGCGCCGGCGGCTTCGCCTCAGACTCGGCGACCAGACGCCGGACGAGATCCGGCGACGGCAGGTAGAGCGACTGCACGGGGGCAAGCGACGCGCCGAGCACGAGCGCGAAGGGAACGGCGAAGAGGACGGGCAGACGACGCATACGCTCTCGAATCCTATCCCCCCGGCCGGCTCGCGACAAGACCAGCGGTGCGCGCCGGGCGGGGGCACCGGGAAGCCGAAGCGGCGTACGCCGCGCCCTCAGCCCTGCAGATCCTCCGGGGTGATGTCGAGCTCCGTCTCACGGCCGTTGACGGTCAGCGTCGTCGAAAAGCCTTCGGTCGCCTGCATCTCCTCGGCGCCGATGGAGAACTCGATCGAATCGACCGGGCCTCCCTCGAGCGTGAGGTCGGCCTTCATCCGTTCCTCCTCGTTGTCGATCGTGCCGGAGATGGCCGTGTACGGGGTCTCGGGAGCACCGTCGCCAAGGTGGTCACTCAGATCAAAGCCGTCGAGGCTGAGCTGGTCACCCTCCTCGTTCAACTCGACACCGTCAACCTCTTCGCCGAACGACGTGGCCATGCTCGCGACCAGGACCGACCCGAAACTGATCACGAACGCCTGCTTCGCTTCCTCGTCGGTCACCGCGGCGCCGGCGGTGCCCCGCCCGCCCTCGCACCCTGCCATCGATACGAGCAGGACGATCCCTGCTACCCACGCTATTCCTCGTCTCATACCTTCTCCCTGGTCCAATGCTGTGCGACCGGCCAGTCCGGACGCCTTGAGATACCGATCAACTCTCGAGCGGAAGGACGACCCGCGCCCGCGCTCCGTTCTCATTACCGAGCTCGAACGAGCCTTCGTGCTGCCGCGCAAGCGCGTCGACGATCGTGAGGCCGTAGCCGTACGACGGCTCCCGCAGAAAACTCGCGGGAAAGCCGGGTCCCGAATCGACCACGACGACTTCGATCATACCACCGTTCGCGGTCGCGAGAACAGCGATGGTGCCTTCGGCGGCGTCGGCGAGCCCGTGGCGTACCGAGTTCGTCACGAGCTCGTTCACCATGATACCGATCGTCACCGCGACCGTCTGCCGCACGAGAACCGGCGAGACATCGAGCTCGAGCACGACTCCCGGCGGCAGCGTCGTGTGGCGCAGACCGTCGACGACCGTGGTGAGCACCTCGTCGAGCGCGACCCGCTGCGCGTCACCTCCCGTGCGCAGCGCATCGTAGACCCTGCTCATCACGGCGAGCCGATTGATCATCTCGTCGAGCGCCGCGGCCGTCTCTTCGTTCGAGCTGTGCCGCTTCTGCAGCGACGCGAGCGACTGCACGAGGTTCAGATCGTTCTTGACCCGGTGGTGGATCTCGCGGATGAGCAACTCCTTCTCCTCGAGCAGGGTCCGGACGCGTTCCTCGTCCGCCCGCCGGGCGGTCACGTCTTCGAGTACGGCGACGATCCCGTCGAACTCACCCTCGGGCGTCAGCAGCGGCGCCGAACTGACTTCGAGCCGCCGCCGCTCGCCGTCCGGGCGGCGGAGCGTGCACGCGATGTCGAACACCTCCCGGCCGCAACGCCGGGCGGCGGAGAACGGGCCCTGGTCCGGAGACAGCGGCTCGCCCTCGGCCGACTCGAGCCGCCACGGCACGCGTTCGCGGTGGAGACCTTCGACCTCGGCCGGATCGACGCCCAGCACCTCGCCGGCCCGGCGATTGACGTGCGTGATCGTGCCGTCGGCGGCCAGTACGAGAATGCTCGTGGGCGTCGTGTACATGATCTTCTGCAGCAGGTCGCGGTGGTAGGTCAGCGAGCGCTCGAGGTCGATGCGGTCGGTCACGTCGCGGCCGGTCGCCTGGTAGCCGACGGCGCGGCCTCCGGGGTCGCGGATGATCTCGCTGTTCCAGTCGACCGTGCGCCATCCGCTCGGGGTCTTCTGGCGGTTGAGGTAGCCGCGGATCGGACGCTCGTTTTCGGCGAGCTGCTCCATCACCCGTTCGTTGTCGATTACATCATCGGGATGGACGAACTCGTGGAAATCCTGCCCCAACAGCTCTTCGCGCGAAGCGCCCCAGAACTCGCAGGCACGGTCGTTGAGGAAGGTCCACCGCCCCTCGGCGTCGTGCTGGACGATAATCTCGCCGGTGAGGTTGGATACCGATCGGTAGCGCTCGGCGGCGGCGACCGCCTCCTGCCGCGAGGCGAAGAGCTCGAAGGCCATCTCGATCGCCTGGAGAAGGACGAACTCGCCGGCGGTCTTGAGCACGTAGCCGTAGCGCGTGATCCCCTTGACCCGCTCGACCATCTCGCGCTCGGCGTGGCCGGTGAGGAAGACGACCGGCACCTCCCGAACGGCGAGCAGGCGCGCTGCGGCTTCGGTGCCGTCGATTCCCTCGCCGAGGTCGATATCCATGAGCACGAGGTCGATCCCCGAGTCCTCCCGGACCAGGACAACGGCGTCCTCGCCGCTGTAGACCGTCGCTACCCGGTAGCCGGAGCGTTCGAGGGTGCGCTGCTCGGCGAGCGCGACGACGCGCTCGTCCTCGACGAGGAGGATGCGCGAAGCTGAGCGCTCGTTCGGCCTCGGATCGGCGATCGACGTTGAGGACACGGTCCCATAGTACCCTAAAATCGCTACTATTTCAATATCCTCCATTTCGACCGGCCACCGCGGGGCCATGGATTCCAGGGGCAGCGAAGCGGAGAGGCGGCTTCGGACCCTACTCGCCCACCGCGAACCCGATCCGCCGCGTCGTGGGCCGTTCCTGCGTCAACTGCGCGGCGATCTTGCGGTAGTCCTCCTCCATTTCGGGGGTGATCGACGGGTGGCTGTCGGTGAGCACACGGGCTTGAAGACCTTGGAGATCTGCCGCTCGCTCTCGCCGTACCACTTGGAGAGCAGGCTCGAGCTCTTCGCGGCGATGAAGTTCGCCTCCGCCTCGTGCGCGCCCGCCACCTGGAGTGTCGTCTGATCGTTCTGGTCCATGGTATCCTCGTTCTAGGGCCCAGGATGGCGCAGCGGGCGCGGGCAACGAATAGTACGAATGGTCTATCGTCCCGCCGCCGCCGCGAGAGGAGGTTGGAACCATGAATCTTGAGACGTACGCCGATATCGCGCAGCCGGCCGAGACGAAGACCGTGCTCCTCGTCATGGACGGTCTGGGCGGCCTGCCCGACCCCGAACA
>CAZVEF010000191.1:0-4220 GCA_964625715.1 uncultured Spirochaetaceae bacterium | reverse complement strand
TTCGGGCGTGCACACCTGCGTCTTCATCACGCTGAGCGCCTTGCGCAGCGTCGCGTCCCGCAGGCCCGAAAGCGAGCCGCAAACGGCGCGGCGCGCCCCTGCGGCCGGCTCTCCACGCGCGCCCACCGCGGCGCCGTCTCCCGCGAGGCGCTCGACCGTCGACGCGAGCCACGCGCGCCGGTCGTCCCACAGCCTGCCCACATCGGCGTCGAGCCACGACTCGTCGAACGCGTTCGCCTCGCCAACGAGAGTCCGTCCGCCGGATTGCGCGACGCGCAGCGCCTCCGGCATCGGCCCGCCGTCCGGATCTTCAAGCCGGCACGGTCCATCCACGAGAAGGTGGTACGCATCCGCAAAGACGAGCAGGGACTCTCCGCGTGCGGTGCGTACGCCCAGGGAGTCACCGGTGAGATCCACCTCCACGGGAGCCGCCTCGTCGAAGACGAGGAGGAAAGACGCCGGGAGCATGATCTCCACGGCAGCGCGCCCGTCCTTCGCCGTTCGCGCGACGATGCCGTGCTCGTAGTCGGTAGGGCCGTCGAGCCCGGAGAACGCGAGCAGCTGCCCGCCGCCCCAGACCGAAAGACCGGCGCGCCCCTCGCTCTTCATACGCCTCCCTGCTCCACCGCGCGGTACATCGCGACGACCTTCTCGCCGGGAATCTCCGCGAGGATATTATGGATCGCGCAGAAGACGAAGCCGCCGCCCTTCCCCAACGTCGCCACGGTCTCGCGAACCTCCGCCTCGACCTCCTCCACCGTGCCGAGCGGAAGCGTCGACTGTGTGTTCACTCCGCCGCCCCAGAGCGCGAGCCGCGATCCCGCGCGCGCCTTCCACTCTGCAGGCGTCCGCCCGCCGGCGGGCCACTGCACCGGATTGAGCACGTCAAACCCGCAGTCGGCGAAGTCGTCGATCAGGTCGTAGACCGCACCGCAGGAGTGGATGAAGCGCTTCACGCCCGGCGCGACGCGGTACACCGCATCGGTGACCTTCCGATAGTACGGGAGGTAGAGCTCGCGAAAGAGGTCGGGCGGGAGGATCGTGCGATCCTGCAGACCCTGGTCGTCGGCGTTGAGCATGAGCACGTCGACCGACGGCGCGATTTGCGGCAGCAGCGTCTCCACTTGGCGAACGGCGGCGTCGGTGACGATCTCGTGGTAGGCGTGAACGTAGTCGGGGTCGGTCATGCAGAGCATCGACCAGTTCGCGAGCCCGTGCGGGTAGCCGAGGCCGGCTGAGAGGCCGTTGAACATGATCGCGCGGTCGGTAGCCTCACGGGCGCGGGCGCAGTAGGCGCCCACCCGCCTGGCGCGCTCGGGCGAGATCACCGAAGCCGTCCGCTCTTCGCGGAAGCGGTCGAGGTCGATCTTCGGCGGCTCTACCGAGAAGTCGATCGGCTGACCGCCGTGCGCCTCGTCGAACACCGTCGATCCGGTGGGCATGCGCAGGTCGTGCGGTTCGCCGGCGCGACCGCTCTTCGGGGCGGTGACCGTACCGTCGGAATGAACGGCGAACGCGTCGGGCGAGCGCACGAGCGCGTCGAGCCGCCCGCCGAAGTCGTACGCGCGCCACTTCTCCGGCTCGTCGAAGGCGTTCGTGCATTCGTCCATCTCTACCGGCACGACGTCGCAGCCGAGCGCGTCGAGCACGTCCCGTTCCGGGAGCGCGAGCATCTGACCCACGTCGTAGACGCGCGGCGGGCGCGGCGGCAGGCCGAGCGCGCGAATCAGATCGGCGTAGGCGAAGGCGCTGATCCCGGTCGACCGCATACCGGCGAGGTCGCGGGGCGTGCGGTCGGTGGGTCGGAGATCGAGAGCCGCGCTAATGCGTTCGCGTGAGGTCATGACGGAGCGAGTGTAGCGCGCATGCGGCGGCGCGGGAAGCAGGCGGCCGGCGCGTGCCTTGCGGCCACCCCGGGGAACGACGTACGATGCCCCCGTGATCCACTCAATCCGCTTCCGCTCCGGCTACCCCGTTCGTCTGCCGGGCATCCGCACCCGGACGCTCCGATTCGGCGAGCGGGTCAACATCGTCTTCGGGCCCAACGGCGCCGGCAAGAGCACGATGCTCGGCGCGATCGCGGGGGCCACCGGCTGCGGCGCCGGCGGCTGGTCGGAGACCGACTTCGCGCTGGACGCCGGCGCCGACCTGACCGGCGTCGAGAAGCGGGAACCCATCGGCCTCGATTACGAGACCGACCTCTACCGCGCCCGGCTGATCTGGGACGAGCGCCCGGTCTTCTATCAGGACTGCTACGCAGAGTCCGAGACCTCGTTTCTGAACGAGGGCTATCTCGAGAGCCGCGCGTTTCTGAAGTCGACCGGAGAGAAGCGCATCGGCCTGATCAACGAGCTCATCACGAACGTCGAGGAACGCTTCCTGACCTACAAGCTGCCACGGCACGTACGCCCCACCCTCGTGCTCGACGAGGTGGACAACCACGTGGGCTTCGTGGGGCAGGCGGTCCTGTGGAGCGAGATCATCCCGCACCTGTCGAAGAAGTACCAGCTCATCGTCGCTACGCACAGCGTCTTCCCGCTGCTGATTCGGCGCGACAACCCGCAGCGAAGCGACGTGCTCTTCGAGCTCACCGAATCGTACGCGCGGCAATGCCTCGACTCGCTCGCCGAGGCGATCGACTACTACAACGAGCACGGCGACGGCGCGAGGATCACCGGGATGCCGCCGGGAGCCGACGCGTTTTAGGTGTCGCCGAGCGTCCGGGTCGCCAAGCGTAAGGACGTGCCGGATACGTGCCGGCCTTCGTGGAGATCGTGACACCGGAAGGCTCGCTTCGGCGCAGCGCGATTCCAGTCCTGCACGCAACGCGATTTCAATCCTGCACGCAGCGCGATCTCAATCCGGCACGCAACGCGATTCCAGTCCTGCACGGCCGGCCGGCGCTTGCAGGTCCCGCGTCTCCCGGCCCGCCTGATAGGCTCCGGGGCCGCGGCGATTGGTCCAAGCACGGCGTCCATGGTATAAGGGTGACATGAAAGCGATCCTCCTCGACGGCGCAAAGAACCTGGTCGAAGGCTCCACCGAGACCCCATCGCTCGGCCCCGACGACGTCCGGATCAAGGTCAACACGATGGGCATCTGCGGCTCGGACATCGAGTACTACCTGCACAACCGAATCGGCTCGTTTGTCCCGCGGGGACCGCTCGTTCTCGGACACGAGCTGTCCGGCGAAATCGTCGAGACCGGCACCAACGTCGCTTCGCCGGCGGTGGGGATGCGAGTCGCGATCGACCCTTCCATGCCGTGTCGCGTCTGCGAGTACTGTCGAGCAGGGCGTCACAATCTCTGCACGGACCTGAAGTTCGTCGGCACCGCCGCTACGGTCCCGCACATCCCCGGCGGCCTCGCCGAATACGTGACCGTACCGGCGTCGAACTGCTACATCGTTCCCGACCACCTTTCCTGGGGCGAGGGCGCGTGCCTCGAACCGCTCTCGGTGGCGGTGCACGGTGTGCTCCGACCGGGCAGCGTCGCCGGGTCGAAGGTACTCGTCAGCGGCGGCGGCACGATCGGGCAGTTCGTCGCGCTTGCCGCGCGCGCATTCGGAGCCGCCGTCGTCGCCGTGAGCGACCTGAAGCCGTTCCGAAGGCGTTTCGCCACCGACCAGGGCGCCGATTACGGCATCGACCCCACAGACCCCGACGAGATGGCGCGCGCGCAGGAAGAGAGCGGCGGGTTCGATGTGGTTTTCGAAGCCTCCGGCGCGCCGCCGGCAGTCCGCTCGAATCTGGAGATCGTGAAGCGCGGTGGGACGATCGTGCAGATCGGCAGCATCGCGAGCGAGGTGGAGCTTCCCGCCAACCTCATCATGAGCAAGGAGCTGCGCTACCTCGGTTCGTTCCGATACGCGGACATCTACCCCATCTCCATGAACCTGCTCGCGTCGCGACGCGTCGACGTCCGGCCGCTCATCTCAGCATCCTATCCGCTTTCGAAGGTGACCGATGCGTTCGAGCTCGCCGCCGAGCGGGGAGACACGATCAAGGTCCAGGTCGAGCACCCCTAAACTGTCACTGACCTTGCAGGTCCGCGGGGCGTAACTCCCCGCGGATCTGCGAAATGCGCGACTACGGCTCGAGCGCCTGGCTCCCGGCTCTCTATCCACCTTCGCGCCAGCGACCTACGCGAATTCCACCTGCAAGGTCAGTGACACTTCAAGGTGTTGACATCGGTGCTCGATTCCCCCTACCCTACATTTG
>CAZVEF010000190.1:0-4277 GCA_964625715.1 uncultured Spirochaetaceae bacterium | reverse complement strand
CACGTTTATTCGTTGCCTGAATCGACTCATCGAACCGACTCAGGGCGAGATCATCATCGACGGCGACGACGTCATGAAGATGGACCAGGAGAAGCTGCGCGAGACACGACGTTACAAGATGTCCATGGTCTTCCAGAACTTCGGGCTCCTTCCGCAGCGCAACGTCGTCAACAACGTCGAGTTCGGTCTCGAGATCGGCGGCATGGACAAGGAGGAGCGCAGGCAGAAAGCGATGGACGCGATCAAGCTCGTCGGGCTGGAAGGATTCGAGCACAGCCTGACCTCCGAGCTTTCCGGCGGTATGCAGCAGCGCGTCGGCCTGGCTCGTGCGCTCGCGAACGACCCGGAGATCCTCCTGATGGACGAAGCGTTCAGCGCGCTCGACCCGCTTATCCGCACGCAGATGCAAGACGAGCTGCTCGAGCTGCAGGCGAAGATGCACAAGACCATCGTCTTCATTACGCACGATCTCGACGAGGCGCTGAAGATTGGTGACCGTATCGCTATTCTCGGCCCGGACGGACGCGTCCGCCAGATCGGCACGCCGGAGGAGATCCTCTCGAGGCCGGCCGACGAGTACGTGCGGAGGTTCGTCCAGAACGTGGACCGGACGAAGGTCATCACCGCCGCCACGGTCGGCGGACACGCGGCAACGATCACGTATCCGCGCGAAGAGGTGCAGTCGGCGATCCGGGTGATGGAGCGCAACAGCACGTCCAGCGTCTTCGTCGTGGACTCCGACCGGCACCTGAAGGGTATCGTAACGATCGACGGAGCGGTGGAGCTTCAGAAGAAAGGCGAGAGCGATATCTCGTCGGCGATCATCAACGACGTCTACACGACGGCGCCTGCCACGCCTATCTCCGACCTGCTGACGACCGCGATACAGACGCGATTTCCGATCGCGCTCATCGACGACGACGGACGGTTCCACGGCGCCGTCAGCCGTGCCGCGATCATCGCTGAAGTGAGCAAAGGCTACGAGGACTCCGAGATCGATCTCCCGGTAACGCTCGGCGAGCTCCAGGAATCTTCGCAACAGGGGGAGGAAGAGTAGATGGCATTTCGAGACTGGATTGATATTGGCGGCGCCTTCGAGGTCGTCGTCGAGTGGCTGAGAGACAACCTCGACTGGCTGTTCGACGCGATCAGCGTCATCGTCAACGGCGTACTCGACGCGTCACGATTCCTCCTGAGCGCACCGCCCGCGCTGGTGGTCATCGCGATCTTCACCGTGCTCGCCTGGTGGACCGCCGGGCGCGGTGTCGGCATCTTCACCGCGGTCGGCTTTGGGCTCGTCTGGTACATGGGCTTGTGGTCGCTCACCATGAGCACCGTGGCGCTTGTTGTATCGTCGGTGATTATCGCGCTGGTCATCGGGATTCCCGTGGGCATCTGGGCGTCGAAGAACGACGGCGTGTGGGCCGTCGTCCGGCCTGTTCTCGACTTCATGCAGACGCTGCCGGCGTTCGTCTACCTGATACCGGCGGTGTTGTTCTTCCAGCTCGGTCGGGTACCCGGTGTCGTCGCCACTCTGATCTTCTCGCTGCCGCCGGCGGTTCGTCTGACGAACCTGGGAATCCGGCAGGTCCCGAAGGAAATCAAGGAAGCCGCGTTGTCGTTCGGTTCTACGAACCGTCAGATGCTCATCAAGGCCGAGCTGCCGGTCGCCCTCGCGACCATCATGGCCGGCGTGAACCAGACCATCATGCTCGCGCTCTCCATGGTCGTCATAGCCGGTATGATCGGCGCGGGCGGCCTCGGAAACGAAGTGCTCCGCGGAATCACGCAGATGCGGATCGATGTGGGATTCGAAGGCGGTATCGCCATCGTGATCCTCGCGATCTTCCTCGACCGCGTGACGCAGGCGCTCGGGAGCGCGACGCAGAAGCAGAGCTGATACGTTGCGCGCACCGCCGAACGGCGGATTGCCGAACGCGATCGCGAGAAGGGCCACCGACCGGTGGCCCTTCTCGCGATCGGGCTGTGTCTCGTGATTCGAGATCAGTGCGGCAGGCGGGGCCTCAGGTACCCGTAGGTGAGGACGCCCAGGATGGCGCTCAGGATGGCAAGGAGGATGGGCCAGTAGCCTGCGCCGAGGATCGCGTAGAGCGGTCCGGGGCACGCTCCGGTGAGCGCCCAGCCGAAACCGAAGATAAGCCCGCCGGCCGGATTGCCGATCTTGTTGAACGGCTTGCCGGTCGGATCGATCTCGACGCCTTCGACCGATTTCGCGCGGGCTGCCTTGAGGATCGCGACGCTCAGCGCCCCCACGACAACGGCGAGACCGATGACGCCGTACATGTGGACGCTCTGGAAGTGGAACATCTCCTGGATCCGGTACCAGGAGACGACCTCGGCCTTGACGAGCACGATGCCGAAGTAGACGCCGACCGTCAGGTACTTCAGCGCCTCGGGGAACGAGAGCGAAGGCTTGCGTCCCGCGTCTTGCCTCGATTGAGCGGTACTCATAGCGACAGTACCCACGGCAGGAAGAAGTTCGAAACGACGACGCCTCCGGCGAAGAAGCCGAGCGTCGCCACCAACGACCCGACGTTCAGCAGCGAGAGGCCCATGATCGCGTGGCCGGAGGTGCATCCGTTCGCGTATCGGGTCCCGAATCCGACGAGGAAGCCCCCTGCGATCAGCGAGACCAGCGCGCGCGGGGTGAAGACTCCCTCCGCGCCGTAGATTTCGGCCGGTTGAAGCGCGGACGGAGCGGCAACGTCCCACGAGGCGAACAGCGCGACAGCCTCGGGGCTCACCTGCGGGGCGCGGTCACCGCCGAGGAAGACGACCGCGATAGCCGCGCCAAGCACGACGCCGAGCGCCATGACGAGGTTCCAGAAACTCGCACGCCAGTTATCGCTGGTGAAGTACGTCGCCTTCGTAGGAATCGTCGCCGCGCAGATATGCCGGAACGTCGACGAAATGCCGAAGTTCCTGTTTCCGACGATCAACAGAATCGGCACCATGAGCCCGAGCAGTGGCCCCGACACGTACCACGGCCACGGGCCGGTGATTGTCTCCCACATACGCCCTCCACGGCAGAACTTATCTTACCCGAGTATATACGTCAAGAATAACCGCGCGCGGCGGACGCTCGCGTCCTCCCCGATGGTCTCAGGCGTCCGACGGGTACCGCATCACTTCCGAGTTCCCTGCGTAGTCGTAGTCAGGCCGGTCGTCGATCGTGCCCCACGAGATCTCGCTGCCGGGGCGGGCGAACAGCGGCAGGCCGAAGTAGTCGTACCTTTCGGTGTGCCAGCGGCTTCCTTCGACGACGTGCCCGTCGAGCAGATGCGTCCATCGGCCTTCGGGCAGGTAGAACGACACCTCACCGTCGGGCGAGAGCACCGGCGCGACGAGGATCGCGTCGCCGAGCATGTACTGCCGGTCGAGGTAGTCGCAGGCCGGGTCGCGGGGGAACTCCATGATCATGGGCCGCATGACCGGCACGCCGGTCTCGTGCGCCTCCACCGCCTTCGCGTGGATGTACGGCATGAGCCGGCACTTGAGCTTGGCGAAGAAGCGCAGCACGTCGACCGCCTCGTCGTCGAAGAGCCACGGAACGCGGTAGGAGCCCGAGCCGTGGAGCCGGCTGTGCGACGAGAGCAGGCCGAAGGCGCACCAGCGTTTGTAGACATCCGGCGGCGCGGTATCCTCGAATCCGCCCATGTCGTGGCTCCAGAAGGCGATTCCGCTCTGCGCCGCCGACAGCCCTCCGCGAAGCGTCTCCGCCATCGACTCGTAGGTCGCCGTGCTGTCGCCGCCCCAGTGCACCGGGTAGCGCTGTCCGCCGACGGTGGCCGATCGAGCGAACAGGCACGCATCACCGCTTCCGCGCTTGTCCTCGAGCACCTCGAAGACGGCGCGGTTGTAGAGCAGCGTGTAGTAGTTGTGCATCCGGACCGGGTCGGAGCCGTCGTGGTAGACGACATCGGTGGGAATGCGCTCGCCGAAGTCGGTCTTGAACGCGTCCACCCCCTCGTCGATGAGCGCGGCGAGCTGGTCCTGGTACCATCGGTACGCCTCGGGATTCGTGAAGTCGACGAGCGCCATACCCGCCTGCCATTCGTCCCACTGCCAGACGTCGCCATTGGGCCGCGTGAGCAGGTATCCGTTCGCCTTCCCCTCCTCGAAGAGATGCGAGCGCTGCGCGATGTACGGGTTGATCCAGACGCACGCCCTCAGGCCCTTCGCGTGGAGCCGCGCGAGCATGCCGGGCGGGTCGGGGAAGACCGCGGGGTCCCAGACGAAGTCGCACCAGTGGAACT
>CAZVEF010000189.1:0-4331 GCA_964625715.1 uncultured Spirochaetaceae bacterium | reverse complement strand
ATGAAGGAGAACCTCGAGAACTACCGCCTCGCCGAGCAGGAGGCGGTCGCGGTGGAGCAGAGGATCGAGCGGCTCGCTCAGGTCGCATCGCTCTCCGACGAGGTGCTCCAGACGCTGCGCCAGATCCTGAGGCAGGAGTACCTTCACGTACGGCTTCGCTTCGAGGAGTCGCGCGACGCGCTTGCGGAGGTGGGCCGCACGATCGAGGCGACGGCGCGGGAGATCGAGAACACGCGTGACTACTACCGCGTGGAGTCCGAGCGGAAGGAGCGGCTCGACGCGCAGCGCCAGGAGGTCAACTTCGCGCTCGCCGAAAACGAGCAACACCGCCTCTACGAGCGGCTGCGCCGCGACCGCGAACAGGCCGAGCGCGCGCTCACCTACGAGGAGGAACGCCGCTCGCAGCACGAGACGCTCGTCGCGCAGTGCGAGGCCATGCTCGGCCGACCGCTCGCTGCGTCGCTCGATGACGAAGAGGAAGCGCTCGCCGCTACGATCCGCGAGGGTACGCGCGCTTCGGTGGAGACCGACGTTCAGATCGAGGGCGCGAAGCGTGAGCTCGCCGAGCTCTACGCCGAGCGCGAAGAGCTGCGCTCGGGCATCCTGCGCTACCCCTCCGCGACGACCGAGCTCCGCGAGGCACTCGAGCGCGCCGGGATCGAGGCGTCGGTCTTCGCAGACCTCCTCGAGGTGGAAGACGAGGAGTGGCACAACGCGGTGGAGGCCTGGCTCAACACGCAGCGGTTCAACGTGCTCGTCCCCGAGCACGACTTCCAGCGGGCGCTCGAGATCTACGACGGCCTGCCGGCGAAGACCGCCGGCGTCGGGCTTCCGAACATCGGCCCCATGGGCGAGGCGGACGCGCTCCCCGGATCGCTTGCGGAGGTCGTCGCCGCGGCGAGCCCGGCCGCGCGCAGGTACGCCGCGTACCTCATGGGCGACGTCATCCGTGCCGAGCTCGCCGACCTCAAGACGCACGCCCGCGCGATCACCCGCGCGTGCATGGCGTACTCGGGTCACACGGCGAAGCGCGTGAAGCGCGAGGTCTACGAGCGGTGGTACATCGGGAAGCGGGCGCGCGAGCGGAGGCTCGAGGCCGTTGAGGCGCGGATCGACGAGCTCGGGCGCGAGATAGAGCGGCTGCTCGAGACGAAGCGCACGGTGGAACAGCGCATTGAGCTCGAGAGCCGGGTCCAGCGGACGCTTCCGCGTATCGCTGAGCTTGCCGGCGCCGCCGACCGGGTCGATCACCTGCGCGCGCAGGTGGCTGAGATCGACGAGCAGGTTGCGCAGATCGACACGAGCTCGTTCGACGAGCTCAAGCAGCAGATCGGGATCCTCACGCAGACGATCGCGGCGACCGAGCAGCAGCTCGGCGAGCTCAACCGGGCGATCGGCGAGCTCTCCGAGCGCGCGCGCGTGCTTGCCGGCGAACGGACCGCGGCGGAGTCCGAGCTTGCCCGCCGTCGCGCGGCGTTCGAGGGCTTCGTCGCCGAGTACCCGGCGGAGGAGGACGACCTGAACGCGTACTTCGAGTCGCGCGTGGGTCCCGAGCGCTCGCGCGGCGAGTTTTCCTACGACGATTTCTTCCGTCGCTACGAGTCGGCGCTCGCCGGCATCGTCACGAGGCGCGACCGGGCGCGCGCGGCGTTGCGGCAGGCGAAGCAGCAGTACAACCACGACTTCGCCACGCTCATGGAGCTCGAGGCGGACGCGGCCGGGGAGTACCGCTCGCTTCTCACGCGCTACCGCGAGACCGAGCTACCGGAGTACCGCGAGCGGATCGCGCGCGCGCGGACGGAAGCGGAGCGGCAGTTCCGCGAGCACTTCGTCGCCCGGCTCAACGAGCACCTCATCGAGGCCGAGGAGAGCTTCAAGGAGATCAACCACATCCTCGAAACGATCACCTTCGGGCGCGACCAGTACCGGTTCATGCTCGCGCGCCGTCCCGAACGCGGGGCTCTGCTCAGGGCGATCGCCTCGGCGGCGGAGGTGCGCGAGGACGAGGGAACGCTCTTCGAGGTGCTGCACGAGGAGGAGGAGCGCGAGAGCATCGAGCGGCTGTTCAACCAGATCCTCACGCACGAGGAAGACGATCCGGAGATCCGCGACCTCTGCGACTACCGGCAGTACTTCACCTACGACATCCGCATCCGTCATCTCGACCAGGAGGACGAGAAGACCGGCAAGCCGCTCGAGTCCATGCTCTCGCGGGTGCTGCGCGAGAAGTCGGGCGGCGAGACGCAGACGCCGTACTACGTCGCGATCGCCGCGAGTTTCTTCCGTTTCTACAAGGACTCGCCGGGCGCTATCCGTCTCGTGCTCTTCGACGAGGCCTTCAACAAGATGGACGACGAGCGGATCGGTCGCATGGTCGACTTCTTCCGCAAGCTGTCCATGCAGGTCGTGACCGCCGTGCCCACCGAGAAGCTCGAGTCGATCGCGCCGCACATGCACCGTACGAGCCTCGTTCTGCGCAAGAACTACCGTGCCTTCGTCCGTGAGTATGCGCTCGCGGGAGCGGAGACGTCGTGAGCGGCGAACGCAGCCGGGCCGGGCACCTCTCATCGACCGCCCGCGCGATTCTCACCGCGTTCGCGGACTCCTTCCCGGAGAGCGCGCACTACCGCGGGGGCCGCAAGCTGCGCAAAGGCGGCTGGGAGCGGGTCTTCCCCGAGATCGAGCGCGACGTGGAGGCGAAGGAAGGCTTCCTCGACGCGGTCGACGAGCTCGTCGCGCTCGCCGTCGTCTCGGTGAGGTGGAAGCGCTTTCGCGACGGGAGCGAGGTCGACGCGCTCTACCTCGAGGATCCCGAGCGCCTCTTCGAGCTCGTCGGCCGATCCTCCCCGGACGCGGTCCGCGAGCGCATGCTCGCCGAGCTCCGCTCGCAGGCGTGGTCGGATCATGCCGGCCTCTCACCGCCTGCCCGTGAGCGTCTTGCGGCGGTCCGAGAGCGGCTCGAGACCATGATCGAGGCGCGTCACCCCGTTGCGGTCGCGGATGCCCGGGACCTGGCGGACCTCGCGACGCTGCTCCGAATCGAACCGCAGACCGCCCGAAGGCTCCCCATCCGCGCGCTCAGCGTCCGGCTCTACAGCGACAGCAAGCGGCTCGAGCGCCTGCTGCCGCTCGCCGACCGCGTGACCAGGAGCATCCTCGGGGTCACGTGCGCGGAGGAGATCGGCCTCCGGCGAAGCTACCCTGAGGTCTCACTTGCCCTCTGCGGCGCGCTCGTCCTCGCAGGCCGGCGCGAGTGGCTCTGCCGAGGCGAGGTCGTGACGCTGCCGGCGACCACGGTCGACGAGCTCGTCGGCGTGCGCACGGACCGGGCCGAGCAGACCTCCGTGCTCTCGGTCGAGAACAAGGAGACCTTCCACGTCCTCGCCTCGCGCCTGCGCGAGGGAAGCCTGCCGGGGCCCTTCGCGGCGGTGGCCTACTGCGGAGGCCACCCGCACGCCTCCTATCTCACGCTCCTCGAGCGCTTCGCCGCTGCGGGCGTCGCGCTCCTACACTTCGGCGACCTCGACCCGGACGGCGTACTCATCTTCGCCGAGCTCCAGGCGGGCCTCCGCGTCGAGCTCGCTCCGTATCTCATGGACGCAGCGACGCTGCGCTCCCAGCTTCCCTTCGGCTACGAGCCGCCGGAATCCCGCCTGGCGCTGCTGCGCTCCTCGCTTGCCACCCTTCCACCGCGCATCCGCCCGCTCGCCAACGAGATCGTGGCGCTCGGCCGGGGGGTGGAGCAGGAGGTGATCGAGGTGAAGCGGACGATCAGCGCTCTCGAGTGACCGGCGGAGGCGCTCGAGGGCCCCGATTCCTCCGGCGCGGCGCGGGCTCGCGAGCTGCTCGGTGTCGGTGATGCGCGAGGCCGAGCCGGGCGCGAGAGGCCTCCTGCTCGACCCGCGCAATGTCCTCGATGCGGACGACGCGCGAAGGGCGGGGTTCGCGTACTACGCGACCGGACGGTAGTCGGCGTAGACCGTGCGCGATACTCGGCGTATTATTGAAGCAGAAACGCGAATGCGGCCGTTACTCCAGACAGGAGTAGGTATGAGCAATGCAATGGAACTGAACGAACGACAGTTTGAACAGATTGGATCCTACGTTCGCGAGCACCTGGGGACGTGGATCCGCGACATTTCGCCGCCGGTGGCGACCGTGCAGCTCGACCCCGTCTACCTGGAACGAATCGTTCGCGTGGAGGAAGAGCTCAAGTCGCAGCGGGAGCTGATGAAACAGGGCTTCGAGGCGATGGAGAAGCGTTTCGAGCAAGTGGACAGGCGCTTCGAGCAAGTGGACGCCCGCTTCGAGCAAGTGGACGCCCGCTTCGA
>CAZVEF010000188.1:0-4438 GCA_964625715.1 uncultured Spirochaetaceae bacterium | reverse complement strand
ACCGCGGGACAGGCTGCACCGCACGCTCCCGACGACTGCCGGCCTACCCCCTGAACCGCACCCACTTCGCAATCTCGCCCACGGAGAACCGCTTCCCCGTCATGAGGATGCCTATACGGAAGATCTTCGCCGCGAGCAGCGCTACGAGCACGATCGAGGCGACGAGCAGCGCGAGGCAGAGTGCGACCTCCCACGCAGCCGGAGCGCCGAGCATGAGACGCTGGAACATCACGATCGGCGAGGTGAGCGGGAAGATCGAGAGGATCTGCGGCACCGTTCCGTCCGGGTTGCTCGTCGTCGCACCGATCATGATCATGGGAATCACGAGGAACATGATCACCGGCCAGCCGAGCTGACCGAGATGCTGCTCGTCCTCGGCGGCTGCGCCGAGCGCGGCGTAGACGGTCGAATAGAGGAAGAACGCGAGCAGGAAGAAGCTCACGAGGTAGACGTAGTTCGTGGGTCCTCCGGCGAGCGCGATCTGGATGTCGAAGAGGGGACCGAGGACCTGCAGAAAGAGAACGGCCATGCCGATCCAGATCGTGTACTGCAGCAGACTCGCCCCGGCCTTGCCGGCGATCTTGCCGACGAGCAGCTCGCGCGGATTCACCGACGAGAGCATGATCTCCACCGTCTTCGACCGTTTCTCGCGCAGAATAGAGCTCCCGATCGACTGCCCGTAGAGCAGGATCGTCATGTAGAGCAGGAAGGTGAACGCGAGCGCGGTGAACAGGACGCTCATGATGTCCTCGCCGGCCTGGTCGCCCTCGCCGTCGACGCGCCGGACCTCGAGCCGCGGGGGGTCGGTGAGCGATCGAACCTGCGCCGGGTCGAAGCCGGCGCCGGCGAGTCGCTGCGCGACGATCACCTGCCCGATGATTCCTTCGAGCGTTCCCACGAGCTGGAAGTTCGTCCCGCCTGCGGTCACGAAGCGGAGCGTCTCCACCTCCTCCGCGTTTTCCGGCAGCACGACGTAGCCGTCGATCGTGCCGGTGTCGAGCGCCTCGCGCAGCGCGGCCTCGCTATCGCCGGCCCGGACGAGCTCGACCGGTGCGCCCGAGAAGGCGGGCTCGAGCGCGGCCCGAAGCTCGGGATCGCCTGCGAGCGCGACGCGGCTCGCGTCGCCGCCACCGCCGCCCATCGCGAGCAGGCTCGGCAGGATGCTCATCGCGACGATGAGAAACGGACCGACGATCGTGATGATCACGAACGCCTTGTTCGCCGCGGTCAGCCGAAACTCCATGCCGGCGACCCGCAGCATCTTCCGCGAGAGCGTACGGCCCCGGCTCGTCCGTACGGCCACCTGCGGCTCGGGAGTCATCTCGCGAGACTGCTCACTCATCTTTCGGCCCTCCGAGCTGGTCGACGAAGATCTTGTGCAGCGAAGGCAGGACGACCTCGAACCGGCGAACCGACACCTTCCCTGCAAGCGCGGCGAACACCGCATCCGCGTCGTGCCCCTCCGCGAGCTCGATCTCCGCCCACCGTGGATAGTGGATGAGGCTCTTCACCGCCTCGTGCCGACGGAGAAAGTCGAGATCGCCGTCGAACTCGAGCACTATTGTGCGGTGACCGTAGCGCTCCTTCACGTCGGTCAGCCGACCGTCAACGACGGTGCGACCGCGGTTGAGGATGAGCACGCGGTGGCAGATGCGCTCGGCCTGCTCCATGTTATGCGTCGAGAAGAGCAGCGTCTTGCCCGCACGGTTGAGGTCGAGAATCGCATCGCGCAGCACATCGGTACTCACCGGATCGAGGCCGGCGAACGGCTCGTCGAGGAAGACGAAATCCGGATCGTGGAGAATCGCCGCGATGAGCTGGATCTTCTGCGCCATCCCCTTGGACAGCTCCTCGATCTTGCGGTGCTTCCACTCGGCGAGATCGAAGCGTTCGAGCCACTCGTCCATCCGCGGCTCCGCATCGCCCCGGCTCACGTCCTTGAGCGCGGCGAGATAGAGCAGCATGTCGCCCACGGTCACGTTCCCGTAGAGCCCGCGTTCTTCGGGAAGGTAGCCGATCCGGTTCTTGTCGTTCTCGGTGAGCGGGGAACCGGCGAAGAAGATGCTCCCCGAGTCGGGAGCGATAATGTTCATGATCATGCGGATCGTCGTCGACTTGCCGGCACCGTTCGGACCGAGCAAGCCGAAGATCTCGCCGGCGTTGCTCTCGAAGGAGAGGGCGTCGACGGCGAGGGTATCGCCGTAGCGCTTCGTAATATCCTGAACCACGACCATGAAGGCTCTCCTCAAAGGGGGTGCAGGCAATCTACCGAATACTTGGTCGATCGCCAAGACTCCGCGCGCGCGCTGTCAATGTAGTTGACGCCCAAGTCGATACCGCGGCGTAGCAGCGGCACCGCTGCATCGTAGTCGCACGCTCCGGTCCCGTCGACCCGCAGGGTCGATAGTGCATGAAAACTCCTCGTGTCAGGATGCGACGAGCATGGGACAGCCGGGCGTTGCTGTCGAACGCGGGTTCGTATAGAATCCTCACAGAATTCTCACACGAAGAGGGTACCTTCACACGTGATGAGTGAGCCGACACACGGAGCTCGGACCGTCTCGCAGGCAGAGCTTGACGCACACCGCAAGCGGCGCCGGATGCTCGAGAACGTTGAAGGCTACGCGTTCATCGCGCCGGCGGTGATCCTGATCGGCCTGTTCGGCATCTTCCCGGTCTTCTTT
Organism: uncultured Spirochaetaceae bacterium; assembly: GCA_964625715.1. GTDB lineage: Bacteria > Spirochaetota > Spirochaetia > DSM-27196 > SLST01 > SLST01. Next base: position 1,754 of record CAZVEF010000188.1, on the reverse strand, counting down.
ACGGTGTTCGTGAGCTCGCATCGCTGGCGTATCAGGCGCGGCGATTTCATCGCCGCGGAGAATTACGTCGACGCGCTGGGCAGCCTGGGATTGGCCGCCCTCCTGGCCGCCGCGATCGTCGTGATCGTCATTGCGAGCAGGCTGATCGGCTCGGCGAATGCACATCGAACGGCTGTTCGGCAGCAGACCACAGCCGGCGACATCGTCCGGATCACCATCGGCTGGCTCGGCGTCGTCGCCGGAGTCGTCGCGATTGCGATGGTGCTGCCGCAGATCTGGGCGACCGGCGACGACGACATGCTCGACAGCCTGAGGATCACGATCTGGTACGCTGCCGGAACGGTGCCCGTCCAACTCGCGTTCGGACTCCTCCTCGCGGTCCTTCTGGATCAACGGTTCGGCGGCAGGCAGGCGTTCCGGGTGATCTTTCTCCTTCCCTACATCGTGCCGACGGTCGCGAGCGCCGCGATCTTCCAGGTACTCTTCTCGCTGCGCCCGGAGAGCTTCGCGAACGAGCTGCTCGGCATCTTCGGTGCCGCCCCGCTCGGGTGGCTTGGCGAGCGCACCGGCGTCTTCCAGATGGCGTTCGGATGGGGAGACGGCGAGGCGACGACCTCGTTCGCGCAGTACTGGCAAGGATGGGCGCGCGGTCCGAGCCTCGCGCTTGTCTCGATCATGATCTTCAACTACTGGGTCTACATAGGCTACTACGCGCTGATCTACTCGAACGGTCTGGCGAACATCCCGCGCCAGCTCTACGAGGCCGCGGAGGTCGACGGCGCGCGCAAGATGACGGTCTTCTTCCGGATCATCGTGCCGTTGCTCTCGCCTTCCACCTACTTCCTCTCGCTGCTGGGAGTGATCGGCACGTTCAAGGCGTTCAACAGCATTTACGTTCTGCGAAACAGCGCTACCGGCGGAGCGACCGATCCGATGAGCGTCTACATCTTCTTCAGCTTCTTCAGGCGCAGCCGTTTCGGCTATGCCGCCGCGATGGCGCTTCTGCTGTTTCTCCTCGTGCTCGGGCTCACCTTCCTGCAACGAAGGCTCATGGAACAGAGGGTGCACTATGGCGAATAGCACCTCGCTCGCGGAGACGACGTCCTCGTTCCGGCTCCAGCGCGCGGTGGCGCGAACGGCGCTCTACACGATCCTCGTAGCGGGCGGATTCGTGGCGCTCCTGCCGTTTCTCTACATGGTCGCAAACAGCCTGAAGACCTACGGCGAGACGGTCACCCGCACGAGCGCGATTCCGTTCGACCCCAGGTTCTGGCCCACCGTCCCCCAGTGGCAGAACTACGCCGAAGCATGGACCGACTCGAGCTTCTCCGTATACTTCGTGAACAGCGTCGTCATCGCCGCCGTCACGCTCGCCGGTATCTACGCGTCGAGCATTCCCGCCGCGTTCGCCTTCAGTAAGCTCAAATTCGCTGGAAAGAATCTCATCTTCACGGTGCTTCTCGCGACGCTGATGATACCGGAGACGGTGCTCCTGATTCCGAACTATTTGATTGTCGCGCGGTTCGGGTGGATCGACAGACTGCCCGCGCTCACGATCCCGTTCATGGGAAGCGCCTTCTTCATTTTCCTCTTGCGGCAGTTCTTTAATCAAATCCCAACACAACTGTTGGAGTCTGCACGCATCGACGGTGATTCGCATCTGGGCATGCTCGGGCGGATCGTCATCCCGCTCGCGCGAGCGCCGCTGTTCACCGTCGGATTCCTCGCCTTCACGGGGGCGTGGAACGCGCTGC
>CAZVEF010000187.1:0-4467 GCA_964625715.1 uncultured Spirochaetaceae bacterium | reverse complement strand
ATCCTCGCCCTGCTCGACCCCGACACCAATGCCTTCCTCGAGTAGAATGAAATTGACGTCCGGACGCACAGAGGCTAGACTTCAACGAGCATGAAGCTGCGCTATCGGTTCGCACATCAGGTTGTCGGGGTCTTCGTCATACTCGCGCTCGCGCTGACGGTGGCGCTGATCATCCTCATGGGCGCGAACCAACGCTGGTTCCGAAGGAACTTCGAGTACTACGCCCGGTTCGACAGCGCGAAGGACGTCTCGGTGGGCATGGCCGTCACCTTCCGCGGGTTCACGATCGGACGCGTCAAGGACATCACGCTCACCGAGGAAAACCAGGTCCACGTCGCCTTCACCATCCGGGAGGAATACATTGACAAGGTGACCGCGGATTCGCTCATTCAGGTGGTCACGAACCCGCTCGGCGGAGGCGAGATCCTCTTCCACCAGGGGCGCGAGCAGACACCACCGCTGCCCGAGGGAACGCAGATCCCCATCTACAGCTCGAAACAGGGCCTGCGATTGCGCGAGGAGAACCGCACCATTATTCTCCGTGATGCCGATCCGATCGCGCAGGCACTCGACCAGATAGACCCTATCCTCGCGAACGTCGACCGGGTGCTGCTGAACGTCGCGACGCTGAGCGAGGAGATCGAGCTCGCGCTCGCCGGCCGGTCGGCCGGGCCGGTCGGGGGCGTACTCATCGGCCTCGAGAACACCGTCGCCGACCTCCAGACGACCGTCGCGCGGGTGAACGCCGTGATCGACGACACGGCGCTGCAGGTAAACGGCCTGCTCACCGACGTGGAGATGATCGCCGCGAACCTGGAGCAGACCTCTGCCGCACTCGCCGACCCGACCGGTCTCGTGCCGACGCTGCTCGACTCGAACGGCAGCATCGCGACGCTGCTCGACGACGACAACCGGCTCTTCGACGAGATCACCGCGATCACAGGCTCGCTCGAGACGAGCATCGCCTCGCTCAATGAGAACCTCGACCAGTTCGCCGAGTTCACCGGGTATCTCAACACGGCGCAACCCCAGATCACCTCGCTCCTCGAGGAGGGGCGCACGACCCTCGACTCGGGCCAGGACGTCCTCGAGGGCTTGCGGAACAACCCCCTGCTGCGGGGTGGCATCCCCGAGGTGAAGGAACAGCCCACGACGTTCCGCGGTGTGCGGGACGAGGAGTTCTAGCGTGGACGCACTTCGTAACGCTCGCCTGACCCGGTTTCGCGCGCTGTTCATCGCGGTGACGGCGCTGCTCGCCGCTTCGTGTTCCTCGGCGCCGCGTACACCCGACACCGTCACCGAGACCAAAGACCGGGCTGCCGAGTACGCGGAGTTTGGAAACCGGTACTTCACCGAGGGGAGTCACCAGCAGGCGCTGCGCTTCTTCGAGCTCGCGTTACGCGAGAACACCTCCGTGGACAACCGGTCCGGCATCGCGCAGACGTACAACTCCATCGGGAGCGTCTACCTCGCTATGGGCGATATCCCTACCGCCGAAGCCAGCTTCACGAGCGCGTACGAGATCGCCGTCGCGATCGATGACCCGCGCCTGCTCCTGCAGAGCGCGACACATCTCGGCGAGGTAGCGCTGCGCCGCGGCGATACTTCGCTTGCGATGGACTTTTTCGAGCGAGCCCTCGAGGAGCGCGGACCGCGAGCCGAACCCGCCGACCTCGCGATCCTCTACCACAATATCGCGACGATCCACAGTCGCGCCGGCGACTACGAGAGCGCCGAGCGGTTCCTCTCGGACGCGATGGAGATCAACCGCGACCAACGGCGCCTGCCGGAGCTCGCGTCCAACCATTACATGCTCGCGTCGGTCTACAGCCGCCAAGGGCGCTACGACGCCGCGTTTTCCGAGGCCGGACGCGCGCTCGAGCTCGACAAGAGGATCGAGAACTCGGTCGGGATAGCCGCGGACCTCACGGCGCTCGGCCTCATCTCCGCCAGGAAGGGTGAGCTCGACGCGGCGCGCGACTTCCTGGAGCGTGCTCTCCAGGTGGCGGCGACCGTGGGCCTCGTGCCGCAGGCGAAGAGCATCCTTGACGAGCTTGCCGGCTTCGCCGACGAGCTCGGCCTCCCCGACGAGGCGGCGCGGTACCGCGAACAGCGGCGCGCGCTCGACGAGCAGACCGCTCAGGAGGACGAATGAGCGCACCCGGCCGCAGACGTACCGACTCTGTCGGTACCGACAGAGTCGGCACCAACAGCATCGCGCGCGGAATCTCTGCACTCGCCATCCTCGGGCTCGCGGTCCCCGCGACCGGCTTGCTCGTTTCGTTTCCCCTCTGGTATCTCGCAACCCGCGCCCGCGGGGTCTACACCGTGGTCGCCGGACTCGTTGTCGCCGGGCTCGTAATCAGCCATGTCGTTCGCAAGGCTCGTCGCGCAGGCTAGGCGTGCAATCGGGCCTGCGACGGGCGTGCTCCTCGCGCTCGTCGCCGGCACGGCTGTCGCACAGTACCCCGAGATAGGCGCGCTCGACCGTTCGGACCCGCTGTACGCGCAGCACCAGCGCGATATCCGGGAGTACTACCGTCGCTCGAGCGCCGGCGAAGAGCTGCCTCCGTTGCTCCTCTACCGTTACAGCGTACGCACCGACGATACGCTGTTCGGCCTGGCGGCCCGCCTTTCGCTGCCGTACAGCGCTCTGGCAACGCTCAACAGACTCGACGCGCCCGAGCTCGAGCCGGGATCCACGCTCCTGATCCCCGGCGTTCCCGGCGTCTTCGTACCGCTCGCGCCTGAATCCGACCTGGAGTCGATCATGCACGACCTGCGTCGAGAACGCCAGGCGGGCGTAGTCACGGTCCCCGGGCAGCACGAAACGTCGGTGTTCCGCTTCTTTCCCGGCGAGGATTTTCTTCCGGAGGAGCGACTCGCGTTCCTGGGCATGATGTTCCGCCACCCGCTTCCCGACGGCGAACTCACCTCGCGATGGGGTCACCGCGTCAATCCGATCACCGCCGAATACGGCTTCCACGGCGGCGCCGACTACGCGGCGACCGAAGGCACGCGCGTGCTCGCCTCGCGGGGCGGACGCGTCAGCGAGCTGGGCGACGATCCTGTCCTCGGTCGATACGTCATCCTCGAGCATACCGGGGGCTTCCAGACGGTCTACGGACATCTGTCCACGATCGCGGTATCGTTGAATGATGAGGTCCGTTCGGGTATGATTCTCGGCGCAGTCGGGAGTACGGGGATGGTCACTGGTCCTCATCTCCATTTCGAGATCCGTCAGCACGGACGTTCTCGGGATCCCGAAGCGATGCTTCCGCGGGAGAATCGATGAGCCGATACGCGACACTGACACTCCTTCTGCTCCTCGCTACCGCCTCGGCCGCCGAAACGCTGCGCGGCCCGCTCGGTGCGGAGCTTGCGGTGAGCCCGGTTGAATCGGTGGAAGCCGCGGGCATCGGGCTCGAGAGCGTGGTCCTCATCGGCCTCGAAGGCGACGCGCGGTTCCTCGAAGCGATCGATATTGAGCTGACGATCCCGCCGGCGGTGGCGGAGTTTCCGGGTGCCGTGTCGCTGTACCTGCTCGGGCCGATCAACCGGGAGGATCGCTCGGGCATCGTAGACGTTGTGGGGGAGGAGTTGCTGACGCGACCGTTGCGCCGAGCGGGCAAGTTGTTCGTGCAGGTCGTCATTCGCGGCGACTCGAGCCCGGACGCCTCCCCGGCGGTCACACGGATCGAAGACGTCGTGGACCCCGCGTCGTTCCCGATCGCCTTGTCGGTCGTCCCCCGCATGAAGGGCCTTCCCGACGCGCTGCAGGAAGCCGAGTTCTCGGTCGCCGCCCGCCCCGTGAAGCGCGACGTGGGCGCGATCAGGGTGCGCTATCTTCGCGAAGACGGGTCGACATTCGACCCCGATGGGGCACGAGCACCGGATTTCACGCTCAGCCTCGACGGCGAGCGGGTCGACGTGCGGGCCGAGTATCTGCTCGAGCCGGGGCTCCACCAACTCAGACTGAGCTCGACGCGGTTTCAGGACCAGGAGATCACCGTGGGCGTCGACCGCGGCCAAACCGTCGTCGTTGACCTCCCGCTCGATCTCGCGCTGGCCACCGTCGCGTACACGACGCCGCGCGGTTCGACCGTCTACGTCAACGGCAACCCGCTCGATGCGGCCGTCGGGGACTTTACCGTGCCGCCCGGAGAGCATACTATAGTGGTAGTATTGGGCGACTACTCTGTGACACGGACGTTCCGCGTCGAGGAGGAAGGATCGTACGAGATATCGCTGATGATGGATATCGTCATAGAAGAGATTAAGTAATACTCGTCGAGAGACGATAATCAAGGTGTCGGTTGTTCATTATAGTTCCCCTCCCAGTTTACTATGTGTATGACCGACGACCTAACGGTTGGCCGGCACCTTCGGGTGCCGGCCTTTTCTTCGGTGCGCGTCTGTTGACCGGGCGTCGCCGACCGGCGACGATGCGTCGCCGGACAGCTCACC
>CAZVEF010000186.1:0-4559 GCA_964625715.1 uncultured Spirochaetaceae bacterium | reverse complement strand
TGACGCCCACGGGGGGTCGATCTGCGACGTCGCGGTTCCAGAACGCCTCGTAGCGCTGGTAGGACCGGGCGAAATCGGGCTTGAGTTCGAAGGTAGTGTCCAGTCGCATGCGCGCTCCCCGGGCATGGTACCGCAGACCGAGGCGTCGTGCCACCCGACGCCGGGCACGCTTGACCCGCCGCCCTCGGTCCGGGCATCGTAGCCGCATGCAGGAACTCTCAGCCGAAACCTGTCGTCGCATGATCGACGAGGGCGAGGTGCCCGAATCGATCCGTACGGCGAGCGAGAAGGTCGCCGTCGTGCTGACGCAGAGCTGGTGCCCGGACTGGCTCGTGATGCGCCGCTACCTCGACGGGCTCGACGAGCCGGGGCTGACCGTCTATGCGATCGTCTACGATCGGCTGGAGAACTTCACCGACGTCATGACGTTCAAGGAGACGATCTTCGGGAACGAGTTGATCCCGTACCTCCGGTACTACCGGAACGGACGGCTCGTCGCCGAGACCAACGCCGTCTACCCGAAGAAGAGGTTTCTGAAGAAGTTCGCCGAATAGGTAACCCGCCGATTACGCCGCAGGGCGGGTCCGGGTCTCCTCCGGGCAGCCGGAGCTCGCCGGACGCTCTACGCGGGCGACGCCGCGGAACAGGGCCTCACCGCTCTCCCCCGGTATAGCCTCCGCCGCCCCGCCGCCACTCGGCCCTGCCCAGGATCGGCGCGTAGAGGTCATCCTCCGGTGGAATGATCAGCTCGGTGAGCTCCTCGTCGGTGGGTAGGCGTCGCTGGAACTCGACGAAGGGCAGCTCGCGGATGACCGCGAGCGGCGTCTGCTCCGCGCCCTCACCCATCACCGTCACCGCCGCGGCGGCGAGCCCGGCGGCCACGTTCGATCTCGTCATCGCGAGCGGGCGGCCGAAGAGATCGGCGGTGCCCACGAGATCGTTCACCGCGCAGAAGCCGGCGTGCGCGATGGCGATGCCGCTCACCCCCATCCGAAGCGGCGCGGATGTGCTGTCGGTGACGATCACGCCGAGCTCGTGCGTACCGAATCGCTCTACGAGGTGTCGCCACGCGTCGTTCGCCGCGCGCTGCGCGTCCTCGGGCCAGAGGACGATCATCCCGCCGGTATTCGACTCGTCGACCCCGGAGGAGGGTATGAGCACGTTATCCTTGATCGTCAGGCAGACGTGGTAGCGGTTACTCGAGCGCGGGAGGTACGAATCGGCCTCCTCTTCGATCACGCGCGTCTTGTCGACTCGCGCCGGATCGACCACGCGGCCCTCGCAGAGCGCGACCACCTTGGAGGTGATCGCAATCACGCTGCCGGGCTCGACCGACGCGATCGACTCGTCGATGAGCGCTTCCAGCGACAGATCGCCGGCGGTTACTCGTCTCGTGTGGACGGCCTCCACGATCATGCGGCACCTCCCTCCGCGCTGGGCACGGGGTTCGAGCGCCACCGAACGGCGATCCAGAAGGCCGCCACGAGCAGGACGAGGAGTACGCCGGGCACGGTGAACGCCACCGCGAGCGAGGCAGTCTCGGCGAGGAAGCCCACGAACCACTGGAAGATCGCCGCGCCGGAGGAGGCGCCCATCGCCATCACCGCGGTAACCGTGCCGGTCTTCTCAGGCACCCGGTTGTTCAGCTCCGCCATCACGTTCGGAAAGATACCGGCGAGGCACAGACCGATCCAGATCAAGAAGACGTAGGCGCCTGCGATACCGTCGGCGAGGAGAAAGAGCCCCACTCCGACCGCTCCGAGAACCCCGGAGACGGTTACGAGCGAAAGGCTCGAGAACCGATTGCCAAGGACGCTGTTCGCGAACCGGCCCGCCAGGATCGCGGTCCAGAGGATCGACAACCCGGTCGCCGAGGCTACCGTGGAGAGACCGAGCCGCTTCTGGAGGTAGTAGACGACCCAGCTCGACACCCCCACCTCGGCCCCCACGTAGAGAAGAAGCGTCAGCGCGCCGAGCACCGCGTGCGGCATCCGAAGCACCTCGCCCACGTGCGCGAGGGGGTGCCGGCGGGCGCCCTCGGGGCGCGGAGCCCTGGGAAAGCGTGCGGAGAACGTCCATAGCGCGAGCGCGCCGGTGGGAATCAGGGTGAAGAACAGAATCGGCCTCCACGCCCCCGTCGCGTCGAGGTAGAGGCCGATCAGAAACGGTCCGGCGACGGCGCCCACGCTGAAGAACATGTGCACGAGGCTCATGACCGAGTGGGCCGACTTCGCGCTGCGCCGAAGCGTGGGCATGACGTTAGCCGACGTCTCGACGAACGACGCACCGAGATGGAGCAGCAGGTTCGCGGCGACCGCGAGGATGAACGCCGGCGCGATACCGAAGAGCACCAGAAAGGCGAGCTCGATCCCCAGCCCCACGAGCAGCGCCGCGCGCACGTTGATCCGGTCGATCAGCGCGCCGGCAAAGAGCGGGCCGGCCACGAACCCCACCGAGCCCATACCCAGCAGGATCCCGGTGACGCCCTCGCCGATGCCGAAGGTTTCCATGAGGTCGGGAACCAGCGGTCCCACGAGCAGCAGGATGATCCCGTGCTGCGCCATGGAGGCGAAGTTGAGCGCTGCAATCTGTCTGTCACCGGATGGTTGTCGCATGGTCGCGCGCATTCTACATGGGATCGATCCGCACGACCAGCGAGAACGCGCATGGGATCGATCCGCACGACCAGCGAGAACGCGACCGCTACCCCGCGGCGTCCTCGACCTGGACCGCCAGTCCCTCGAGCAGCTCGTCGAGGTACGCCCGGCCGCGGCTTCCCGGCTCGCGCGGGAAGACGACGATGTAGCCGTAGGCCCCACCCGGGGTATCGCCCAGGTCGGCGATGAACGCCTCGTGCCAGTCGCTGCTCGAGGTCACCGTGAGGAAATACCCCTGCACGCCGCGACCCGTCGTGTGAGGGAGGAGCTCCATCGACTCGAGCTCGTCGGCGCGTCCGCCGCCCATCGCGCGCATGTGCGACAGCCCCTGGATCACCGCGATGTCCAGGTCGGAGAGCACGTCACCGCGCTCGACGAGACGCGCCGCGACGGCGGCCTCCTCGTCGCCGCGGAACCAGAACTCGAGGAACCGGCTCTCATCGTCGGGCGGCTGGATTTGGATGTCGGCGGAGGTAGACAGGGTGAATCCGTCCACCCCGTACCAGCTGTCCGCGGGAATCGCCGCGACGAGGACAGCCGCAAGAATGATACCAGTGCACAGACGTCTCATACGCGGAGTATACCATCTGTGCGGGAAACGTCACCCAGCCCGGACGGGCAAACGGCGCCCGCTCAGATTTCGGTTGACCGCTCCCGAAACCCGGTCTACTCTGAATGCTTCATGAACCTTCTCGCCGTGGGCGGTAGCGGAATCGTCGGGACGATCGTCCTGCCCTATCTCGTCGGACACCACACCATCCGCGTCTACGATCTCTCGCCGCCGCAGGTCGAGCGCTGCGAGTACGTGAAAGGAAGCGTGACCGACCACGAGGCGCTCGTCGCGGCGGCAGACGGCGTCGACGCGCTCGTCTATATGGCGATGGGTAACCAGCGGTGGCAGGACTGGGGCGGCTCTGAGACGTCGATGGACGTTAACGTGAAGGGCCTCCACTTTGCGCTCCGAGCGGTCGCCGAGGCCGGCGCCAGGCAGGCGATCTACTGCAGCACCATGTCGGTCTACGCGGACCTGAAGAATCGTTTCTTCGTCGACGAAGACGTTCCGCCCGACGAGACGAACATCTACGGCTTTACGAAGTGGCTCGGCGAGGAAGTATGCCGGAACGCCTCGCGGCGATGGGGCATGAACGTCAACGCGCTGCGCCTCTGCCTGCCGCTCGCGCCGGACGAGTGGAAGCGGCGAGCCCGCCGCGACACCCCCGACTTCGCCACCTCCGGCGACGATCTCGCGCGCGCGATGCTCGCCGCGCTCGAGTTCGCCGGCGGCTTCCAGGTCTTCATGATCGGCGGCGACTACGAGCAGAGGTTTCTCAACATGGCAAAGGCAAAGCGGCTTCTCGGATGGGAACCGCTCGCACGACCAGTACAGTGAGGAGGCATCGATGGCGTTCAACGTGAAGAAGCGGGGCAAGATCACCTACTACTACAACGGAGACGCGCCGGTCCTCTCGGCGCTCGTCACCGAGGAACAGCCCGACGGCGACCTGAAGATCTACTTCGCCGGGCTGACCGGCGGGTACTCGGCGAAGGGCGTGCTCGGGCTCGACGAGCTGACGACGATGGAGCCGGAGAAGGAGGTCCCGCTCGTCTTCCGCAGCTGGGAGAAGTGGCTGCAGGAGGCGGAGATCTGCGAGTCGATCGCGGAGGTCGACTTCATCGAGATTCACGCCTTCGGCTGCCAGCCCAAGTCGCCGAGCCCGCTCACCGATCCGGCTGGGTACCGGAAGGAGCAGGAGCGTCTGCGCGCCGCGTACGCGAAGGCGTACGCTGGGTTTTTCAGGGAGAACTGCCCGGACAACGGTGTCCCCGCTCGATTCACCGTGCACGTGGTCGACGTGCCCGACGAGGCGGCGTCGTACGAGTTCTACGGCGTGGGTCTGCTGC
>CAZVEF010000185.1:0-4621 GCA_964625715.1 uncultured Spirochaetaceae bacterium | reverse complement strand
CGATCGCCGGATTGCCTCACGGGCGGCGGCCTCGTCGCCGGCGCGCAGCGCCGCCACGATCGCCGTGTGCAGGCGAACCGCGTTCGCGCCGTTTTCGCGCCGCGCCTGCGTCTCCTGTATCATGGGGCTGAGGAAGTCCATGACGAGCGAGTAGACCCTCTCGACCGGACGGTTCTTCGTCGCCGCGCCGAGCGCCCGGTGGAACTCCAGGTCGCACTCGGTCAGACGCCGCGCATCTGCTCCGGCGCGCACCTGACGGTCCATCTCCTCGTTCACCCGCGTGAGGCGCTCGAGGTCTTCTGCGTCGGCGTTCTTGAGGATGAGGCGCTCGATTCCGAGCTCGATCGTCTCGCGCAGCTCGAGGAGCTCGTTCTTTGTCGGGCGGTCGAGGATCATATTGAATATGAGCGGGCTGTAGATCGCCTCGCGCGGCGAGTCGGCGATGTAGGTCCCGTCGCCTCGAACGATCTCCACGACCCCCAGGGCGCTCAGAATCTTCATCGCTTCGCGGATCGGTCCACGGCTGACCTGGAAGCGCTGCGCGAGCTCGGTCTCGGCGGGGAGCCGGCTTCCGGGTTGGAGTTGGCCCGCTATGAGCAGCTCCCGGATCCGGTTGACGACGAAGTCAACCGCGGACTCTCGCTCGCGCGAGGTGTATGCTACCTGGGCGGCTGCGGACCCCGGAGCCGGCGCTCCGTCTGGCCGAGAGCCTGGAGTCGCGTTTCGTGTTCGAGAGCGACTACGCAGGAGCCGGATACGGGCTGAGAGCCACAACGACGATCGAGCTCGAGCGCGCGTTTGTTCGCGTCCGCTACGAGGCCGTGGTCTTTGAGCCGTTTCTGCGGAACAGACTGGGGCTCTGCGTCCTGCTCCCGGCGACGCTTGCAGGGACTCCGCTTATCGTGCGTGCGCGCGACGGCAGCGAGACCCGGATCGCCTTTCCGGAACAGATCGCCCCGCACCAGCCGTGCGGGGACATCGGCTCGCTCGAGTTGACCGTCGCCGATCATCTGGTACGGATGCGCTTCTCCGGAGAAGCCTTCGAGATGGAGGATCAGCGGAACTGGACCGACTTCTCGTACAAGGTCTATTGCACCCCGCTCTCCGAGCCTCGCCCGGTCCGGTTGGAGCCGGGAGACCGCGTTGAGCAGTGCGTCGAGGTCTCGCTCACCCCTGTTCGAGCCCCGAACCGGATGACCGGGTCGCGGAGATCAGGGGTGGCAGGCGCGCTCGAGTCGCGGGTCGTCGGGTGCCGGGTGCCCGCGCTGGGAACGCGGAGGGTCGACGGGAGTGCGGCGCCGGACCTTCCGGTCGACTACTATCGCGTCGACGTTGCATCGGCGCTCACCGGAGAATCGCTTGCGACTCGCCGCCCGATCCACCTCTACCGGTGGGCGGGAGAAGCCGGCGATCTCACTATCGACCGTGCCGAGCTCTCCTGCAGCGGCCTGGCGGATCCCACGACCGCGGCCGTGAGGTCGCCGGAGGTGAAGGCGGTGGAAGCAGGGGAGGGCCGGTCGCTGCCGCGCGGGCTCGTCGGCACCGACGGTGCCTTCACCGAGCTCAACCGCGAACGCCCGACTGCCGGCCCGGGCGAGGTGGTCGTGTTCACGATCTCTCCGCAGGTGCACGACACGGATGACGAAGTAGTCCTCGATAACCTCTTTGCGATTCGGGCGGTCCTGGATTCGGCGAGGCGCCTCTATCCCGACCGCGCGATCGGAATCGGGCTGCTCGAGCTCACACCGCACTTCAACCCGGCGGCGGGCGACCGCGCGACCAACGCGTCGCACCGTCCGGTCGACACCCGGCTTCACGACGGCTTCGCGCTCGCGTGGGCCTTTGCGGCGCTCTGCGAGCTTTCTGCCGCGGGGGTCGAGTTCGTCACGATCTTCGACGACCGCGGACCGCACGGCTTCATCGGTGCCGACGGTGCGGTCCCCGCGATCCGCCTGCTTCACGACGTGGCTACCGGAACGCCGGTGACGGTGACGCTGCCGGCGGCGCGCATCGGTTCGGACAGGCGGTACACGATGCTCGGCGACGGCGACGATGGCCCGCGCCGAAACGCTGTGAGGCAACTCCTCGCGGCGAACCTCGGCGAGTCGGAGTGGGTTACGAGCGTCGGTTCGCTTCTCGAAGGAAGCGGATCCGTGCCGGGAGGCGGACGATGGCGCGTTCGCCTGACAACGCGAGACGCGCGGTCGGTGAGCCGACGATTTCGACCGACCACGCACGACTGGCTGATCCCGCGGTACACGCTGAGCATGGGAAGTTGCCTGCCGGCGAATCGCAGCTTCTTCGACGCAATCGTGCAGGGTACGCCTTCGGAGTCCGAAGGGTCGAACTATCTGAACACGATGGAGGCGGTCTTTGCCGCGTACGAATCGGCCGAGATGAACCAGACCGTTGAGCTTTCGAAGGAGGAAGGAGTATGAGCAAGGTAGCGCTCTTTGGTGCAGGCGGGAAGATGGGCCTGCGGTGCGCGCGCAACCTGGTTTCCAGCGAGCACGACGTGGACTACGTGGAGATTTCCCCGGACGGCATTGCGCGGCTCGCCGAGCTCGGCGTCGAGCCGGTGGAAGGCCGGGTTGCGGCCGAACGCGCGGACGTAGTCATCCTCGCGGTTCCCGACAATGCGATGGGCAGCGTCGCAGGCACCGTCGTTCCGGCGATGAAGAGCGGCGCGTTCGTGATGATCCTTGACCCGGCGGCGCCGCACGGCGGCAAGATCCCCGAGCGCGACGATGTGGGGGTGTTCGTGAGCCATCCCTGTCACCCTCCGGTCGTGAACGACGAGACCGACCCCGAGGCGAAGCTCGACTTCTACGGTGGATCGAAGGCGAAACAGAACATCGTATGCGCGATCTTCCGCGGAGACGACTCTATCTACGCCGCCGGTGAGGCGGTCGCGAAGACGATCTTCGCGCCGGTCATGCGCAGCCACCGGATCACCGTCGAGCAGATGGCGATTCTCGAGCCCGCCATGGCAGAGACGGTAACGCTCACGCTGATGTACACGATCCGGGAAGCGATGGACGAGGCCGTGAAGGCCGGTGTACCCGAAGAGGCGGCCCGCGACTTCATCCTCGGTCACATGAATGTGAATATCGGAATACTCTTCGGCTATCTTGGCATCGAGGTTTCCGAGGGGGCGAAGCGGGCGGTCGAACGGGGCCGAAAGGCGATCCTGCGCGACGACTGGCGCGACGTGTTCAAGCCCGAGCGGGTCATGGACGAGGTCCGCGCGATTGTGGATGCGCCGTGAAGCTCGGAATCAGTAGCTACACCTTTCCGTGGGGCTTCGGCATCCGGGGCTACCCCGCACCCGAGCCACCACTCACGCTCGAGGGGCTCGTCACCCGCGCGAGCGAGCTCGGTGTAGACGTGGTCCAGATCGCGGACAATGCTCGGCTCGACGAGCTCGGCGCACGCTGGCGGCGGGATCTCTTCGCGCGCGCGCGCGAGGCGGGCGTGGGAATCGAGCTCGGAACAAGGGGAACGAGTCGGCAGTCGCTGCTGCGCTACGTCGAGATGGCCGGCGAATGCGGCGCGACGATTCTCAGAAGCGTGCCGACGGCCGCCGTCGCGCCCGGTGATGAAGCGGGCGCGCGCTCGTTCGTCGAATCGACCTCCCGGGAGATCGCGTCGATCCTCCCGGAGCTCGAGCGCGCCGGAGTGACGCTCTGCCTGGAGAACTACGAGGGGCTCTCCGTGGCGACGCTCGCCGAGCTCGTCCGCGGCCTGGACACCCCTCACGTTCGTGTCTGCCTCGACTCGCTCAACTCGCTCGGGAGAAGCGAGGGGTACGAGACGGTGGTGAGCTCGCTCGCGCCGCTCACGGGGAACCTGCACATCAAGGACTACACCATACGTCGCGTCGACCATCGCCTCGGGTTCACGGTGGTCGGGACGGCGGCCGGTGACGGCGAGCTTCCCATCTGTGATCTGGTGCCGAGCGTGTCGGACCGAGTCAGCCTCGTGATCGAGCTCTGGACGCCGTGGATGGGTTCGATCGAGGCTACGGTGGGCGAGGAAGCACGATGGGCGCGCTCGAGCGTCGACTATCTGCGCGGGGTGATCGTCAATTGACACGCGCCTGGAGTGGGATCGGCACGAGTGTGGGACGAGCTCGCCGCGCCGGCGCCTCGGGCGTGCATTGTGGCTCAGAATCGGCTATCCTTGGCTAAGGAGCCACTGTGTCGCAGGTCAACACGCACGGCACGGGCAGGTGTCGGTGAGCGCTGCGGATGCTCGGGCGTGCTTCCCGAGCACTCTGACCTCGTGATTCCCGGATAGAAGGAGGAGACGAACCATGATCAGACACGTAGTTCTTCTGCAGTTCGCAGATTCCACGCCGCCCGAGACCATCAACGAGATCTTCGCGGGGTTCGGCGGCCTCGTACACAAGCTTCCGGGTGCGCGTATCGTCACGTACGGCGAGAACGTCAGTCCCGAGGGGCTCGATCACGGCTACCGCCACGGTTTCGTCGTGGACTTCGACGACGCAGCGGCGCGCGACGCGTACCTTGCTCACCCGGAGCACGTCGCCTTCGCCGAGGGCACCGTGATCCCCGCTCTCGACGCCGGTCGCGACTCGATCGTGGTATTCGACTACGAG
>CAZVEF010000184.1:0-4669 GCA_964625715.1 uncultured Spirochaetaceae bacterium | reverse complement strand
TGTGCAACGTCTGCGGCTACATCTACGACCCGGACGAAGGCGATCCGGACGCCGAAATCGCGCCGGGGACCTCGTTCGACGACCTGCCCGACGACTGGGTCTGCCCCGTGTGCGGCGCGCCGAAAGAGGAGTTCTCTGTCGAAGAGTAGGACTCCTCGACGCCTCCTAATCGAGGATCTCCTTCACGCGCCCGACCACACCGTCCTCGAGACGCACCTTTATGCCGTGAGGATGGGTACGCGAGTTGGTGAGGATCTCGCTCACGACGCCGTCGGTCGTCCTCCCTGATCGCTGATCCTGCTTCTGAACCACGCGGACACGCGCCCCCGGGTGCACGTCCGCTCGTCTTCGTCCGTCCATTGCACCGAGTATACTACCGCCGCACTGCCGGAGGAGCGGTTGCCTACTCTCTCGTCAGCCAGATGCGCTCGGGAGGCAGGCGGAGCGCGACCTCGTCGCCCTCCTCAAACGCGCCCGTGTGCGGCGCAGCGACGACCCGCCACGGCTGACCGGCCACGTCGACGGCGTAGCGAACGTGCGTTCCCACGTACACACGATGAACGACCCGGCCGTGAAGCACGTTGTCGAAATCGGCACCCGGCTCGCAGATCTCGATCGCCTCGGGCCTGATGTGGACGCAAGCCGGACCGCTCTTCGGCCACGCCTCCCGCCCCGGAGCGCACGGAGCGCCCTGAGGACAGAGCGACAGCGCCCCAACCTCGGTCGTGACCACGTCTCCGTCCCGGAGGCCTTCGAGCTGGTTGTGGTTGCCGAAGAATCGCGCGACGTGGACCGAAGCCGGTCGCTCGTAGAACTCCTCGGCGGGACCGGACTGTACGAGCCGGCCGGAGGAGAGCATCGCGATCCGGTCACCGAGCAGCACCGCCTCCTCCTGATCGTGCGTCACGCACAGAGTAGTCACGGCGGTGCTCCGCTGCAGCTCGAGGATCACCTGGAGCATGTCCTCGCGCAGGTGACGGTCGAGGCTGGAAAGCGGTTCGTCGAGCAGGAGAACCCGCGGTTGGGCGACGAGCGCCCGCGCAAGCGCGACGCGCTGCTGTTGGCCGCCCGAGAGGCTCGACGGACGCCGCTCCTCGAGTCCGGAGAGGCGGACCCGCTCGAGCATCTCGCGGGCAATCGGCCGCCATTCCTCGCGCGGTCTACCCTGCATCCTCAGGCCGAACCCGACGTTCTCTACGACGCTCAGGAAGGGAAAGAGCATGTGCGACTGATAGACCATCACCGCCCTCCTCCGCTCGGGCGGCACCGAGCTCATCGGCTCGCCGTCAAAGCGAATCTCACCGGCGGTCGGCCTGAGAACGCCGCTGACGACCTTGAGGAGCGTTGTCTTTCCGCATCCCGACGGCCCGACGATGCACAGCAACTCGCCCGGTTGGACATCGAGCGAGACACCGCCGAGCGCGGGACGATCGGAACGGGGGTAGCGGTGCGAAAGCGCATCGAGCGAGACCCGGGTGCTCATCCTGCAACTCCGGCGAGCGCGAGCGAACGCCCGCTGAGGTAGCGCGCGGTAATCGCGAGGATCAGCACCGCCGGCGCGAGAAAGACGATGCTCAGCGCTGCGGTCAGCGCGAGATCGCCGGCGGAGGCGAACGAAAAGAGGAGAAGCGGTAGCGTCACCACCCGCCCGCCGCCGATCAGGACCGTGAGCGCGTACTGGCTCCACGAAATGAGAAAGACGAAGAGCGAGCCGGTGAGTATCCCGGGCACCGCCGACGGGACCCCCACACTCGTGAACGCACGGACCGCACTCGCGCCGAGCGTTCGCGCCTGATGCTCCAACTCGAGGTTCGTGCTCGAAAAGGTACTCGCCATGACGAGCACCATGTACGGCACGGTGGGCAACAGATGCGCGACGACGACGCCGGCCACCGAGTCGGCGATTCCCCACCGGATGAAGACCACGTGCAGTCCAAGCGCGACCGAGAGCGCCGGAATGATCACCGGCGCGAAGAAGAGGTATTCGAGCGCGGCCCTCGTGCCGGGACGTGCGGAGGCGAGCCCGCGACCGGCCGGCACGCCGACGAGCAGGCTCAGTGCCGTCACAGCCGCCGCGATGCCGAGACTCGTCCCGGTCGCTTCGAGCACCTGCGAGCGCGGACGCCCGATGTACTGCCACGCACGCAGCCCCCACGACTCGGGCACGAGCGCCGGGTAGAGCCACCGACCCGCGAACGAATGCAGCACAAGCGGAATCAACGGAAGCGCGACGAGGACCACGATCCCCGCCACCACGATCGTGCGCAGAGCGTCTCCGCCAGGCACGGGTGGGCCGACCGCCGGGGCACCCGCGAGAGGCTCCGGGATAGCCGGGCCTCCGGCAGCCCGGTCGGCCGGCGGCGCGTGAGGGCTCCTCATCGGCGCCTCCCGAGGATCGCGAGGACCCCGCGGTAGGCGCCCACGAGCCCGAACACGATGGCGGCGATCACGAAGGAGAGCGCCATCGACCGTGGTCTCAACGCGAGATCCACGTCCGTGTAGAGGCGGTAGGCGAGCACGCTCAACATACTCGGGTAGCGCGCTCCGAGCAGGAGCGGCACCTCGAACGCGCCGAATACAAAGGCGAAGACGATCACTCCGGCCGGCACCAGTGCCGGCGCGATGAGCGGCACGAGCACGAACCGGACGGCCTGGAAACGAGTCGCCCCGAGCGATCGAGCCGTCGCCTCGTAGTCCTGGCCCACCGACTGGAGCACGGCGAGCGCGAAGAGGCCGACGAACGGCACTTGCTTCCAGACGTAGACCAGCACGATCCCGATACCGGCCCGGTCGTTTACGAGCTCGGGAAAGTACGCCGGAGACTCGATGAGACCGATCGTCGTAACGATGCGACTGAGCAGCCCGCTCTGCGACAAGAGCATGATACCCGCGGCCCCGAGCACCACATGCGGGAGCGTGAGCGGGAGCTGGTAGACGTAGGTAACGATGCCGCGGAAGCGGCGCATCCGGCGGAGCGCGAGCGCGGTGACGACAGCGAGCCCGAGCGTGAGGACGGTGGAGATGAGAGAGACCCAGACGGTCAGTCCCACGCTGGCGAGGAAGCCCGGAGCGATCACGACCGCGCGGAAGTGCTCGAGCGTGAACACGCCGGCGTCACCCGGCAGGGGGCGCAGCGACTCGAAGAGCGCCGTCACAACGCCGCCGCCGAGCAGCAGCACGACGACGAGCGCCGCGGGGGCGACGGCTACGAACGTCCCGGGAAGCCGGTGAGCGCTCATTGCTGAAGAACGTTTGCCACCCATCCGTCCTCGATCGCCTCCAGCCATGTGCTCTGTAGCTCCGGAATGCGATGTTCCTGGAGCATGCGCGTTGGCAGGAGCGACGGCGGCCGGGGGATCGTCGCGAAGCGATCCTGCCACTCCTGCGTCAACCGGTCGACGCTGACCGCCGGCAGATCGCCCCAGACCGAAGGCCGGGCCTTCTCCAGCTGCGCTGCCGGCTCGAGCAGGAAGTTGGCGGCGACCATCGCGGCCGCCTTGTTCGTAGCGTTGTACGGGATGGCCACGTAGTGCGTGTTCCCGATCGTCCCCGAGTCGAAGACGAACGTCCGCGTGGACTCGGGATAGCGACCCTGCGCGACGAGGTTGGCCGCGGAGGCCGGGATGTAACTCATGTCAAAGTCGACCTCGCTGTTGGCAAAGAGATTCTGATGCCGGGTGCTCGTCTCCGGGTAGGTCCTCCCCTCGCGCCAGAGATACGGCTCGATCTCGTTGAGAAGCGCCCACGCGTGCGGGGCGACCTCGTCGAAGAGCTCCTGGTCGAACCGGCCCAGCAGCCGCTCGTAGCCGCCGGCGACGTGGTAGAAGACGTGGCGGACGAACGCGCTGCCGGTGAAGTCCGGCGGCGCGGGGTAGGTGAAGCGCCCCGGATTCTCGCGGATCCAGTCGAGCAACCCTTCGATCGTCGTAGGGGGATCCGGTGTGCGGGCCTCATCGTAGACCATGACCATCTGCGCCGATCCGTAGGGCGACTCGTAGCCGTCTACCGGGTAGCCGAAATCGTTCGCGACGGTCGGGTCCTCGGTATCGACGAGGCTGGTGTTCGGCAGTCTGTCGGCGTACGGTCCGAACAGGAGGTCCGCCTCACGCATGCTGCGAAAGTTCTCGCCGTTGATCCAGACCAGATCCACCGACCCGCCGGTATCGCGGCCTGCCTGCTTCTCGCCGAGCACCTTGCTCACGAAGACGCTCGCGTCGGTCAGCTGGACCATTTCGAGGTCGATCCCGAGTTCCGCGAGACCGTCGGCGACGTACTCCTGAACGTAGCGGTTCGTCGCATCCGAGCCGCCCCACATGTACCAGTAGAGCTCGCTCCCCTCGGCCTCCGCCTCGATCTCGTCCCAGCTCATCTCCTCGTATCGATCCTCGAGCAGCGTAGCGCTCTGTTCGCCCGAACCCGCCGCGCATACCCCGTCGATCGACAGAAGCGCAAGCGCGGCGCACGAGATCGACATGGACACGCGAGTGTTCATGCAATGCCTCCCTGACTGGGCAGGAACGTAGCCAGGGATGGTTGCATGGTCAAGCATCCTCCGCCGGGTGTCATCTGCCGGGCGGGCCCGCGTGGTACCGAACCTCGGTATTCTAGAAAAGCCCCACGACCCGGCCGGTTTCCGGATCAAGGTCGATGTCGTAGAACGCCGGCCGCG
>CAZVEF010000183.1:0-4673 GCA_964625715.1 uncultured Spirochaetaceae bacterium | reverse complement strand
CCGTCTCCCCATGTGCCGAGCCCGTCGGGCGTGAACCAGTCGACGCGCGAGTAGCCGGTGACACCCTCATCGGTGATCAGGCTGACCTCGCCGAAGTCTTCCAACTCCGGGTACTCGGGATGCGCCCGATTTCCGACAGCGCTATGAAGGATGCGCGCATCGGTGGCGCCGGCAAAGGCCAGGAACTGCTCGATCTGATGGCTGGCAAGATCCACCAGAATGCCGCCGTAGCGCTCCTTTTCGAAGAACCACCGCGGTCGTGTCGCGGCACTCAACCGGTGCGGGCCGAGCCCGACGACGTTCACGACGCTCCCGACGGCACCGGAGGCAACGAGCTCTCCGGCATAGACCGCCGCCTCGTTGTGCAGACGCTCACTGTAGTACACCGCCCAGATGAGGCCGGTATCCGCCGTGACCCGTCTCGCCGTTTCGAGCTGCTGCCGTGAGGTGAACGGCGGCTTGTCGCTGAGGAAGTGCTTGCCCGCCTCAAGAACGGCAACGCCGACCTCGGTCCGCTCACTCGGAACGGAGGCGCAACACACGAGCCGGATGTCCGTATCCGAGAGCACCTCCTCCAGCGATGCCGCTCGCCGCGCCCGGGGGTAGCGCCCGAGGTATTCCCTCGCTTTCGCATCGTCGGGCTCGAACACGACCGCGGGGTGTCCCCCGGCCTCCATGAGCCCCGCGGTCATGCCGTAGACATGGCCGTGGTCGAGGCCGACAACCGCAAACGGGAACTCCCCGGGCGCGCACACGGGTCTCGGCTTACTCGAAGGTGCGTAGTTCATACCGCTTTTCACGAAATCCTCTCCCTTTCATGTTTCTCAAGAGGCTCTTCTCAGATGCTCAGCCGATGCGCAACGAATAGCGCGGGCACCCGTTCTCATCCGGCCCGAGGGCTTTCACACCGCAGCCGTCTACCGGGCGATCCTCGCCCGGCGGCAGCACGAGCGTCATCTCTCTGTACGGAAGCTCGTACGCGTCGCCGAGCGAGGATACGGACACGGTGATGCTCCGCCCGGTCGTCGACATCGAGATGCGAATCACGGTTTCCGCACCCTCGAGATAGCGCACTGAGGTTCCGTCGTCTTCAGTGATGTCGAAGTGATCCTCGCGCTCGGAGGTCCCGGGAAACAGCCACAGCTCACGGCGGTCGTCGGCGGACTCCCGTATGCGCTCCATCGGCGGACCCAGGGGTATGATGGCGCCCTCACGTGCCAGCACCGTCGGCCGCTCCAGCGGCGCGGCCAGGGTCACGCGCCGCCCGCCCTCCAGCCGGTCACCGCCGAAGACGTCGCACCAGCGCGTTCCGGCGGGCAGATAGACTTCCCGCTCCCGCGCCCCCTCGACGAACACCGAGGCCACCAGCAGGCCGTCCCCGAGAAGAAAGTCAAACGATTCATCGACGACGTTCGGGTCCCCGGGAAACTCGTAGACCAGTGGCCGAATGATCGGCTCTCCGGTGTTCTCGGCGTGGACGAAGAGGGAGTAGAGGTAGGGAACGAGGCGGTAGCGCAGCCGAATCATCTCGCGGATGATGTCGATAACCTCCGGATGGGTCCACGGTTCGGTCGCCGACCCGTCCAGGCGCCAGGAGTGGATGGAGAATCGCGGAT
Source organism: uncultured Spirochaetaceae bacterium (assembly GCA_964625715.1). Taxonomy (GTDB): domain Bacteria; phylum Spirochaetota; class Spirochaetia; order DSM-27196; family SLST01; genus SLST01. Next base: position 3,057 of record CAZVEF010000183.1, on the reverse strand, counting down.
GAAAGATCCCGTTCTGCACCCACCGTACCAACAGCTCCGGGGAGGGAACATCGCCCCAGAAGCCGCCCACGTCGTGGCCGGTGTTCGGCTGCCCGCTCATACTGAACCCGAGGCCCATGGGGATGTTGTACTTCAGGGTGTCCCAGCCGGTGGAGTTGTCTCCGCTCCAGGTCTGCGCGTAGCGCTGAATGCCGGGGCAGCCGGAACGCGCAAGCACGAACGGGCGGTCGGCCGGGTTGTATTCCTGCTGGGCTTCATAGGAGGCCCGGGTCATGAGTAGCGCCTGCAGCGGGCGAATCTGAGAGATGCGAATCGGTCGCCCGAAGCCTTCACACTGCACCTCATCGTCCCAGATTTCGTACTCGTTGTTGTCGTTCCAGGTGGCATCGATTCCGTATTCGAGAATTCTCGATCGCACGCGGTCCTTCCACCACGTGTAACCGACCGGCGAGGTAAAATCGATGTAGCTGCCCTTTCCGCCCCAGAAATCCGCAACGTGCGGACCGCCTTCGTCTCGGAGAAACACCCCTGCCGAGGCGGTCTCCCGGTACTCGGGATGCGTTGTGAGCAGGCAGGGCTTGATGTTGGCCGCGACCTTCATGCCCCCGTCGTGAAAGGTGGCGGCCACCGAATAGGGATCAGGTACACGGTCGCGGTTCCAGACGAACACGTAGCGCTTGCCGTCGTTGCCCATGGAGTAGCCCGAGGACAGGTGAAACATGTCACAGGGTATGTCGTGGCGCCGGCACTCCTCCGTGAAATCGTCCAGCCGAACGGCGGCATCGGGACTGTCGGTGTATCCCATGCCCGAGCCCAGATACCCGAGGGCCCACCGCGGCGGGCGTTGAATGCGCCCGATGAGCAGAGAAATCCGCCGCACCACGTCCTTGATGGCCGGCCCGTAGACGAGGTAGTAGTCGACATCCCCGTCGGCTGCATGATAGTAGCGGTAATCCCCGTGGTAGGCGTCGATCTCCTTGCCCATATCGAAGACGGTGTCGGAGAGATTGTCGTAGATCAGCCCGTATGCAACTCCGGATCTCGGGTTGAAGGTGATATAGATCGGCCAGTGCTTGTAGAGCGGATCCCCATCCACCGCCGAATAGCCGAGCGCATCGAGGTTATGCATCCGCATACGCATTCCGCGCTTGTTCAGGGGACCGGCACGCTCGCCGAATCCGTAGTAGGCTTCGCCACCCTCTCTGCGCATATAGTGAAACACCGAGGTGCCGCTTCGGTCGAAACCGTAGGCCCGGCCGGGAAGGTCCGCGGCGAAGGCGTTCCCGGTACCGTCGTGCCACTCGAAAGCTCCGTCGGCACGGGAGATGCGCGCGCTGAGCTCATCGCCGGAAACAGTCACTCGCCCCTCGTCCACCCGGGTCTCGACGGGAGGACGGGAGAATACCGAGACGTCGTCCCGCGGGCGGCCTTCCCGCGGTATGGAAGCGGCCGCCTCGGCGGTTCCTCCGCCGACCATCCAGGTGCGGTCGAGTCTCGCCGCGCCGTCGGGACGGAACGTGACCCGGCAGAGCCAGGGCTCGAGCATGGCAAGCTCCAGGGTTGCACCCCGCTCGTCCTCGAGTCGGGCGCCCTGATCGGTCTCGGTTGTCGAAACGAACGGCCCTGCCTGCGTCCACCTCACTGTGGGCCCTCCTTCGGTGCATCGGCGTCGCGCGGTGCATCGGCGTCGCGGCCGTGATTCGCCACCCTGAAACGGCTGAAGTGGGTCTCCGGCAATGACCGGGGGATCCCGTCGACAAGGAAGGGACCGAATCGCCTGAGCTCCAGGGCCGCACCGCCCGGATCGGCGCAACGCACGCCCGCCTCCACGGGCTCCGGTGCGACGCGCATACGCTCACGGACGAAGGACTCGAACGATCCGTCTTCCTCCGCGCTGCCGGTCCAACAGACCCACGCACGCCCGCCGGTCGTCCGAAGCTCCCGTCCGGCTCCCGGCCCCTCGGCGGCAAGCGTCAGCTCACCGTCGCTCCACAGGGAAACGTAACCGGTTCCCACCCGGGCGAAGGCGCGGTGGCCTCCGATCTTCCACTCGTCGAAGGCCGTCGTGGGAAAGTGCGCGTGTGTCCGTCCGAGGCCGACCGTTGCGACGACGTCGTAGAGGGCAATGACGGTGCGCCCGTACATGCGCACCCGCGGCAGACGTGCCGAGCCGGCCCAAAAGTTGGGACGCGCATGCCCGGTCTCAGCGGTGTTCGCCGGATAGGTGGTGAACACCAGGGCGTCGCGTCCGAGCGTAGCCTGCCAGATGTGTTCCTGGATTCCCGGGTCTCCCGGGCGCTGATCCAGAGCCGCGGAGAGCATGTAGTGGGAGCTGCGGCGCGTCATCGTGTGCACGCTCCAGGGGTCGTCCCGCAGATCGGCTTCGTAGCGATAGCGCCCGAATGAGTGCACCTGCGTCTCGGTGATACCCGAGAGATCGGTTGCCGCATCGACAACCCGTTGCGGAACCCGGTATGTGCGTGACAACGCAAACAGCAGCGTCGCCCAGTGCTCTCCCTCGAAGCCGCCCGTTCCCCACGCGATGCGCTGCAGGCCGGAGGTACCGTCGAAACGTGCCGACTTCAGCGAGTTGACGTAGCAGCGACCGTGGCTCGAGCCGTGCACCCCCCGCCAGGACTGAACGGCGACGAAGTGCAGGAGCTTGTCGAGGAGCCGCCGGGCCGCATCCACGACCTCGGCGTCGGGAGAAAACTCAATAAGGGCCAGAAGGGCGTAGGCGTCCATTGCCAGGTAGGCGCTCGAATCCCACTCCGAGAATCCGCCGGCCTGTCGTGCCTCGATCCACGAGAGGAGGCGCACCCGGGCCTCCGCCGCGAGCCGTCGGCCGGTGCGGGTGCCGCCCGCAAACAGCGCGTCGGGGAACCGGTGTCCCGACAGATGGGCGGCGGTGTGAAAGATGATCTGGTGGTTCTCCGTGAAGAAACACATCGCATCGAGCCCCGGCTCGTCGATCCAGTACTTGAATCCCGTGAGCGCCTCCTCGATGCGCTCGCGGTCCTCCTGAGGCAGACAGGATCGCTCATCGTCGCGGTGGAG
>CAZVEF010000182.1:0-4730 GCA_964625715.1 uncultured Spirochaetaceae bacterium | reverse complement strand
GTGGCGGTTCGGCGGGCCTTTCTGTGCACGGGGCCCGGTTGGACGCCGACACGGGGGAGCAGAAGGCCCGTCGGGCCGCTTGTGGTTCAACGGCTTCACCGTGTTCGTCATCGTGGACAGCGTGCGCTCGGAAGACCGAGCGCAGACGCGGTCGCTTCGAGTGTTCTCCGGCACGGTCGATTCGGGTGGGATCAGCGGGTATAGCACGCGCTCGTCATGCTCGACGACGGGGATGATTCCGCCGAGAGGACGAAGCTCCCATCCGCCAACCCGATCCACGCGCTTCCACCCGCCCGACCCGGAGCGGCCGGGACACGATCGGGCGGCGGCGCCGCGCCGCCGCCCTCTCTCTCCCGCGATTCGCGCACCGGGTGCCACGATCGGCCTTATTTGCCATAATGGGCAGAGCAGAGGAACTCCATGAGCATACACACATCAGTCCCCGAAACGGTCGAGCCGTTTCTGATCCGCGAACGCCCCAATTACATCGTCGGTGGAAACGAGGAGGAGATTTTCCGCGCCGCGCACGATAGCGGGATCCCGCTGATAATCAAGGGGCCCACCGGTTGCGGCAAGACGCGCTTCGTGGAGCACATGGCCTGGAAGCTCGGGCTTCCGCTTGTGACCGTGAGCTGCCACGAGGACCTCACCGCCGCCGATCTCGTGGGCCGCTTCCAGTTTCGCGGTGGCGAGACCGTCTGGCACGACGGGCCGCTCACGCTCGCCGTTCGCCACGGCGGAATCTGCTATCTCGACGAGATCGTCGAGGCGAGAAAGGACACGACGGTGATCATCCACTCGCTCACCGACGACCGGCGGATTCTCTACATCGACAAGACAGGCGAGGTCGTGCGCGCCGACGAGCGGTTCATGATGGTTCTCAGCTACAATCCCGGCTACCAGAGCGTGGTCAAGGACCTCAAACAGTCGACCAAGCAGCGGTTCGCCTCGCTCACCTTCGGGAACCCGGACATGCCCACCGAGACCGAGATCATCGCGACCGAGAGCGGCCTCGACGAGGCCACGAGTCGCTCGCTCGCGGTCGTGGGTGAGAGGATCCGCGAGCTCAAGGGCTTCGGTCTCGACGAGGGAGTGAGTACGCGCCTGCTCGTTTACGCGGGACGCCTCATGAAGCAGGGTGTCGGCGCCGCCGACGCGTGCGAGCACGCGATCGGACAGACGCTCACCGACGAGTCGGAGGTGAGCGCCTCGATCCGCGATATCGTCGCGCTCTACTTCGGCGATCTGATGGAAGGAGACGATGCAGACCCGAAGCGCGGTTGAGGTAGCACGAGCGCACGGTTTCTCGCTGCAGAGCGTCTGCTGGGGCTACCGTTCGCTCTTTGAGAACGCGCTGCAGGAACTGGTCGATTCGGGCGCGATCGGTACGCGGAATGCAGCGTCCACCCGACACCTGTTCGACATGCTCGCTCGTGCCGACCGGTCGTCGTACGACCACGTACTCAAGGAGTTCCTGGCCGCGCTCAACCCGTCCACGCGTTGGATACTCGATCTCCCCGGCGTTTTCGGCGACCTCGTCGACCTTGGGCGTCGGCTCAGCGAAGAACGGATCCACTTCGGCACCACCTTCTTCGAGCTTCTCGGATCGGGAGGCCTCGGCCGCTCCCCGGCGCACATGCGAACACTGGTAAACGTCGCGCGCCGGCTCATGGAGGAAGACCCCGAGCTCGCCCTCGCGTTTGCGCGCGGATTCGCGCACCTGCGCGACCGTCTGTCCGGCGACGAGGTAGACCGATTCGTCGCGCACGGCGCGAGGATGCGTGCGGCCGACCGAGAGGCGCGGCTCGCCTACTACGCGTGCGAGTCGAAGGCTTCCGAAAGCGTCATCCGCTCGATCACGCGCGAGTGTCGACTCGACGACGTCTCTCGCCAGCTCGCCGCGCTCGTACGCTCGATCGTCGGCTACGACATCGAAATCGATCACCTCGGACGCCTCGACTCCGACGATCTCATCGAACGGGGGACGAACTTCGTCTGTCTCGCGCGGTGGTGCTATGTTCCAGTCTCGATCCGCGCGTTCGACACCGTGGAGGCGAACCGCGACTGGTACCGCCTGCTCGCGGTCGTCTGCGCGGGGATGATCTGTCGCGGCTCGCTCCCGAGGATCCACGGAGAGCCCGGAGTTCGCAACATCGCCGACCTGACGGGCCCGAGAACGGCGCGGCAGAATCTGACGGTGATCGTCGAGTACGCGCGCGTGATCGGTTGGATTCGGCGTGAATGGCCCGGCGCGCGTCGCCTGCTCGAGCTCGGGATCAGAACCGACTTCTCCTCGGAGCCGGCCGCGGATGCTCCGGAGCGACTGCTCGAGCAGCTCATCGACCCTCACCGGGAGCGCGCCGGGCGGCCCCACACCGAGCTGCAACGCATCGTCGACGCATCGGTCAACGTTATCGACACGGTGGCGCTGCTCACCGACAGAGTCGTCGAGCGCTACCCCGAACTCGACGGACGCCGCATCAGGGCGTTCCGTTTCCTGCCCGACTTCTTTTACGAGGCAACCGCCCAACCCGCGCCGGAAGACTCGAAGAGCGCCGACCTGCGCGCTGAGGCGGATCAGGCGCGTCGGAGGCGGGAGGGGGACGACGACCGCTCGTGCGCAGGGGATCGATCCCGCGACGGTGAGCGGTTAAGCGGCGAGAACGACGAGGAATCGGCACTCGACGCTGCGTTCCTCTACGACGAATGGGACCACGTACGCGGTCAGTACCACGAGTACTATTGCCGGCTGCAGGAAGTCGTGCCCCAGGCAGGCGCACCCTCACCGCTCGCGGGGCGCATCGCCGAGCAGGCGAGACGCGTCCGCCGCGTGTTCGAGAGCATCAGGCCGGATCTCGCGCGCAAAGAGAAGCACCTCCACGACGGTGACGAGATCAACGCAGACCTGCTCTACGACTATCTCATCGACAGCCGCCACGAGCCGTCGCCTCCTGTGAGGTTCTACGAGCGCCCGCGTATCAGCACGCGCGACCTCGCGGTCCTGATCCTCGTCGACGTCAGCGGCTCTACGTCCGACATCCACGGCACCACGACGATCATCGATCTCGAGAAGCAGGCGACGGCGATCCTCGCGGAAGCGCTCGATTCGCTGGGAGACCGATTCGAGATCGGGGGGTTTACGACCCGCGGCCCGCAAAACTGCGACTACCTGCTGTTCAAGGCGATCGACGACGAGTGGAGCGACGAGACGCTCAGCCGGCTCGATCGCGCCCGTCCGGCAAACTCGACGAGAATGGGCGTCGCGCTTCGCCACGCCGGGTGGCGTCTCTCGTCGGTCGAGGCGCGTCAGCGTCTCGTGATCGTCATCACCGACGGCCGGCCCATGGACGACCGATACTCACCGGAGACCCGCTACGCGCAGTACGACGTCCGCATGGCCTGCGAAGAGAACGAGCGCCGGGAGATCCACACCTTCGCGATCTCCACCGAGGAGAACTCGTTCGCCGACATGGAGATCATGTTTCCGCACCGCCGCTTCGCGATTCTCCGCGACATGCGCGACCTGCCGGCGGTGCTTCCGCGGCTCTACATTCGGCTGACGGTCTGAAGGTCTGCCGACACCTTTCCAGGCCGCTGTGCCGACGCCGAGTGCTTGCCTCGTCAACCGCCCGACTCTATAATCCGCTGCGTGCCCACTCTTGTTGCCTACCTCGACGACGAACGGATTTTCGAAAGCGACGGGCCCTGGCTCTACCCGCTCCTCGAGCTCGAGACCGCGCTCAACGAGCACCGACGGCGCGATCCGGATGCGCTGCTGACGACCTACGACAAGGTCGTCGGTCGCGCGGGAGCTCTCCTTTCGGTTCGCCTGGGCGTCACCGCGATCGAGACCGAGCTCCTGAGCAGGCTCGCGATCCCGGTCCTCGAGGCAAACGGTGTCCGATTCACCGCGAGCGCGGTGGAGGACCGAATCCTCTGCGCTACCGAGGATCTGGTCCGCGACATAGACGACCCCGAGGAGGCTCACCGGCTCATCGTGCGGCGCATCGAGCAGCGGCGCCGCGCGAGCGAACCGGTCGCCACGGTTCGCGACCTGGTCGTCTCGCTGGGCGGAACTCACGTCCTGGACGGACTCTCTCTCGATGTCTATCCCGGTGAAACGGTGCTCGTGCGCGGGGAGAACGGCGCCGGCAAGACGACGCTGCTCCGCACGCTCTTGGGACTCGTCGACCCTGATTCGGGTCACGTGAGCGTGGCGGGTCGGCGGGTCGGTTCGTGCGCGTGGAGGCTCCATCGCCATGAGACCGCGTACGTGCGAAGCCTCGAACAACCCTCCACGCTCCCCATCAGCTCGCGCGAAGTCGTCGAGACCGGAGCGCGGGCGATCTCGGCCCGCGGTGCGACCGCCCGCGCCCACGACGCGCTGCGCAGGACCAACGCCGCACATCTCGGCTCCCGCCTGTTCAGCACGCTGTCCGGCGGGGAGCGCCAGCGGGTCTTCATCGCTCGCGCGCTCGCACAGCGACCCACGCTGTTGCTTCTCGATGAGCCTACCGTCGGACTCGATGTCGACGCGCGCGCGTCGTTGCTCACGCTGCTCAACGGCCTCGCACAGCGGCAGAACGTCACCGTCCTCATCGTGTCGCACGACGTCGCTCCGGCCGAACTGCCCCTCGCGCGCGTGCTCACGCTGCACGCAGGGGTGGTTCACGAGGAGGATACTGGTGCCGAAATTGTTGTTTGAGTACCGCGATTGTGTGGATATGGCG
>CAZVEF010000181.1:0-4795 GCA_964625715.1 uncultured Spirochaetaceae bacterium | reverse complement strand
GCGCGGATGTCGTGCGTCGCACCGGGCGTCACAGCTCGATCTCCTTCACCCGCACACGTCCGTCGGTGCACGAGTTGAACACGATTCTCGTCGAGTCGCGCGAGAACACCGGATGCGCGTGAACGCGGTAGCGCTGCCCGTGCTTGAGCTCTCGCGCCACCTCCGGGGCGCGCGATCCGGTCGCCGTGCCGGCGCGGCCGGCCTCCCGCTCGCCTTCGATGGGCGCGAGCACGCGCGGTTCCGAGTGGAGCTCGCGCAGCTTCTCGGTCGCGAAGTCGTAGAGGAGAATCGTCGCGCGGTCGGCGTCGTTCTCGTCGATCGTCACCATCCGGCCGTCGGGCGAGGGCGAGAGGTGCGGCCCGCCGGTCAGCCGGTAGTCGGAGAGCACGCGGAGTACGCGCGTGCGGGTGTCGTAGCAGCCGAGCAGGCCGTACCCCCACGACGCCGAGCTCGGACCGCGCAGCTGCCCGAAGTACGAGGAGTGATAGGGGTTCACGAAGCCGACGACCTCGCGGCTGTTCGGGTGCCACATGAGGTGGAGTCCGATGCGGCCGTGGAAGGTCAGGTTCGACCCGTCGGGGTCGCAGAGGGAGTAGTCGCGCACGAGGACGCCGAAGCGCGTCACGAGGTAGAGCATGACCGCAGAGCCGTCGGGGGCGATCTCGCCGCCGAGCCGCAGCAGCGTGCGCGACTGACGGATGCTCGAGCCGGCCGGATTGCAGGCCAGCAGATCGTCCACGGTCGCGAGGAGCCTTCGGTCCGAGCCGTCGATCGCGCGCGTGTAGATGCCCATGGCGCCCTGCTCTTCGGCCGGCCGGTCGGCGTCGACCTCGAGGAAGCGCTCGCCGATGTCACCGTAATAGATCCCCACCTCTCCCGGGAACTCCGTCGATCGGCCCGACTCGAGATCGACGCAGGCGACGGCGCTGTGCCGCTTGTCGTCGTTCTCCCAGTCGTAGGAGCGCTGGTAGATCACCTTCCTGCCGCCGTCGCAGAAGTAGGCGGTCGCGCCCTGGTGATAGGTCACCGAATCGGCCTGTCCCACGACGCGCTCCTCGCCGGTCTGCGTGTCGAGGATGCAGACATCGGCAGGTTCGCGCAGGTCGGCGAATCTCGTGTAGAGCAGTCGCCGTCCGTCGGGATGGTACGGCGAGCCCTTGAAGTAGGTGTGGACGCGCTCGTACGCGTCGTCCGGGGTGAGTGTTCTGACTTCCATCGCCTCGCCCTCCGCGCGCATCGCGGCGCGCCGTTCCCCCATTGTAGCCGCCGACGAGGGCGACGCCATTACCAGTCCGAGCTTTTTTTGTCCGTTCCGATTCGGCCGGGCCACAGGCGAGGCGCGGCCGGCCGCAGCCCGCCGTTGACGCCCGGCCCGCGGCCCCCTAAGCTGCGACGAAAGGACCGATCATGAACACGAACAGACCGAACGTCGTCCTCGTCGTCACCGACGACCAGGGCTACGGCGACCTCGCCTGCCACGGAAACCCCGTAGCGCTTACCCCCAACCTCGACCGGCTCCACGACGAGAGCGTCCGCTTCACCGACTTCCACGCCGCCCCTATGTGCACGCCCACCCGCGGCCAGCTCTTCACCGGGCTCGACGCGGCGCGAAACGGCGCGCTCAACGTTTCGAGCGGCCGCACGCTTCTGCGAGCGGACCTCCCCACCATGGCAGACGCCTTCCGCTCCGCCGGTTTCCGCACCGGAGCTTTCGGCAAGTGGCACCTCGGCGACAACTATCCGTACCGCCCGCAGGACCGCGGCTTCGAGGAGAGCCTGTGGTTCCCCTCGTCGCACATCAACTCGCTGCCCGACTACTGGCAGAACGACTATTTCGACGACGTCTACGTGCGCAATGGCGTCCGCACGCGCTACGAGGGCTACTGCACCGAGGTCTTCTTCGATGACGCGATGGCGTGGCTCGACGAGCGCGTCCGCGCCGCGGAGCCGTTCTTCCTCTACCTCCCGACCAACGCCCCGCACGCCCCGCTCTGGGTACCCGAGGCCGACAGGCTCGCGCTCGAAGACTACGTCATGAGCCACGAGGGAGAGCTCGACGAGCCGATCGACCCGGAGCTGCGGCCGCAGCTCGTCCGCTTCCTCGCGATGATCCGCAACCTCGACGGGCACGTCGGTCGGCTTCGCTCGTTCCTCGCCGACCGCGGGCTCGCCGAGAACACGATCTTCATCTTCGTGACCGACAACGGATCCACCTTCGGGCCGGCGTACTACAACGCCGGCATGCGCGGAGCGAAGGCGACGCTCTGGGAGGGTGGCCACCGCGTCCCGTGCTTCGTCCACTGGCCCGCGGGCGGGATCGGCGCCCCGCGCGACGTCGCCGGGCTCACCGAGGTCCAGGATCTCTTCCCGACCCTCGCCGAGCTCTGCGACATCGATCCCCCCTCGCGGTGCGACGGCACGAGCCTTGCCGCCGTGCTCACCGGCGACGCCGAGCCGCCGGAGGATCGCATGCTCGTGGTCAACTACAGCCGGATGCCGGGCGACCTCGACTACCCCTCGCCCGACAGCCCCGCGTACGTGCGGCGCGCCGGCTCGGCGGTGCTCTGGAAGCGGTGGCGGCTCGTCGAAGAGAGCGTGCTCTACGACCTCGATGCCGACCCCGCGCAGACGACGAACGTCATTCGGGATCATGCCGATGTCGCGAGGCGGATGCGCGAGCACCTGCACGCGTGGTGGGACGGGGTTCGCGATACGGCGAACGAGTTTCAGTCGATCGTCGTCGGCAGCGACGAGGAAAACCCCTCGACGCTCTCCGCGTGCGAGTGGGCCGACGTCTTCGTCGACCAGCAGAAGCAGCTGCGGATCGGAGTGCGCAAGAACAGCTTCTGGCATCTTCACGTCGAGCGCGCCGGGGAGTACGAGCTCTCGCTTCGCCGCTGGCCCGAGGAGAGCGGCCTCGCCCTCGCCGAAGGCTGCCCCGCGACCGACGTGACCGATGGGCGCCTCGAGGCGGGCGAGGCGCTTCCCATCGCGCGAGCGCGGGTATTCGTGCAGGGCTGTCGCCATAAGGCCGACGTCGACCCAAAGGCGGCGAGCGCCGACTTCACCGTGCAGCTCGACGAGGGAGAAGCGCTCCTGCACACCTGGTTCGACGACGAGCGCGGCCGCGCGCTCTGCGGCGCGTACTTCGTGACGATACGGCGGCTGTAGGAAGACCGCGCGCTCTCAGCCGAAGATGAGCTCCATGTAGCGCCGGCTGAGCGCACGCTCGTCCATGTCGCACGTGACTGCGATCGACCCCGGCGAGGTCGTTCCCACCCTCGGCGCCTGCTCGAGTCGCCAGGGATGGCTCACGAGCATCCCGCGCGTCAGCGATCCATCGAGCTCTACGGGAATCTCCTCGAGACCGATGCAGGAGATCGCCTCGCGCTCACCGGCTGCCCAGAAGACCGGGACGACGTCGTAGCAGACCGGGCCGGGCTTGAGCTTCATCCCGTCGCCCCACCACCGCTCAGTCGCCTCGTTCAGCACGCGCACGAGCGGCGAGGCCGGCCGCTCGCACAGCCGCCGAACCTCGTCGATGGGGAACGCGAGCCGTCGCGAGACGCTCCACGTCGCGTCGAAGACGGGCAGACCGCTGCCGAAGATCACGCGCGCCGCTTCGGGGTCGTGCTTCAGGTTGGACTCGGCCATGTTGAGATGGAGCTCACCGCCCATGAGCGCGATCTGGGCGATCCGGGAGCGCTGCCGGGAGTCCGCGCGTTCGATGACGGCAGCCACATTCGTCCACGGGCCGATCCCGACGAGTGCGACCGGAAGCTCGGTGCGGTCGAGCGTTTCGAGGATGAAGCCGATCGCATCGGCGTAGGTCGCGCCGGCTTCGGGGTCATCGTCGCGAACGAGATCGGTGTGCGTGAGGCGTCCGCCGTGAGTCGTGGAGGCTGCCGCTGCGCCGTCGGCGGGCGCACGGTTCGCGGCCGCCGTCGCGAGGCGACGCACTTCGGAGATGGGAACGCTCAGCCCGGCGCGCACAGGCACGTCCCCGCGCCCGGCGATCCTGAGCACCTTCGCGACGAGCCGGGCGCGCGCCTGCACATCACCGCTCACCGTCGTCACGCCGAGCAGCTCGACCTCCGGGTGGCGCACCGCAAGCGCGAGCGCCCAGAGGTCGTCGATGTCGGTACCGGCGTCGGTGTCTAGGATTACGGGAACGGCCATGCGGACCCCTCGCGCACCGCCTCATCGCGCATCGATGCCGCGAGCGCCCGCGTGCGCTCGAGCACGCCGGGCAGGTTCATCTTCCGGTCGCCGCGGAACCAGTGGCGCCAGTGGTCGTGCTCCGCCTTGCGTCGGTCGAGGAGCGCCTTCTCGAGCGCGCTCGCGGCGGCTTCGATCCGCGCGGCGACGGAGGCCCCTTCGCCGCCGCGCAGGGCGAGCGCAGCGTCGAGCAACCGGTGGGCCCATCGGTAGATCCCCACGATCGTCTCGTACTGGACGACGAAGTGGTCGGTGAAGTAGAAGCGCCGATCCGGCGCAACCGCCGGCAGCGCGTCGTAGAGCGCGCGCTGCACCGTCTGCCAGCGCGGCTCGGCGGCGGCGAGGGCGTGCGCGAAGTGATCGAGGAAGGCATCGACGCTCTCGAACTCGTCGAGGTGACGGTAGTAGCCGAGGTTGGATTCGTCGACCTTGCCTTCGAGCAGGTCGAGCACCTTGAGCCCGAGTCTGCGCGTCATTCCGTCGATGAGAAGCATCTCGTCAGGGCGCCGATCGTCCCGCATGACGTGAAAGGCGTCGAACCAGGCGTCGTAGGCCGCGCGTGCAGGAGCGACCGCGT
>CAZVEF010000180.1:0-4807 GCA_964625715.1 uncultured Spirochaetaceae bacterium | reverse complement strand
CCATAATTGGTACATGCGTCAAGTGAATACAGCCAACCTCTGGCGAGGGCCACCACAGCCACCTGCTGATCTTCGACGGAGAGAGCCACAGGGTGAAGAACTCGCTCATGCGGCAGTAACCAGAATTCCCCACCCAGGGCCCTGGGGAATTCCATTGCAATTCTGGGGATCAGGAGCTTGCAACAAACACTTACCGAACGTACGCAATACGTGGTACAGAATCGCCATGGTGCGTTTGCATCCCGAGTATGTCGTTGACGACCAAAACAAACGGAAGGCCGTTGTGCTCCCCGTCGAAGAGTGGGAGAAGGTCATAGACGAACTGGAAGAGCTCGAGGACATCCGTCTCTACGATGTAGCGAAGCAAGACGCCGGAGAAGCTGTCCCGTTTGAGCAAGCCATCAAGGAGATAGACCAGGACGACGGCAAGTGAAGCACTCGATCGAGATCCTCAGATCGGCGCAGAAGCAGCTTGCCAAGATCGATCAGCACCAACGGCCTCGCCTCTACCAGGCAATCAGAAAGCTTGCAGATGACCCCCGACCACCAGGCACGAAGAAACTGAGTGGCCGCGCTGCCTGGCGCATCAGGGTCGGAAGCTACCGAATCATCTACGAGATCCATGCCGAGCGGCTGCTCGTGCTTGTGGTCGCGATTGGTGATCGCAAGGAGATCTACCGACAGGGACTCGCGGACCGAAGGCTACAGGCACCTGCTCGTCGGACCACGTGGGGATCCTTGAGGAGATGGGTACCCCCTACGACATCGACGCTTCCTCGTGCCGAATGGCCGGATGGGGCTTCGCGACGGGATCCGATGCGGTGTTGCGGTCCACCTCGATTACCCGTGAAGTCCTCAACAGAAAGCCGACCTGAGCTTCGTCGTGAACAACGCCACGTCGACGCCGGATTCGTCGCCCGCTGACCCGCACGCATCTCATCCGCCGAACGGATTGACGGCCACGATCCCGCCGAAGTCCTGACCGGGATTCAGGTCTTCGGTGATGATCTGCGTGCATCCGAGCGCCCGCGCCGCCTCGACGACGGCAGCGTCCCAGTACGAGATCTGCCATCGTCGTGCGGACCTCGCCGCGGCCTGAACGAGTTCCGCGGTGGTCTCGTGGACAGGGTACCGCAGCCACGTTCTGATCAGGACGAGTGCGTCCTCGCCGGAGAGCGCCCCCGGGCGCCGGGGGTGAGTGGCTTGAACGAAGAACTCCTGGAGCACCTGGACCGAAAGCGCGAGATCTGCGCTCCCGAGCAGCTCCACGGCAATCGCCGCCTTCCCGGTTTCTGTCGGGTCACTGCTCACACTGTAGAGCAGAACGTTGGTGTCAACGAAGCGCATCGCGGTCGTGAGCCTCGTCGCGGCCCAGGCGGCCGCCCGCGCTGAAGGCGATACTCCGGGACGCGAGCCGACGACGGATCGTCTCCTCCTCGGCACGCAGTCGCTCGAATTCCGTCTCCGAACCGGCGATCTCGTTGAGCGCGTTGCGGACGAGAGCCGAGACCGAGGTGTTCAGGAGTGCCGCCCTGATCCTCGCTCTGTGGTACACCTCGTCATCCACAGAAACTGTGATATTCTTCACATACTCACAATACACGCTTGCGGGCATCTGGTCAACCGACGCTCTCGGACCGAACGACGAGAGCACTGCCCACGATCGACCACTCCACCTGCTCCCGCTCGGGACCCCCTTGCACGTTGCCCGATTTCGGCTACTATCGGACGTCGTGCCGACCGACTCATCCGTTCGTGGACAAGGCAGATTCCTCTGCGGCGCGTGGGGGCGACGATGCCCGGAGCGCTGAGCACCGCCCGTCAGGCGCGTCCCTACCTCGCGCCGCGGTTTTCCCGACCGTTCTATCGGTTCGTGCGGATGGTGGGCGGGCTCTACCTCCGGCTCCTTCAGGGCGTCCGCGACGTCCGCGTCTCCGGAATGGACGACCTCTACGCGGCGATCTCGAGCTTCCAGCGCGGCGAGAGCCGACTTCTCATTCTCTTCCGACACGTTGCCGTCGCCGACGGTCCGGTCGTGCTCGACGTGATCATCAGGAGGCTCTCCAGGTGGGCGCGCAGACACCGTCGTCCGCTTCACGACACCCTGCACGCACACTTCCTCTACGGCCGCGATGTCCTCAACTGGGCAGGCTGGCTCGCTCGGGTCACCTTTCCGCGCATGGGGGGCATACCGGTGATCAACGGGAGGGTGGACAAGGTTTCGCTGGGGGAGATTCGGGATGTGCTCGCCGGGGGCCGATTCCCGCTCGCCCTCGCACCCGAAGCTCAGGTGACGTACCACCAGTTCCACTGCTTCGATCCCGTAGCCGGCGCGGCGACGCTTGCGGGGTGGGCCCATCGCGACCTGGCGGTCTCCGGGGCGAGCCGCGTGGAGATCGTCCCGGTCGCACTCGGCTACAGCTACGGCCGTCGCGCCTGGTCGGTGCTCCGGAAGGCGATCGGCCTTCTGGAGCGTGCGCTCGACACCGACCCTTCGCCGCCGCCGGGAACGCTCGCCGAGGCGAGGACACGGCTTGCCCGGCTCACCGAGCGCACGCTCGCTGTTCTGGAGTCGATGGAGCCTTTCCGGCCGAGCGGTAAGCGTGAGCCGGGAAGCATGTCGTTCGGGAGTCGCCTCGGTCGGCTCTGTGACGCCGCGCTTCGTCAAGGAGAACGCGCCGCCGGGCTCCGGTCGAGCGGATCGTGCCGCGAGCGCATCTTCCGCCTGCGCCACTGGATCGAGCGCAACCGCCACCGGGACGACGTGAGACTGTCGGATCTCGGCCCCCTCGAGCGGGCTCTTGCAGACCGCCGCGCCGCGCTCGCCTCTGGTGTGCGGCCGTACGAGCGGATCGCCGACGTGCTCTCCTACCTCACCGACGAGTCGATCCCGGTCTCCGCCGCGGATACCGGCTCGTACGGCGCGGACGCCGTACCGGAACCATCCGAGCCGTCGGCCGTGACCCGCGATCGGCTCGTCGAATACGCGCTCAACCTGCTCGACGTCGTGAACCGGGCGACCGGCGGCGATATCGATACACGACCCGAGCTCGGCAAGCGGACAGCGGTGGTGCTCATCGGCCGGCGATGCGACGCCTCTGCGCTCCTCGCCGGCGGTGACTCTCGCCACACAGGCACGAGAGAGCTCAACCGGGAGATCGGCCGCCGTCTGGATGAGCTGACGCGACGGTTGGCTGTTCAGGTATGGCCCGCAGAGCTCGGATCGGACAGATCTCCGGAGTCGACTCAGCCCGGGCGCACCCGCAGATGAGTCGGCGGCTGACGGCCGCCGGTACGCGTCGACCGCCTCCCGCGCCGGCCTGGCGTAGCGACGACCTCGGT
The DNA here is from genome assembly GCA_964625715.1 of uncultured Spirochaetaceae bacterium. Lineage (GTDB taxonomy): Bacteria > Spirochaetota > Spirochaetia > DSM-27196 > SLST01 > SLST01. Next base: position 1,465 of record CAZVEF010000180.1, on the reverse strand, counting down.
CGACGTCTTCGAAGATCGTGCCCACCTCGCGCTGCGCGATCTCGAACAAACACCCGCTCGCCGCTTCGCACACGCCGCGGAAGGAGGCGGTGATCGCGTCGATCCGTTCGCAGCAGCCGCAGGAGATCTTGCACACAACACTACCGGCTGTACAATTGACGTAGGAGATCGAATGCCAGGCAAGCGATCCCGTGATCAAGGAATGTGAAGTGCGAACAATCGTATCCCTGTTTGCAATGGTAATGCTCGCGGTGGCCGCCATCGCGCAGGACTCGAATCCGACGGATGTCAGCGATCTGGTGTCTGAGTTCCACGAGACAGGACTGCCTACCGTCGCCAGCCGCCGCGATTGCAGCTTCCTCTTCTGTCTCTCGGATACTGATGGCGCCCGTGTAAGTCCGTGTCTCCGGACTCCAGAATCGAGCGTAGTGGTATTCTCGCCGCCTATACAAAGAAAACCGGCGCATTGTTCGCCTCCCCTGCATGCGATACGCATGCTACATTGGATTGCGATTGCGCCGGTTTTCCGGTAGCTGCCAAGCCAAATGCTGCTACTGCAACGATTTGGCCAATTTAGCAGGGGCAGGACTCGAACCTGCGACCTCCGGGTTATGAGCCCGACGAGCTGCCAACTGCTCTACCCTGCGTCGTGGATGGTCAATATACCGACCGGAATTCCAGCCGTCAAGGCCTCACGAACGGTTCCGGATCGGTCTGAACCGACCGGAGGCGACGTCTTCGGCGCGCGCGCGTCGAAAGAGGAACGGGACCGCGACGATCAGACCCGCGACGACCGCGAGCGATGCGTAGGCGAGGGCGCCGCCTGTGAGGACGAACGCGTCGTAGGCACCGTGGACGAGGGTTCCGACGAGCAGGCCCGTTGACGCGCGGCGACGGGAATCGAAATGCGCGCGTCCTACGAAATACCCCACGATCGCGCCGCAGCCGGCGTGCAGCGGTACCGCCGTGATGCCGCGGAGCAGGAGGATGCTGCTCGGCCCGCCGACGAACAGCACGTTCTCGAGGAAGGCGAACCCGAGACTCGCGGCCATCCCGTAGACGATTCCGTCGGTTGCCTGGTCGAACTGTTCGTGCCGCCGGACGAAGCCGGTGAGAACGACGTACTTCACCGTTTCCTCGACGAGCGCAGCTACGATAAACGCCTGGTAGAGCAGCCGGACCGGTCCGCGAAGCACGCGCTGAAACGGGCCTGCGAGGAATCCGACGACGAAGGCGGGGACGACCGCGAGCAACCCGACGAGGAACGCCCACCCGAGCAACCGCAGCGACTCCTTCCTGAGCGAGTCGCGCCGGTACGCCCACCAGAGCAGAACGAGCGAGGGGGCCAGGGCGAGCGCGACGTTCAGCGCGAGCACCGGTCAGCCGGCCGCTACCGTGCTCAGGACGGCGTCGAGCGCTGCGTAGAGCGCGTCCATCTCAGAGCGCGTGCCGATGCTGATTCGCA
>CAZVEF010000179.1:0-4848 GCA_964625715.1 uncultured Spirochaetaceae bacterium | reverse complement strand
GCGACGAAGTCTTCGGTCAGGACGATGTGGTCCCGCGTCTTCTTCGCCGTGGAGGCGAAGGGCGTGTCGTCCGTCCTGATCAGGCGGTAGAGGTAGGCGTCGATCTCCTTCTCCGGCATCCCGATCTGCTCGTTCACCCACGCCTTCATCGCGTCGATGCTGATCTTGTAGCCCTTGTTGTAGAGTTTCTCCCCGTGGTTCATCGCGTAGTCGACCATACCGAAGATGAACCGATCGCGCGGCGCGGTGTCGATCAGCTCCGAGATCTCGGTGTTCGATCGGCGGATGCGGTCGCTGAGCGCACGGATGATCTTCAGCGCGAAGGTGCCGTTGGTGAGGATCAGGTGCTCGAAGGCGCGCTGGTCGATGGGGACGAGCTCGGTCGGCTGCGAGGCGACCGCGGTAGCCGAGCGGGGCGAATCGTCGACGAGCGACATCTCGCCGAAGAAGTCGTTGCGCCGGTTGCAGACCTTGAGCAGGCGCTGTCCGCCGTCCGCGCGCTTCTTGATCTCCACCTCCCCGGAGACGAGGATGTACATCTCGCTGCCCCGGCTCCCTTCGGCGAACACGGTTTCACCCGGCTCGAAATGGCGAGTCCTCCGGGATTGTCCTTCGCTCATGCGCCGATTATACCCGGGGAGTCCGCCTCTCGCACCCGAAACGGTAAGCCTGGGGGGCCTGGACGCCGATAGAGGGAGTGGTGGGGTTAGACAACGATGGCGCAGATCGACGACATAGCCGAGCTCTTTCAGAACATCGATGGGCAGACCGAGATCACAAAGCGTCTGGAAGCGGTGACCGGCTGGATCGAGGGGCTGCCCGGGGTTCGCGGGGCGCGCGTGGTATGCCGCGACCAGATCCCCCTCGGCGCCGCCGACGGCGAGATTGCCCGGATCGCCGGGGCGCGATTCTCGCTCATGCCGCGCGACATCGCGATCCTCAACGGAAAGAGCCCCATTCCGCAGCATCTCTTTCCGGATTCCGACTCCGCCGCGGTCACCGTCTACGCCCCGTTTACCGACCGCCGCGGCGACGTCGCCGGCGCGATCCTCGTCAGGGCCGCCTCGCCCAAGAGCTTTGCCCGCAGGCACGAATCCGTACTGCGCGTGCTCGCCTCGAAGACCCGCGACGCGGTCGACATCGCTTCGCTCGGCACCGGTCGGCTCGCGACCGGCGGTGCGAGCGACCTCACCCCCCGCGTGATCGGCAAGCTGATGGACCTCGTCCAGCTTCCCGTCTACGTCCTCTCGTCCACCGGCGAGTTTACCTACGTCAACGAACGCTTCCTCGATCAGTTCGGATACGCCGACCTCGACGAGCTCAACTCGCGAACCGAGGTCTTCATCCGCCGCAACGACCCTGCCGATGACCTCAGGCGCCTCACATCGTCGACCGACTTCGTCCCGCTGACGACAACGATCCGCACCGGCACCGATCACGTGCGCAGCGTCTTCGACTTCGCGCTCCTCATGGGAAAGGACATCCTGGGCGTGCTCGTCGACGTCTCCGACTTCGTCCAGATGAACGATCGCCTCCAGGAGGCGCTCGACGGCCAGACCCGGCTGAACGAGCAGCTTTCGGCGGCCACAGGTATGCTCCAGAAGACGCAGGCGACGGCGATGAAGAGCCTCGCGAAGCTCGCCGAGTACCGGGACAAGGAGACCGGCGGCCACCTCCAGCGCATCTGCGAGTACATGAAGCTCGTCGCGATCGAGCTCAACCGCGAGCAGCCGTACTCGTTCCACATCGCGAACGAGTACGCGGACGACATCTACCTCTCGGGCATGCTCCACGACATAGGCAAGGTGGGCGTGCCCGACCAGATTCTGCTCAAACGCGGTCCGCTTGCCGCCGACGAATGGACCGTGATGCAGAAGCACACGACGTGGGGTTACACGATTCTGAACCAGGCCGACCACGAGCTGGGCGAGCAGAGCTTCCTCACGCTGGGCTCGCGGATCGCGCTGCACCACCACGAGTGGTACAACGGAGAGGGCTACCCGCACGGGCTCAGCCGCGAGGGCATCCCGCTGAGCGCGCGTATCGGCGCGATCGCCGACGTCTACGACGCGCTCACCTCCCGGCGACCGTACAAGGACGCCTGGAGCCACGACCAGGCGGTCCACGAGATCGGCCGTCTTCGAAACAAGCAATTCGACCCCGTGGTGGCCGACATCTTCTTCCGTCTCGAGGAGCGGTTCCGCGAGGTGCGAAGCCGCTTCCCCGACGAGCCGGAGCCGGTCTGAACCGGTCGAAGGCGCCGCGTCTCTGCGGCGGTGTCGACGGCCCGGTAGCTTACGCGACGCCGGGATAGACGAAGGCCGCCATCGCGACGAACGCTCCTGCGGTCCACCCGAGCATCCGTGCCGGCTCGTACTCGGCCGAGCCGGGTGAACCGGTGAGTGCATCGTACTTCTCCCACAGGGCACCTGTCGCCGCGAACTGCGCGACGACCGTTTCGAGGTAGCTCCGCGCGATCCGGGACGCGTCCTCGGTGCGTCCGTAGCGCCCAAGGGCGCGGCAGACCATGATCTGTACCGGCGGCCAGGCGTTCGGATAGCCCCACTGATACTGCCGGGCGTTCGGCGTCTCTGCGCAGGTGCTCACGCCGTGGTCGAGCTCGAGACGCGAGAGCAGCCGGATCGTCGCCGATGCTTCGGAATCGGTGGCGATGCCGTACGCGAGCGGCCAGAACGAGGCCGCGTGCGCGATGCCGGTCGTCTCGTCCGCGGCGATGTCGTAGTCGTTGAAGCAGCCGAGCGCCGGATCCCAGCAGTAGCGGCGCAGCCGCGCCAGGCGGTCCGCCGCGCGATCGAGCCAGACCTCCGCGTCGCCTCGCCCGAGGATCGTTGCGAACTCGGCGAAATTCCGCTCGTACTGGTAGAGGTTGCTGTTGAGATCGATCGGCACGTGATCGGCGCAGCGTCTTCGGAACCGCGGGGTGAAGTCGTGACCGCTTTCCGCCTCGGCCACGTAGTGGTAGGCAACCTGCTTCATGGTTGGTTCGTCGGTCTTCGGCATTCCCAGTCGCTTCGTGAGCGTGCGCTCGTAGAATTCGACCAGGTCGTGCGCCGTCGCATCGTGAAGATGGCGGTTCAGACCGATCTCCGTCGCCCGCTTCGTCATCCAGAAGTCGTATTCCGCGCGTAACGGCTCCCAGGCTGCGGCAAGCCACCCGCGATCCTGGATGCGTTCCCAGATGTCGCGGACCATCATGGAGAGATAGGGCGGCTGCGAGCGGTTGAGGTGATAGACGGCGTTGCTGTTCAGTACGAACCCGAACCTGTCGATCATGGAGAACATATTCGCGACGTTCGCCTGTGCGAGATCGATCCGGTCGTGCCGCAGCAGTCCCAGGTGAGTGAAGTACGTGTCCCAGTAATAGAGCTCCTGAAAGCGGTCCGATTCGCAGGGAGCGGTGAATTCGTGCGGGAGATAGAGCCTCGGGTGAGCGTCGTGTCCGACTCGGCGCACGGTCGACTGCCACGCACCGCGTATGTACGCCAGCACCTCTTCGACCTGGGAACGTAGCTCGTCCATGCGTGCAGTATTGCCTGCCCGGGAGTCGGCCGAAAACCCCCCTGGAGTCCGAAAGCAGGGTTACGGCGGCGGGACGCCCGGCCGATACTGTAGGCGTGAAGTCCGATCCCGGCACGGTACCGGTCCGATCAATCGCATACCTCCTGGCCGTGCTCGCGCTCGTTGTCACCGGGAGGCTCGCATCGGCGCAGCCCATCCCGGACATCGACGCTGAGGAGACCCCGCTCCACTGGGCCGCGCACAACGGTCTGCTCGACATCGCCCGCGGCCTGGTGAGCAACGGTGCGAACGTCTCGGCGCCCGACCAGTTCGGGCGTACGCCGCTGCACCGTGCGGTCGCTTCGCCTTCCATGGTGGCGTTCCTGATTCGGGCCGGTGCGAACGTGAACGCCGCCGATGTCTTCGGTCGTACACCGCTGCACGAGGCGCTGCCGTACACGGAGAGCGTCGTACTTCTGCTCGACGCCGGTGCGGACATCGAAGCGCGCGATTTCCACGGCAACACGCCGCTCAAGCGTGCCCTGCGCTACGGTACCGGTTCGAGGAACCGACAGGTGATCGAGCTGCTCATCGCCGCAGGTGCCGGCGCTCCGGCCGGCGAGCGATAGCTTCCATATGCCGGCGCTCGGACTCGAACCGAGACGGTGTCGCCACCACCAGATTTTGAGTCTGGCGCGTCTACCAGTTTCGCCACGCCGGCAAATTCATCTGTCTTCTGGACCTTTCCTAAATCTATGCCTGACCATTAGTTATGTCAATGGCTTCTTCTCGCTTCTTCATGCAGTTTCATCCATGTTCAGATCCATGATCTCAAACAGAATCTCAGTCTGAGTCGAGTGCTCAGATTATCTGCCGCGCCCTGAGCCGTCGGAACACGCAACGAGATCGATACTACTTCTCTTTGCGTACACCCTTGAAGGGCGTGCCGTCCTGGTTCTGGTCAATGAATTGACCAGTCCCAGTGTCGCGCTTGGTCCACCGGCCTGTCGTTCGGTTGTAGGTCTGAGATCGATCCCTTACCGCGCCTCGTCGAGCGTTGTCACCGTACGGCTTGTTTACTGCCATGACATCTACCTCCATGTTTGACGTATAGTTAAGTGTGCTTTACACTATAGACACACGGACCGAAAATGTAAAGTGGGGGGGCGATCATGGGTGTTGAGGGCATTCCGGCGAACCTTCTGCGATACCGCAAGGCAAAGGGGCTCACTCAGGAGCAAATCGCGAAGGATGTCGGCATATCGCGACAAGCATACTCAGCCATCGAGGCAGGAAAGAGCGTACCGAAGAGCGGTACTCTTGTATCCA
>CAZVEF010000178.1:0-4900 GCA_964625715.1 uncultured Spirochaetaceae bacterium | reverse complement strand
GATCGTATCCTGAGAGTTCTGCGGAGCGCGCTCGAGATTGAGCGTGGGTTTGACCGACAGGCTTGACGCAAAAGGGACTACGACGAGGCGACACCAGATCAATAATCCCTCGGTCCGCATGGCGCCGAGCGCAGGAGTCACGCGCCGAGTAAAAGCGATTGAACTTCGGGAATCGATGAGAATGCGCCGTCAAACGTGACGACCCGAAGCCCGTCCACGATCGCGAACGCGGCCAGATAGCGATCGGTCCAGACTTTCGTTGAATAGGTGCTTCCGAGCGTGAGTCGTCGCCAGTAGTGATCGAGTCCGACCGGCTCGAGGCTGAACGCGAAGCGGGTGTCCTCGAGCAGGCGATCGTAACACATCCACGCCTCGCTGAGTGTAAGCGCTTCGTCGCCGAAGAGCGCGGGATTGGAGGCGAGCCTGAGGAACCCGGACTGGGCGACGCGGCACACGTTCGCCTCGCCGTCCGCGACGGAGCTCAGCCACTGAACGGCGAGCGGGTGGTGCTCGTGAGCGTCGAATGCGAGCGCCAGCAGGACGTTGACGTCAGGAAGAAACATCGAGGTCTTCGCGTTCGAGGAGCGCCGCAATCCGGTCCGGAGTCACGCGGACCGACCCTGGCCGCCTGGACCGAACCAGGGGAAACTCGACCCGTCGGGTCTCGAGCCTGACTGCGCTTCCGGCAAGCTCGTGCTCGACCGCCCGTGTGATGAATTCCTTGAGCGTAGTTCCCTGCAGAGACGATACCGCTTTGGCTCTCCGGAACACAGCATCCGGGAGATCGATGGTTGCACGCACATACGCATATTCGCACATTTACACCTTGGCGTCAACCTCTTTGCAGTCAGGCGGCCGCACCGCGGACGAAACACAACGGGCGGGGATCCGCCCAGACTCACGGCCCGGTGCCCTCGCGCTCCATTCGCTCCTCGCGTCGGAAGCGCACGATCGTGAACGGCACGATGATCACAAGCCACGCGCCGATTCCGGGCAGGAGCGAGAGCGGGACCGACATTGCGGCCTGCTGCTGGCATACTCTCATGATCACCATCATGGTCGCCAGAGCGAGCACGAGGAGCGGTGCCTGCCGGCTCAACGTCCAGAGGCTCCTTCTGGTTTCGTAGACCGTGACGACTCCCGCGAGCGGAAAGGTCGTCATGAATCCTCCCAGGACGTTCTTCAGGAGTACCACCACCGTTACCACGCCGGAGACGGCGAGGAACTTCAGCGCGATCGGCAGCTCGGTCCGGTGGCCCCGTTCCACCCGAGCTTCCATCGTGGCGAGCAGCGGTACGGCGACGAGAAGGACGACGGCGTACCCGGCCCAGAAGGCGAGTGGCGTGCTGGGGATGAGCTGGTTGAGCACGGCGCCGATGCCAATATAGAGCGCTGCCGAAATTGCGATCGTGGGAACTATCGGGATCCGCGCCTTGCTGTGCAGCCAGCGGACGAGATTGAGAAAGAGAAGAAGATTGAGAAGCCCCGCCGCGTGACTCGCTCCAACGGGTTCTCCGAGCGCGAGGTTCGCCAGAATGAAGGGGACGGGGAACGAGAACACCAGGGCCTTCACTCGAGGGCGGTGAATGAATGCGATCGCGGTGACGAGCCCGGAGACGCCGAGGATGAGAAGCAGGTCCAAGAGGTCAGGGTTGAGGTTCATGGAGGTGAGAGCATCTCAGAACTCGAGTACGCTCAGTCCTGGAACGCGGGCGAACTCGGAGCCGTTCCCGGTTGCGACCGGCAGCCCATGGGTCACGGCGGTCGCTGCGATCCAGAGGTCATTCGTCCCGATCATGGTGCCCCGGGCCTTGAGGGTCCGGTAGATCCGGCCGTAGGCGAGCGAGACCGCGGAGCTCCACGCAATCACCCCGTACGGCTCGCACAGCGCTCGCCAGTCGGCCTCAACCGCCGCGGAGTCACCGCAGGCAAGCTCGCCGGACACCGTGAACGTGATGAAGAAGCGGTCGCTCGCGTGGGTCTCGAGGAAGCGGTGTGCCGGTCCGTCGGCTCCTCGACGGGCCTCGCGCTCGAGCGCGACGATGAGACTCGTGTCGGCGATCAGGTCCACGGATCGTCCGGTGGCGAGTCGTGCTCCGCCGCCTCCGCGACCGACTCGAGGTAGCGATCGCTGACCCGTCGGCGTCGGCTCCGGTAGAGATCGAGCAGCTGCGCGCCCGTCGGCGGCTCGTCGGGGAAAACGGCTCGGCGGACCACCTGAGAGAACGATTCGCCGTGTCGCTTCGCGGCTCGCAGGCGTTCATAGGCGTCGATCTCGAGTGTGATCGTTTTCGTAGCCATGCACGAACGATACACGAAAACGCGTCACGCGACAATCCCCGCGCAAGAGGGCGCAGCGGTACCCCGCAGGACCCGCCGGCTTCGGCGGGGCCGAGGAGTACAAGCGGAGCACTCGGTCCCCGGCCGCGGCGCGAAGCGCCGGGGTCGGGGATGCGCCCAGACCCTGCTCCAAGGGCTCTTGCATTCCCGGCCCGCCGGGCGCATCATGGCCTCATCGGAGGCCAGATGGAGCGCGGGCAGGACCGGAAGTACTCATCGATGATCGGCGACGATCCGGCGGCGCCGGAGGTGGAGGGGCCGGGGGAGAAGATCCGGATCACGCGGCTCGAGACGATTCTCGTGAAGCCGCGGTGGATCTTCCTGAAGGTCCACACCGACGCGGGGATCACGGGGCTCGGCGAGCCGCTTCTCGAGGGGCGGGCGCGGACGATCGCGACGGCTATTGAGGAGCTTGCTCCGTACCTCATTGGCAAGGACGCGCGGCAGGTCATGCACCACTGGCAGGCGATCTACCGGCACGCCTTCTATCGCGGCGGACCGGTGCTAACGAGCGCGCTGAGCGGTATTGACCAGGCGCTCTGGGACATCAAGGGAAAGGCGCTCGGGGTTCCGGTCTACGAATTGCTCGGCGGGCCGACGCGCAACCGTGTCCGCGTCTACGCGCACGGCCGTGGCGCCGAGGGCGCACGCGCCGCGGTGGCGCAGGGGTTCACGGCGCTGAAGACCGGGCCGCACAAGGAGCGCCCGTTCAGGATCATCGACAATCGCGCGACGGTGCGCAGGGTGGAGGAGAGCTTCGCGGCGATGCGCGAGGCTGTCGGAGACGAGATCGATATCGCGATCGACTTCCACGGCGCGGTGCCGCCGCAGACGGCGATGCTCCTCATCAGGGCGCTCGAGCCGTACCAGCCGTTCTTCATAGAGGAGCCGGTCCAGTGCCAGAACGTCGACCTGCTCGCCGACATCGCGGCGAAGACGCATCTGCCGATCGCGGCCGGAGAGCGCGTCTTCACGAAGTGGGGGTTTCGCGAGCTGCTCGAGAAGCGCGCGGTGAGCATCCTGCAGCCCGACATCTGCCACGCCGGCGGGATCAGCGAGGTCCGCACCATCGCCGCGATGGCCGAGGCGTGGTACGCGGCGATCGCCCCGCACAATCCGATGGGTCCGATCTCGCTCGCCTCGGGGCTGCAGATCGCGGCGGCGATTCCTAACTTCCTGTGTCAGGAGCAGGTCTCGCTCGGCGAGGGCTACCTGAAGACGCCCTTCGTCGTGGAGAACGGCTACGTCGCGGTTCCGCGCGGTCCGGGGCTGGGTGTGGAGCTCGACGAGGACGCGATGGCCGACAAGATCGATCACGACTGGCGCAATCCCGAGGCGTACGACCCCGACGACGGGTCGGTGGTCGACTGGTAGGCCGGGAGGGCGCCGTGAACGGCAACGCGAACCGACCGAATATCCTCTTCGTCTTCTCCGACCAGCACCGGGCGCAGAGTCTCGGCTGCTACGGCAATCCCGAGGTCCTCTCGCCCAACATTGACGCGTTCTCCGCCGAGAGCCGTCGCTACACGACCTGCGTCTCCACCTCTCCGGTCTGCGTCCCGGCGCGCGGCACGATCCTCTCCGGCCTGCACGCCTGGCAGCACCGCGCGATCACGAACGACCTGCCGGTCGACGCATCGGTGCGCAGTATTGCCCATGCGGTTCGCGAGGTGGGCTACTCCACCGGCTACGTCGGCAAGTGGCACCTCGGCGGAGTGCCCCGCGACCGCGCGATCCCCGCGGACGAGCGCCTCGGGTTCGAGGAGTGGAAGGCCGCCGAGTGCACGCACGACTACGCCGACTCGTGGTATCACGACGAAGACGAGGTGCGCCACGAGATCGACGGCTTCGAGAGCGCGACGCACACCGACCTCGCGCTCGACTTCATCTCCCGGCATCAGACCGCACGCGAATCGACCGGCGAGCCGTGGGCGCTCGTGCTCTCCTGGGGACCACCGCACGATCCCTACGACGTCGTACCCGAACGCTTTCGCGAGCTCTACGCGGGCAAGGAGCTCGAGCTCCGCGAGAACGTACCGGAGGACGTCGCGCTCATCCCGGCGGGCAGCGGAACGATTGGACGCGATGAGGTCCGCCGCCGGCTCGCCGACTACTACGCGCAGATCAGCTACCTCGACGAGCAGTTCGGGCGCCTCCTTGGCGAGCTCGACCGTCTCGGCGCGGCCGAGGATACGATCGTCGTCTACACCTCCGACCACGGGGACATGCTCGGCAGCCAGGGCAAGCTCATGAAGCAGCTCCCCTACGACGAGTCGATCCTCGTGCCGCTGATCGTTCGATGGCCTGGGCGCATTGAGCCGGGACTTGAGTCGCAGCCGGTCGGGCTCGTCGATCTCGCGCCCGCGTTGTGTTCGCTCGCCGGGGCCACTCTCGCGGCCGCCCCTCTCGCCGACACGGCGTCGACGACCCGATCGGCCGGCGGGACCGACCGGTCGGACGATCTGCTCGGCTCGCGCGGCGGGCCCGCCCAGGACGATGAGGCGAAGCTCATCTACAATATGGTGCCGTGCCATCAGGCGATCGACCGCGGCGAGACGCG
>CAZVEF010000177.1:2139-4913 GCA_964625715.1 uncultured Spirochaetaceae bacterium | reverse complement strand
CGCGCCCGGCCGATCCGGACCCTACTCCTCCCCGCTCTGATCAGCGAACAAAATGGGTGGTCCGCTTTGCGCGGCGCTCGCGCGCGTGCCGTCGCTTCCGGCCTGCGCGAGGTAGCTGAACTCGCTCGCTCCGTCGGGGTCGACCGCCGCGGCGAGCTGGTAGAACGACTCGGCGTCGTCGTAGTTGGCGAGCTCGAAGTGCGCCTTCGACAGGTTGATGTAGAGCGTCGTTTGCAGGTCCGGCATCGAGCGACCGGAGAGCTCGAGTGCCCGGACCGCGTCCTCGTACGCGCGGACCGCCTGAGGGTAGCGTCCCTGGAGGTAGTTCACCGATCCCAGGTTGATCCTCGGGTCGAGGTAGGTCGCGTCCATGTTCGCGGCTCGGCCGAACGCGTCGCGCGCGGCGTCGTAACGTCCCAGCCGCGCGGCGTAGATTCCAAGCTTGTTGAACTGGCCCTTGGTGCCGCGCTCTTCGGCCGATTCGCGGATGTCGGCGAGGATGGTGTCCGCGAGACGGTCGAACTCGTCGCGGAACCGGCTGCGGATACGATCGGCGGAGCCGTACTGCAGCCCCAGATCGGTCTGCCGCAGCCCCACCGGCCGGTAGAGTGTCTGCGCCTCGCCCGTACGGTAGAAGCCGCGCCGCTCGGTGTCATCGGCATACCGCCGCCACTCGTCCACCCCGAAGCGCCACGCGTCCAGGAACCCGCCGTCGCCGAGCATCGTGATCTCCACCGGCACCCATACCCGGTCGTCGATCACGATGAGCATCTCGCGGTTGGGGTGGACGATGAGATAGTCCCGCGCCGGCACGCCGGTGTTGAACGCGACGTAGATGTGCCCGGGGGTGGTGATGAACGCGGTCTCGATGCCAACCGTCTCGAGCATCGTCGCGTAGAGCGCGGTCAGGTCGTCGCAGTCGCCGAATCGACCATCTCCTCGAGCCCGGCCTGCCGGATGAAGCTCGTGTAGTTGCGCACCGCGCTGTCGGCGGGCGTGATGAAGCTGCCCATCTTGCGATCGTCGTCCCACGTGAGCGCGGTCTTGTCGTGCAGGTCGTAGGTGACGCTCTCGCGCTGTTCGGCCGGACGCCCTCGCGCGGTGTAGCTCACGATGACCTCGCCGGTGAGCGGCGTCACCCCTTCGGTCGAGAAGACCTCCGAGTTGTAGCTCGCGAGCAGATCGACCTCCACGCTCTCCCCGGCGGCCAGCGTGCCGATCCGCGCAGACGGCGTGGGCGAGTCCATGAAGCCTTGCTGGTGGAACGAAATCTGGACGTCTGCGAGGTCGTAGCCTTCGGTGTTCGTGAGGCTTACGCGCCCGATCGGATTGTCCACGTAGTAGCTCTGCATCGCCGCGAAGGCGTCCGGCAGCTCGATCTCGCCGAACCGGATCGCGCGGATGAGCGACTCGGCCGAGTCGGGATCTCTGCCGAGCCGGTAGTGAGCGGCGATTCCAATGCCGAACGACAGGCCGTCGTACTCGCGGAACGGGCTGAACGAGCGGAGGTAGCGAAGCGCCGGGGCGACGTCAATGGATACGTTATACGAGGGGTTGAGCGTGAGCTTGCCGTCCAGCCCTGCGAGGAAGGTCAGCGAACCCACCGGCTCCTCGAGCGCGTTGGGAAAGACCGATTGCGTAAGCCCGGCGGTAAGTGAAGCTCCCAGCTCGAACTCCTTGCTGAGGCGCTGCGAATAGCCGATGCCCGGAGCCCCGTAGACGTGGTAGTGGTCCCACTTGTCGGGAAGCGTTTCGTCCTGCGAATCGTACTGCAGCAGGCCCAGCTTCGCCACGCCGTTCCAGACCGGCGAGCTCGGCAGCGGCGCGCGGAACGTCGCCTCGAGCTCCTGGACCGCGAAGTCGGAGGCGAACGACGCGAAGGGCGTGATCGTCCGGTACCCCGCGCCGAACGAGAAGGGGTAGGAGTAGTAGCGGTTCGGATCGACCGCGTCCTCCTGCGCGGTTGCAACGCCGGCGGCGAGGATGACCAACAGCAGCAGTGCTCCGCGTTTCATGTTGCCTCCATATATGAGCAACTTACTCGAAAAATACAGGAGTTCACGATATGCTGTCGGCAATATGAGGGAAACGATGAGTGCACGGTTGAAGTCTCGCACGGTTCTTCTGGCTGCTGGTGCGGCACTCGTCGCGCTCGTCCTTGCCGGCTGTCCCAATTCGATCGACGTGGATGTGGCTGCTCGCATGACCGACGACGCGCCGCCCTTCGTTTCCATCCAGAGCCCGGCGGACGGCGAGCAGTTCTCGCAGACGGTCATCCTTTCCGGTTTCGTCGAGGATCCGGACGGATCCATCCAGGCGCTCGACTACGTCGTGTCCGGCGCGCTGGGCGTCCTGCGCGAGGAGACCGTGGACGTGGGCACGATCGGCGCCGGCGGTTCGTATACCTTCTCGTTCACCACGGTCGGCTTCGATGGGCCGGTCGAGCTGCGCGTCATCGCCACCGACTGGAACGACAACACCGCCACCGATTCCGTGTCGCTGCAATACTCCGGCAGCCAGCTCTCATCGTTCTCCGCAGAAGCTGCGAACAAGTCGGTTTGACTCGACTGGGAGGCCCTCCCGGACGCCGATTCGTACACCATCTACTACACCGACAACGGCACGCTGCCGACCGAGGAGTACGGAACCGCCGTCCAGCTGACGAGCCCGGGCCACGAGTTGACCGGCGTCCGCAACGGCGCGCTCTACACCTTCCTGCTCAGCGCGAACATCTCCGGCGAGCCGGAGTATTGGTCCGGCTACGTCCGCTCCAT
>CAZVEF010000177.1:0-2039 GCA_964625715.1 uncultured Spirochaetaceae bacterium | reverse complement strand
GCTCAGAGCCTCGCGATCCCGGAGACCAGCGAGCGCATTCGAAGCGTCGCCACCCCTGCGCCGACGCGGAAGGTCGCCGTTTCAGGGGACTACGCCTACGTAGCGGCCGGCAGCGCCGGGCTGCTGGTGATGGATATCAGCGAGCCGGCCTCGCCCGCTCTTGCGGGGAGCGTTTCATCTACCGACGCGCAGGACGTCGCCGTGGACGGGACCACCGTTTTCGTCGCCGACGGCGCCGGCGGTGTGGCCATCGTGGACGCCGCGATACCGTCCTCGCCGCGGCTGCTGGCGACGTACACCGGCGGAATCGGCAACGCGATCCGCATTGGCGTGGACCGCGTGACCGACCAGCTCTTCGTGATCGACGACGCCGGCGATACGCAGCTCCTCGCGCTCGACGTCGCAGACCCGACCGCCCCTGCGCTCATCGACACGGTCTCGGAGACGGACCGCACCTTCACCGAGCTGGCCGTCGTGGAGGGGTTGACCGGAGGGACGGCCTCGGGCGTCTACGTCGTCTCGTCGAACGTGGACCCGGCGCCACGAGGGGTGACCATCTACGCATACGACCTCGAAGATACGTCGGGCACGATGGTGCCTGCGAGCGACCGTTTCTTCGACGCCGACGCGGGCGACAGCCTGCCGGTCCAGATCGCCGTGGGCGACACGCACCTGTATCTGCTCCGGATTCCGCCGGCAATGGTGAGCGGATCGCGACCGTACTCGCTCGGCGTGTACTCGAGCCTCTCCGACTCGACCCCTGGCGTGTACACGAACCTGGACGGCCTCCCGGCAGACCTCGCGTACGCCGACGATCGAGTTGTAGCGGTCGACGAGTACAAGCTCCAGGCGTTCGACGTCAGCGACCCGAACAACCCGGACCGCATCTACGAGCTGGACACGCCGGCAAAGCCGACCGGTGTCGCGATGAAAAACGGCAGCCACGCGTTCGTTGCCGCCGGTACGCCGTCGTTCCAGACGGTGGATCTGCAGGCGCCACTCGCCCCGTCGGAAGCGGGGTCGTGGACCGACGCCTCGGTCTACGACCTGCGCGTGCGCGGTGATCTTGCCTATCTCGCCACGGCAAACCCGAGCGAGCTGCGCATCCTCAACGTGGGCTCGCTTCCCTCGCCGCGGGCGCGGAGGGTCTGCGCGTCGTAAGCGTCGCAGACCCGAACGCACCGATAGTCGTCGGTGCGGTGGCTCCCATCGCCGGCAACCTCAACGCGATCGAGGTCAAGGGCGACTACGCGTACGCCGCCGGACGCGCCGGGCTGGAGATCTACGACATCTCCGATCCCACGAACCCCGTCTGGGCCGGACTCGTGGACTCGGGAACCGGGGGCATGCACGACCTCACCATCAAAGGCGATCGCGCGTATATCGCGGAGGGAGCCTACTTCGAGCCCAACAGCTTCAAGATCGTGGACATCTCGACTCCCTCGGAAGCCGTGCTCGTGGATCAGCTAGACGGCGTGACGGCAATCGCCGCGGCGGTCGCGGTGGGCGAGGAGTACGCGCTACTCGCCGACAGCATGCCCTTCGGGTCCGGTCTCTACACGATCGACGTGAACCCGGAAAGCTCCGGATACCTCTCTCACTACGGTCCGTTCGACCCGTTCGACGGCGAGACCACCAACGACTACCATCCGGTACGCGGCGTCGCAATCGCGGGCGAGTACGCTTTTGCCGGAACCGACGGCGCGGGCATGGTCGTGCTCGACGTCTCGGATCCCACCGCACCGGTCAGAATTGCCGACGTCGGCCGGACGGACACGACGCCGGTTGTTCTGCGCACATCCGGGGCCTTCCTCTTCGCGGCCGCGAGGACGGGAACCGCGCCGGGATTGTACATCGTTCGGTTCGATTGACGACCAGTGATACGCCCACTCGAAGCGCCATCCACATTCCACCCGTGGTGTAGTACCGTGAAAGAAGAACCCATGGCGCTCCGCTCCCCGCGGATCGCCGCTACGACCGCGATCCCACCGACTCCCCCTCCAGCAGCACCGGACGGTGCGTGTACTGCACCGTCTCCG
>CAZVEF010000176.1:0-4964 GCA_964625715.1 uncultured Spirochaetaceae bacterium | reverse complement strand
GGCGCGCGAGAGATCGTGCTCACCGGGGTGAACATGAGCCGCTACCGAGACGACGAGGTCGACTTCGCGACGCTCATCGAGCGCGTCCTCGCGATCGAGGGTGACTGGCGACTGCGCGTCTCCTCGCTCGAGCCGGATCGCCTCACCGAACACTTCATCGAGCTGTTCGATCATCCCCGCATGGCACCGCACCTCCATCTTTGCCTCCAGTCGGCGAGCGAGCGCATCCTCCTCGCGATGCGCAGGCAGTACACCTTCGACGAGTACCGCCGCCTCGCGCGCCGGCTTCGCGAACGCGATCCGCTGTTCAACCTCACCACCGACATCATCGTCGGTTTCCCCGCGGAATCCGACGAGGAGTTCGAAGAGAGTCTGCGCGCGGTGGAGTCGGTCGGGTTCGGCCACGTGCACACCTTCCCCTACTCGGTGCGCCGCGGTACGCGCGCCGAGCGCATGCCCGGCCACCTGCCGGCGCGGGTGAAGACCGAGCGGGCCGCACGGATCCGCGAGGCCGCGCTGGTCGCCAAGCGCCGATACCGCGAGCGCCTCACAGGACGCACCGAGCGCGTGCTCGTCGAGCGCGCGGAGCAGATCGAGGGGACGGTGCGGCTGTTCGGGCTCGGCGAGCATTACGTCCCGGTGGAGACCGTCGGTTCGCCCTCGGAGGCGGGGGCGCAGCGATACGAGAACACGTACATCCGGGTTCACCTCGATCGTCTCGGCGAGGGAGAAGATCCGGTGCTCAAGGGACGACTCGCATGATGCTCTATCTGAGCGACCGCAACCAGATCGTCGGCGCGCTGCGCCGGGCGACCGACGACGGGGACCCGACGGCGCACGTCGAGTTCCTCCCGCACCGATTCCTCGCCGCCGCCGCGACGACCGGGCGCCTGATCGGCGAGCTCGCGCCGAGCGCGGTGGCGGTCGCGACCTTCCTGCCGGGCGAGACCGAGCGAGTCGGCATCGCCTACCGCGCGCGCGCAGGCGGCGACGCATGGGTACCCGACGTCCTCTTCGACCACGACGCGCAGGCGCTCACGCTCTGCACCGACGGTGAGCCGTGCTCCTCGGGCGAACGACCCGTCTCGCGCGCCGCCGGCGGCGCCTTCGCCGCCGCGCTCGCAGTGCTGCCCCCGGCGCGCGTGGTCGGAGTCGCGGGCGGGGCCGCGTCGATCGACCGGATCGTGGATCTCGCGACGAGCAGCGCGCAGCGGGCGCTCGAGGTCGTCGCGCGCGCTGAAGCGGTTCGCGACGGCGACGACGCGGTTGGAAAGAGCGTGCGACTCGGCGGCGCTGTCGCCGATCGGCTCAGGCTCACGGCGACGCAACGCGCACGTTTCCTTCAGGCTGTGCGCTCGGCCGCGGTGCGCGGAGGCCGGGTTCCGAGCCCGATCGAGTCGGAGAGCGACCATCCGAGCGTCGACAAGACCGAGGCGAAGCGCCGCCTCGCCGAACTCGAACAGAGACTCGCGGAGTGGGAGCGTGCCGAGGAATAGCGTGCTGTACATCGAGCGGGCCGCGCTCGACTATCCGCACGGCGTGACGCTTTTCGAGCGTTTCGCCGACCGCCCTCGCGTAGAGATCGACTCGTACGCCGAGGTCTTCGCGCGCGCCGGGCAGAACGCCCGCGCTCAGAAGGAGCGCCCGGCGTTGATCGCCGCCGTCGGTACCCCGCCGTTCATCTACGATGTCCCGGCGCACGTCCGCTGCACCGACGACTTGCCGGTTCTCTACAACGCGCAGCTGCGCAACTGCGTCTACGACTGCGACTACTGCTTCCTGCAGGGAATGCACTCCAGCGGCCACACGCTGGTATTCGTGAACAGCGACGACTTTCACCGCTCGGCCGCCGAACGTGCGCGCACCGGCGCGTACTGGTTGAGCGTATCCTATCTCTCGGATCTCCTCGGCTTTGAACCCGTGCTCCCGCTCGCGAGCGAATGGGTGGAGGTAGCCCGCCGCATCCCGGCGATCACCGTGGAAATCAGGACCAAGGGCGAAGGCCACCTGCCGGCGCGGACCGATCCGGCTCCGAACGTGGTCCTCGTGTGGACGCTCTCGCCGCGCCGGATAGCCAGACGCTTCGAGCACGGGACCGCGAGCTTCGAGCACCGGGTGCGGGCGGTCACCGCCGCGGTCGAACGAGGCTGGCGCGTACGGCTCGCCGTGGATCCCGTGCTGATCGTGCCCGGCTGGACACGAGCGTACGGCGACATGCTCGACGAAGTCGCCCGGCGCCTGCCGGACGAGGCGGTCGAGGCCGCATCCTACGGTGTCTTCCGCATGGGCGCCGACTATATGCGCCGAATCGCTTCCGCGAGGGCCGACACGGCGATCCTGCACCACCCGTTCGAGCGCACCGACGGTCTCGTCACCTACTCGCAGCGCGAAATCGAGACGGTACACGGCACGGTCGGCGACCGCCTTCGCGCGTGGCTGGGCGCCGATCGAGTGAGTTTCGTCCACTCGTAGGGGAATAATAGCCCGACCGGGCTATGGGTCGCCTCTCTCCGTCGGTGTACATTGCTCGCGGAGTTGACCATGACAGCGAGTTTCAAGAAAAACATGCGCAGTCGGCTCACCGAGCTCGAGGAGGAGATCCTGGCGTCGATCGACGATCAACGCCGCGAATACGAGGAGCTCACCCTCGGCGACCGGACCGAGGAGACCGACGAGGCCGCGATCCGCAACGACGAGCGGGCGATGTCCGCGCTGCTGCGTCACGATCGCCACCGGCTCGTCCGCGTCCAGTCGGCGCTCGCTCGTCTCGAGGAAGGCCACTTCGGCGTCTGCGCGGTCTGCGGCGAGCAGATCAACGAGAAGCGGCTCGACGCGCAACCCGACACGGTCTTCTGTTACGACTGCGCACGCAAACGCCAGCAATCGGCCCGGCAGGCGCACCTGAATTGATCCGGCTCCGCGTCACCCGCAGCGGTTCCCGCGCGTGCGCTCGCCTGCACGCGTGAGCCGATCGCGCACCGCCCGTCCGATACCGACCGCGGGTGGCAGGAGCGCCACGATGCGCGTGACGCCCGCCGCGTCGAGTTCGTGGAACCAGCGGTAGAGGTTGCGCGCGTACTCCGCCGGATCGCTCGCCCGGAGGACCAGCGCGTCGCCGGCCGCGGGCACGCCCGGGCCCGCGTCGAGCGCGGCGTCGACCGCCGCGGCGAGACCGATCACCGCGGCCGAACCGCCGTCCCCGCGCAGGGCGTGCGCTACGGCGACCGAGCACCTCCGCGCGTCAGCCGGATCGCAGACGATCACCGTCGCGAGGGGCTGATAGTGCCGGTGACGAAGTCCGGGCGACGGCGAGGCGTCGCCCCTCGCCGCGTTGGCATCCGCGTACCCGACGTCGATCCCCGGAAGCGCAGCGGCGATCTGTTCTGCGGTGACCGCGCCGGGCCTGAGGATCGTCACCGCACCCTCGGCGATCGCGGCAACCGTCGACTCCACCCCCACCTCGCACGCCCCGCCGTCAAGATAGACGTCGACCGTGCTACCGAGGCTGCGGCGCGCCATGTCCACCGTGGTCGGGCTCGGCTCGCCCGACCGGTTCGCGCTCGGCGCGGCGATCGGCCGGCCGCACGCGGCGAGCAGCGCACGGGCGACCGGATGGCGTGGGACGCGCACCGCGACCGTCGCGAGCCCGGCGGTGACCTCGCGCGGTACCGAGTCGTTCGCGCGCACGACGAGCGTGAACGGTCCCGGGGCAAAGCGCGCGAAGAGCTCGTGCGCGACGCGCGCCGCGTCGGCGGCAACGGTGTCGAGCAGCGTCGCGGACTCGAGATGGACGATGAGGGGATTGTCGACGGGCCGGCCCTTCGCCGCGAAGATACCGCGAACGGCCGCCGCGTTGAGCGCATCGGCACCGAGTCCGTAGACGGTCTCGGTGGGAAAGACGACGAGCCTTCCGGTCCGAATCGCGCGGGCCGCTGCCTCGAGCTCGTCGTGAGACGGTTCTCTGCGCGAACGCTGCGGTATCATGGTACCCGCGAAAGGTACTATACTGCCTCCGTCATGGGAACTTCCGCTCGCTACGACGGGTCGCTCCTCGGGGGAAAGGGACTGCGGCTCGACCTGCTGCAGCGCCTCTCCGGCCGGCCACGCCCGTTCGCGGGGCGCAACAGGAGCTTCTGGACCGATCCCTACGTATCTCAGCACGCGCTCGAGGCGCACCTCGATCCCCACACCGACGACGCATCGCGACGGCCCGAACGGATCGCCGCGACCGTCGGGCAGATCGTGCGGGAATCGGGCGTTGACCTCAGCAACGAGTCGCCGCGCCTGCTCGACCTCGCGTGCGGACCCGGGCTCTACGCCGAACAGTTCGCCGCGCGCGGCTTCCGGGTGACCGGCATCGATTTCTCGCACGTCTCGATCGAACACGCGCGCGCGCAGGCGAAGACGGAGGGCCTCGCGATCGACTACCGGGAGGCCGATCTCCTGTCGGCGCGGTTCGACGGACCCTACGACGTGGTGACGCTCATCTACGGGGAGTTCTGCACGCTCTCCGACGCCGAACGGAGGAAGCTGCTGCGCAAGATCCGGCGTGCGCTCGTGCCGGAGGGGCTGTTCGCCTTCGACGCGTTCACCGAGGAGTACGTCCGGCGTAACCGTTCATCCGACGACTGGTACGTGAGCACGCGCGACGGCTTCTGGCAGGCCGCGCCGCACCTCGTGCTCCTGCAGCACTTCCACTATCCCGCGCGGTCGGCGAGCGTCGCGCGCTACACGATCGTCGCCGAGGACGGCGGGTACCGGCAGTTCAACGTCTGGTGGCGCCACTTCACCGCGCCCGAGCTTCGCGAGCTGCTCGAGACCGAGGGCTTCGCCGTGCAGAACGTCTACGGCTCGCTCTGGGGCGAGCCGTTCGACGCGCGCGACGAGTGGATGGGCGTCTACGCCCGCGCTACTTCACCCTGATGTGGATGTCTCCCGCCTCGTCGACCTCGACCTCGTGGGTC
>CAZVEF010000175.1:0-4968 GCA_964625715.1 uncultured Spirochaetaceae bacterium | reverse complement strand
TGACCTCGGTGGCCCAGTCGGTCTGGGCGGAGGCGCGCAAGAAATCGGACTTCAGTCTCTTCAAGCCGCACCTCGAGGAGATCGTGGGCCTCTCGCTCGAAATCGCCGATCGGCTGGGCTACGAGGAGCATCCCTACGACGCGCTGCTCGACCAGTACGAGCCGGAGATGACGACCGCGGAGGTGGGCCGCGTCTTCCGCGAGCTGCGCGAGGGTCTCGTCGGGCTCGTGAGGAGGATCGACGCTGCGAGGCAGGTGGACAGCCGCGTGGTTCACCAGCGCTTCCCCGCGGACAGGCAGGAGGCGTTCGGGCGCACCGTTCTCGAGGCGATGGGCTTCGACACGCGCCGTGGTCGTCTCGACCGATCGGTCCATCCGTTCACTATCTCGTTGGGCGGTGACGACGTGCGGTTGACCACCCGCTACGACGAGGACTACTTCCCGACCGCGCTCTTCGGCACGATCCACGAGGCGGGTCACGGGCTCTACGAGCTCGGCTTCAAGCGCGAGTACCACGGAACGCGCCTCGCCGATGCGACCTCGCTGGGCGTTCACGAGAGCATGTCGCGCTTCTGGGAGAACGTCGTGGGGCGAAGCCGCGCCTTCTGGCACCACTTCTACCCGGAGATGAAATCGGTCTTTCCGGACCAACTCTCCGGCGTCGATCTCGAGGCCTTTTACAAGGCCATGAATCGCGTGGAGCCCACGCTCATCCGGGTCGAGGCCGACGAGGTCACCTACAGCCTCCACGTGATCCTGCGCTTCGAGCTCGAGCGGATGCTCGTCGCGAAGGAGCTCACCGTCGCCGACCTGCCCGACGCGTGGCGCGAGCAATCGCAGGACCTCCTGGGCATCGTGCCGAACAACGACGCGAACGGAGTGCTCCAGGACATCCACTGGTCGGGCGGCATGATCGGGTACTTCCCGACCTACGCGTTGGGGAACGTCTACGGACTGCAGTTCGTCTCCAAGCTCCGCGAGGCGATGCCGGACATGGACAACCGAATCCGCCACGGTGAGTTCGCGCCCATCAAGGCGTGGCTCGACGAGAACATCCACGCACCGGGGCGAGCGAAGACGCCGCGCGAGCTCTGCGAAGAGGTTGCCGGCGAGTCCGTAAGCGCGCGCCCCTTCCTCGACTACCTGAACACCAAGTACACCGACGTCTACGACCTGTGATGCGATGACGTACGGCGGCTACCTGCTTCGCGATCCGTTCTTCTGGGCGCTTCTCGCGGGGACGTTCGCAGGGTTGGCGCTCGCGGCCGCGACCAGTGTCGGGTCCCGGCGGGTGCGAGCTGCTCGCGATCCGCGGCGTAGGGCGAGCCGCCGGTGGGCATACACCTGGCTCGCGCTCGCCGGAGCGGTCGCCGCCGCGACGCTCGGTATTCTCGTGGCCGGCGGCCCCGGCGTGCCTCCGGGAGAGGTCTTCTTGAGGATCGATTCGCTCTATCCGGCCGCCGCCGGGATAACGATCGCCGGTATAGGGACGCGTTTCCCCCGGACCGGCGGCGTGTCCGTTCTCCTCGTCGTGGGCGCCATCGCTGTACTCGCGGCGTGGAGCGTGCGCGGATTCCTGCCCGTCCGCGGCGAGCGTGAGCTGGGCACGATCACCGTGCTCTCGATGCGCGACGAGGCGATGACGCTGGAGGTGCAACTCGACACGCCGGATGCGATGGCAGTGCCGGAGGTCGTCGCGGTCGAGGGACGCGAGCTGCGGGTGGTCATCGACGTGCTCGACGTGCATCCCGCCTTCTTCCTGCTCGGTGCCGAGCGATTCGTGCGCTACGCGGGACCGGTGGCCACCAGCCGACCCGGGCCGTCGTCCGGCCTTGCTCCGCCGCTCGAGTGGATGCTGGACCGGCCTGGTGCCGACCTGGCCCGGCTCGAGCGGCAGGCGATCGTCGCCGAGCGGGTCAACCTGCTGCGTACCTACCGGATCGTCGTTGCCGTCGACGGCCGGCCGCGGCTCGCGGTGGAGTAGCCCGCGCCGGGTCCGGCGTGCGCGGTTTCATACACTGCGCCCGGGGCGGCGGCGCAGACGGGCACCCCCGGCGCCCCTCGTTTTGTGTTCACAGTGGTGAGGGGCACGGACGATATTAGGGATGAGATGATGATCACGTTGTACAAGACCGATCGGCAGGATCGGATTCACTACTACTCGATCAACGATCGGCAGGGTCATCTCTTTTCCCCGCACTCGTTCACCGTCAACTGGGGACCGGCGCTCACCGCCGGGCGCGAGAAGGTCTACGTCTTCGAGACCCGACGCGAGCTCGACAGCAAGCTGCAGGAGCTCATCCAGGCGAGGATTGCCGACGGATACCGGGTGTTGTACAGCTTCTTCCGCAACCGAGAGTACGAGCACCTGCGGCCGGCGCTCCGCAAGGCGGCCGTCTCGTAGCCGCGCTACGCTTCCGTTCGTTTTACGTTTTTTGCGTCGACCGCGAAGAGGAAGATCTTCTCGCAGAGCGATACGACCGCGACCGCGGCGGTGATGTACTCGGCCACTTCCTGGACGGTCGTGTACCACGCGGGCATCCCCTGGACGAGCGTGAGCAGCGAGAGCGCGAAGAGCGTCATGACCGCGAACACGCTCGCCTTGCCCAGGAACGAGGTGCGGAAGTGGATCTTCATGCGTTGTGCCACGAAGAGGATCGCCTGGCCGACGATCTGCAGCCCGAAGCGCGCCATCACGATCGCGAAGAGCCAGTCCGATATGAGTCCGTAGCTGCACAGCGCCACCGCCACGATGAACAGGACAATGTAGTCGCTCGAGCTGTCGAGAAACCGGCCAATCTTCGTGATCTGGTGCGTGCGCCGCGAGATCCGGCCGTCGAGCAGGTCGGTGAGAAAGACGACCGCCGCGAGCGGGACGAGAACCGGTGCGACCTGATACCGGTCGGCGAGCAGGATGAGCCAGAGGATCGTCGGGCCCGAGCTGATACGGATGAGCGAGAGGAGATTCGGGGTGTTCACGCGGGAGAGCATCTCCCCCGTTTCGGTGAGGACGAAGAGCTTGTGCAGCGACGCGAGGACGCCGCCCATGAGCGCGTGGATCAGCGGCAGGGCGATGAGGTACCAGACGGCGATGTTACCGTCGATGCCGTACCCGACCACGATGCCCGCGAAGATGCCGATCTGCACGGTGAACAGGCCGGCCGAGGTGATCCAGATGCTTCGCACGATCGGGCGCGCGTCCATGAGCTCACTCTAGGTCGACGCGCGCGCCGTGTCAATGCGAGCTTGACAGAGCGGGCCGACGCTGCGAGCATGGCCATGTGGCTCGCAGCGATACCGCCAATATTCTGACGTCGTCCCGGTTCGTGCTCGCGCCGCTGTTCGCTGTGGTGTTCGGGCTGATCGGTCGCCTGCCCGGGTTTGCGCCGATCGGCGTTTCGCTGCTCTGGCTCATCTTCGCGTTGATCGAGCTCTCCGACATGCTCGACGGAGCGGTGGCGCGCCGCAGCAATACCGTCAGCGATGTGGGCAAGCTGCTCGACCCCTTTGCCGACGTCGTGTCCAAGGTTACCTACTTCGCGTGCTTTCTCGTCGCCGGCTACCTGCCGCTCTGGTTTCTCCTCGTCGTGCTCTATCGCGAGTTCGGTATCATCCTCATGCGGATGATGCTCTATCGGGACGGCACCGCGCTCGCCGCACGCCTGGCCGGCAAGCTGAAGACGTGGTTCTACGCGCTCACCGCCGCGGTCGCGCTCTTCTTTCTCAGTGTCGATGTGCTCTCCGGCGCACCGCTTCTCGCGTTGGGGCGGGTCTGGCCGCTGTGGCGCTCGATCGTCATGGTCGTCCTGCTGACGGTGACGGCCGGGCTCTCGGTTGGCTCGTTCCTCCAGTACGCCACGCTCTTCCGGCAGGCCCGTTCGGGTCGCTCGAACGGAGAGGACACGTAGGTGCGTCCGGTGGCAGAGATCCCGTCCGACGTGCGGGCGGGTATCCGCGTTGTTCTCGCAGACATTGACGACACCATGACCGTTTCGGGTCGCTTGCCCGCATCCTCGTACACGGCTCTCTGGCGTCTGCACGATGCGGGCGTCCACGTCGTCCCGGTCACCGGACGACCCGCCGGCTGGTGCGATCTCATCTGCCGGCAGTGGCCGGTCGCCGGGGTGGTGGGCGAGAACGGCGCGTTCGTCTTCTACATGGACGGCGAGCACCGACGGACGCTCTCGCACCCGGCTGCGCCCGATCCGGCGACGACGCGCGACCGTCTGGCGGCGATCGCGCAGGGGATCTACCGCGGGATCGACGGGACGCGCCCGGCGAAGGACCAGTTCGCCCGGCTCTACGACGTTGCCGTCGACTTCCGGGAGGAGCCGCCGCTGCTCGATTTCGCCGTCGCCGAGGAGATCAGATCGATTTTCGAAGCACACGGCGCTCACGCCAAGGTCAGCAGTATTCACGTCAACGCCTGGTTCGGCGACTACGACAAGCTGTCGATGACGAGGCTCTTCCTTGCCGATCGTTTCTCGCTTGATCTCGACGACCCGCGTACGAACGCCCAGGCGGTCTTCTGTGGCGACTCGCCGAACGACGAGCCGATGTTTGCCGCGTTCATCAACTCCGTCGGCGTCGCGAACATCCGGCCGTTCGTCGCCCGGCTCGACCACCCGCCCGCGTACGTGAGCCCGCACGAGTCTGCGAAGGGCTTCGCCGAGCTCGTCGACATGATCCTCGAGGGCTGATTCGAGAACGCGCAGAATCGCGAAAAACACGCTTGACTCGGTTTCAGGCGCGCACTATCTTTCCGCTCACGCTCGAGGCACTCGAGCGGCTATCACAAAGGCGAGAAGAGAGAGCCGCGTCGTATTGACAACGCCTCGTCCGCTATGGTATATTGCCAGTCCGCCCGGAGGAGAAAGACTCCTTCACGGTGCGGATCGACGGCCGGAAGCCCGCGAAAGGCCACGGTCGATCGGTGTTCTTTGTCATTATGAGGGAAGGGAAGAGAGAA
>CAZVEF010000174.1:0-4988 GCA_964625715.1 uncultured Spirochaetaceae bacterium | reverse complement strand
CGCGAACTCGTCGATCGTCGCCCGCGCTCCGCGGCGCGACGACGTCAGGTTCCTGGGAATCCCGGCTTCGGATATGGCGCAGGAGATCGGGTTCCTCGGGGCCGCGAACGTGATTCTGCTCACCGCCTACGCTTCGGCGGAAGGGTTCCCCGCGGTGGATGTAGTCCGCGATGTGATTCCGCACTCGCTGAAGAAGAAGGAGCTCGTCGCGATGAACATGAAGATGGTCGACGCCGCGCTCGCCTGGCTCGCTGAGCATCCGGTCGAGCAGGCGACGCATCCGGCGAACGCCCGGTAGCCGTTATGACGCAAGATCACACTCTTCTCGTTATCAATCCGGGCTCGACGTCGACGAAGGTCTCCTGGTTCGAAGGCGACGAGGGACGATTCTCCGAGACGCTCCCGCACAGCGCCGAGGAGCTCGCACGGTTTCCTTCGATCGCCGCGCAGGCGCCGTTTCGGCGTGAGGCGATCGACCGCTTTCTCGCCGCGCACGGTCTCGATCCGGTGGTGCTCGCCGCCGTCGTCGCGCGCGGAGGGCTGCTTCACCCGCTCGAGGGGGGTGTGTACGCGGTCAACGACGCGATGGTCGCGGATCTCGAGTCGGGCGGCTACGGCCACCACGCGTCGAACCTCGGCGGGATCATCGCGCGCGCGATCGCCGATGCGGTCGGGTGTCCCGCCTACATCGCCGACCCGGTCGTTGTCGACGAGCTCGACGAGCTCGCCCGGCTGAGCGGCCTCCCCGATCTACCGCGACGCAGCATCTTTCACGCGCTCAACCAGAAGTCCGCGGCTCGCGAGGCGTGCCGACGGTTGGGCCGCAGCTACGAATCGAGCAATCTCATCGTCGCGCATATGGGGGGCGGCGTCTCGGTGGGTGCGCACCGAGCCGGCCGTGTCGTGGACGTGAACAACGCGCTCGACGGCGAGGGGCCCTTCTCGCCGGAGCGCGCCGGGACGCTACCGGCCGGGCAGCTCGTCGATCTCGTCCTCTCCGGCCGACACACAGAGGCCGAGATTCGCCGGATGATCACCGGCGCCGGCGGCGTCGTCGCGTACGCGGGGACGAACGACGTGCGTGAGCTCATCGCCCGCGCGCATGCGGGAGAGGAGCACGCTGAGCTCGTCCTGCGTGCTATGTGCTACCAGATTGCACGGGAGATATCCTCGCACGGGGCTACGCTCGCCGGGTCGGTGGACGCGGTGGTCCTCACCGGAGGTATGGCGCACAACGACGAGATCGTGTCGCAGATTTCCGCGCGCGTGGGCTTTCTCGCGGAAGTCGTGGTGATTCCCGGTGAGCGCGAGATGGTCTCGCTCGCGGCGGCGGCGTTGGGGGCGCTGCGCGGTGAGCGGGAGGTGCGCACGTATGGCTGAGCGGCGGATGGACGAGGCGCTCGCCGGCCCGCGAGCAAGCGCAGCGGTAGCGGGTGATGAGGCGCCGCTCGTGGCGGTTCCCATGGCGAACAACCCGGAGGTGATCGGCGCGATCGCGGCGGCGATGGAGGTCGGCATTGCACGGTTTGCGCTGATCGGGCCCACTTCGCAGATTCTCGCGGTCGCCGAGGAAGCCGAGGTCGAGCTCGGCGAGGCGATGATCGAGAACGAGCCTGATCCGGTGCGCGCGTGCGCTCGCGCGGCGGCGATGGCCTCTGCCGGCGAGGCTCAGGTGCTCATGAAGGGGCTCGTACAGACCGCCGACTTCGTCCGGTCGATCCTCGACCGCGAACTGGGGCTCGTGCCGGTGGGGAACCTGCTGAGTCACGTCGCGCTCTGCGACGTGGAGCGCTACGATCGGCTCTTCCTCCTCACCGACGCCGCCATCACGACCTACCCGGAGGCCGATGCGAAGGCTCGTCTCGTGGAGAACGCGCTCGCGTGTGCCGACCCGTTGGGCGTGGAGCGCCCGGCGTGCGCTATGGTGGCGCCGGTGGAGAAGGTGAGCGAGAAGGTCCCCAGCACGACCGACGCGGCGAGCGTCGTGGCCGCGTTTGCAGACGACGAGCGGATCGCCGTCGACGGGCCGTTCGGGCTCGACGTCGCGGTCAGCCCGGCTGCGGCCACGGTCAAGGGCATCGACGGACCCGTCGCCGGTCACGCGGATATCCTGGTCATGCCCAACATCGACGCGGCGAACGCCGTGTACAAGTCGCTCGTCGCGTTCGCCGGTGCCCGGGTCGCGGGGATTGTCGCCGGCGCAGCCGTTCCGGCCGTGCTGACCTCGCGCGCCGACAGCGAGCAGAGTAAGTTCGACGCGCTGCGCTTTGCGCTCGCCGTGGCGAGGCAAGGCGCGGACTGAGCGCGGCCGGCAGATGCGCGCCGTCGACCGCTTGCCGGCATCCCGCTCGAGTGCTACGGTGAGCGAGCTCGTTCCACGGAGGTCGCATGGGTCTCTCGATCGGCATGGTCGTTGTCGGCACCGTCCTGCTCGCCGTCGGCGTCATCGGGTGCATCGTCCCGGCCCTGCCCGGTCCCGTCATCGCGTTCGTCTCGCTCATTCTCATCGCGATTCCCGGTTCGTGGGCGCTGATTCCGGTGTGGGCGCTGGTCGCGCTCGGAGTGGCCGCCGTAGCGACCGCGGTGCTCGACAACGTGCTGCCGGCGATGAGCTCGAAGAAGGCCGGTGCGAGCAACGCCGGCATCTGGGGCAGCGTCATCGGCATGATCGCCGGCACGTTCTTCTCGCCCGTCGGCACGATCATCGGCGCCTTCGTCGGCGCGCTCGCCGGTGAGGTGATCTTCAACCGGAAGAACAAGGAGCCGCTGAAGGCGGCGGCCGGCGTGTTCCGCGGCACCGTGCTCGCGATCATGATCAAGCTCGTCGTGACCGGAATCATCGGGTGGTACTTCGTCCGCGGCGCGATCCGGCTCTTCTCGTGACCGCCTCCATGTACAAGCCGGTCGCCGTCGCGTAAGATGGCCGCATGAAGGTCATCATCGTCGGGTCGGGCTCCTTCGCTCAGAAGCACGCCGCCATCCTCAGCGAAATCGAAGCCGTCGACGTGGTCGCGTTCTGCAGTCGAAGGTCGGCACACGCGCGCGCGGCGGCCGATGCGCTCACCGCCCGCACGGGCTCGGAGGTCCGGGCGTACACCGACCTCGTCGTCGCGCTCGATACCGAGAAGCCGGACGCCGCGGCGGTCGTCGTGACCCCGGACGGACACGGCGAGATCGAGCTCGAGCTCGTCCGACGCGGCATCCCCTTCCTCATCGAGAAGCCGCTCGGGATCGACCGCGACGCGCCGCGCCGGGTCGCCGAGGCGGTGGACTCGGCCGGGCTCGTGACCTCGGCAGCGTTCCACTTGCGGTACCTCGATACGGTCGCGACGATGGACGCCATGGTGCGCGCGACGACGCCGGTTATCGCCAACGGGTACTGGATGAGTACCCTTCCGCCGCCGGCGTGGTGGCGTCACAGCGCCGAGTCCGGCGGGCAGTTCGTCGAGCAGACCGTCCACATGATCGATCTCCTGCGGTGTCTGCTCGGGGAGGCGGAGTCGGTCTACACGGTGACCTCGCGGCGGGCTATTGGCGACCTGCACGCGGACGCCGACGTCCCCGACGCCGGGGCGGCGGTGATCCGGATGAAGAGCGGGATGACCGCGACGATCATCAACAGCTGCGTCGGTCCGGAGGCACTTCGCGTCGGACTCGAGGTAGTCACGCCCGTCGCGCTTCTCCAGTTCGCCCCGTCGCAGCTCACGATTCGCCGCGAGCACGAGACGACCGAGAGGCGCCCCGGGATCGACCCGTACCGAGCTGAGGATGCCGCGTTCATCAACGCGGTGCGCACCGGCGATACGAGCGAGATTCTCTCCCCGTACGCCGACGCGCTGAAGACGCACGAGCTCACGATGGCGATCGTCGAGTCCGCACGGACCGGCTCGGTCGTACCGATACCGGGTTAGTCGGACTCTACGGCGATCAGGATGTCGTCGATCGCCGCCTCGTCGCGGCTGCCGGTCCCCGACTCGTCGCTCGCTGTCCATCGGACGTGGAGCGTTTGCGTGACGTCGACATCCACGTCGTCGAGATCGACGAGTGCCTGCTGGTCGTGTCTCGTCCATCCGTCGCGGTCTGCGCCCTCGCCGGTGATGAGCGTGAGCTCGTCGATCGCGGTGAACGTCTGACCGTCGGCCGAGATCTCGCAGGTCCACCGCGTCGAGCGGTCCTCGTCGTTGTGCTCCCACAGCGCGTAGTTGATCGCAGCATGTGCCGGCTTCTCGACGGTGACCGGGATGCGCACGCCGATGCTGCCGGGAGCGAAGTCGGTTCCTGTCGGCTGGACGCCGAGCGCGTGGTTCTCCTCACCGACGATGAAGGCGTAGAGGCCACCGGTGGCGACGCCTCCGGGACTTGCGCCGCGGGCGTAGTCGCCGCCGTCCGCCTCGTCGCCGTAGGCCAG
The DNA here is from genome assembly GCA_964625715.1 of uncultured Spirochaetaceae bacterium. Classification (GTDB taxonomy): domain Bacteria; phylum Spirochaetota; class Spirochaetia; order DSM-27196; family SLST01; genus SLST01. The sequence continues at coordinate 580 of CAZVEF010000174.1, read as the reverse complement.
GTCGCCGTCGCTGAAGCCGATGATCTCCCAGCCGGCGGCGTCGAGAAAACCCGGCGACGGATCCAGAGCGGTCCCTGCTCCGGCGAACCCGTCCGCGACGTATCCGACGGTCTGCCCGTCGAAGTCGATGAACACCTCCTGCCGTACGGGCGGGTCGTCGGACGGCTCGTCCGGCGACGACGCCGGGTCGTCCTCGGTCGGCGTGGTATCCGCCTCGTCGTCCGCGGGCTCGAGCGGTTGGGAACACCCGCTCAGCAGCGCGAGCGCGACGAGGAAGACGATCCCCGTGATTGACAACACGTTGACACCTTTCATGGTTCCTCCTGCGGTGATAGACGCCGGAAACCGTCGCGCTGCTTCAGAAGTGGTGGTGGTGGCGGGACGACCGGGCTGCTTGACACCGGATTCTCTTCGTGAATACGCTGAGCCGGAAAGGAGCCCGTGGTGAAGTCACCCGTGAGACTGTTCTTACTCGTGGTCCTGTTCGTGGCGGCGTCGGTAGCCGCTCCAGCTCAGGTCTTCCGTATCGGCAGCGCGGCGCCTGAGAACTCGCCCTGGGGTCGGACGCTCAACCGACTCG
>CAZVEF010000173.1:0-4995 GCA_964625715.1 uncultured Spirochaetaceae bacterium | reverse complement strand
GGCGAGGTCGTCTCCGACTACCGGTCGCAGTACGAGCGCCGGACGGAGATCGGCACCTTCGACAGGATCGATGTGCGCGAGGCGGCGAGGCGGAGTCTCAGCCTTCGCTACGACGCGCGTACCGGCTACCTGGGTACCGCGGTTGCCTCGGGCAAGGAGCTGTTCAAGGTCTCGCCCTACGACCGGATCCTCGTTGTCCGCGCGAGCGGCGCCTACTCCGTGATCAACGTCCCGGAGAAGCTCTTCGTGGACAAGGGTATGCTCTCCTGCGGCCACGCCGACAAGGACGTTCTCGCGAACACCGTATTCAACGTCGTCTACCGCGAGAACGCGACGAAGCACCCGTACCTCAAGCGTACGAGGATCGAGCAGTACATCCTCGACAAGGGCTACCAGATCGTACCCGAAAACACGACGGTGCTCGCGCTCACGACGCGGGACGGCGTTGTGGCGAACGTGAAGTACCGCAAGAAGAAGAACATCCGCGTCCTCGAGGAGGATTTCGACATAGAGGATTATCTCGTCAAGAGCGTCAAGGCGAAGGGTGTTCGCCTCGCCACGCGCGAGGCGACGAGCGCGCGCTTCGTCGCGCGCCGCGGCTGAGCGAAGCCGTCGTGGGCGGTATGATCGATTACCGCGAGCTCTTCGAGCACGCCCCGGACGCCGTTCTCGTTGTCTCTCCGGACGGCGCCGTCCTCGACGCGAATCCCCGCGCGTGTGCCTTTCTCAGATACGCACGCAGCGCGCTCGTGGGATCCGCCGTCTCGTCGCTGATCGCGCCGGACCCTCGCCCCGCCGACGCGCAGGCGCCGCCCGCGGTATCAGCCCTCAGAGCCGGCGAGCCGGTGCGGAGGCTCTTCGTGCGTGGCGACGGACGCCGGGTCGCGGGCGAGATCGCGGGTACGCCGGTGCCGGCCGGCGACGGCGAAGTCATCGTGGCGGTCGTTCGCGACGTTTCCGAACGCGTGCCTGCCGCGCGAGACCGCGCTGAAGAGACGAAGCGGCTCGAAACGCTCGGCTCGCTCGCCGGCGGCATCGCGCACGATTTCAACAATATCCTCGCGAGTATCATCGGTTTCACGGAGCTCGCGCGCGAACAGATGCCTGCGGACAGCGAAGCCGCGCGCGACCTTGATCGCGCCTTGAAGGCGTCCGGCCAGGCGAGCAAGCTCGTTGGGCAGATTCTCGCCTTCGGAAAGCGTGGCTCGAACGATCGCCGTCCGGTCGATGTCGAGCAGGCGATTGTCGGCATCGTGCGGCTCGCTCGCGCAACGCTGCCGCCCGGCGCCGAGCTGAGGATCGCGAGCGACCACTCCCGCACCGTCGTCAGCGGTGACGAGACGCGGCTGCAGCAGGTTGTGCTCAACCTGTGCGCGAACGCCGGGAAGGCGCTCGGCGCGTGCGGCGGGGAGGTTCGGATAACCGTCGAGACGGTCGAGCTCGATGGGCACGAGTGGGGACTGTCACCGGGGCGATACGTGGCGCTCTCGGTCGCGGACGACGGGCCCGGCGTACCCGAGGAGATGCGGGATTGGATCTTCGAGCCGTACGTGTCCACGCGGTCGGCCTCGGGCGGCACCGGACTCGGCCTGTTCGTCGTGAAGAGCATCGTCGAATCCTGTCGGGGCGCGATCAGGCTGATCGACTCCGAGCGGGGCGCGCATTTCCGCGTGCTCCTTCCCGCCGTCGCGGGTTCGGTCGCCGACGGCGGAGAACCAGCCGAGGCGTCGGGCGAGGGACGCGGTACGGTTCTCCTCCTCGACGACACGCCGGATCTCGTCGAGATCGCGAGGCGGCGGTTGTCGGCGGCCGGCTACACGGTTATGGCGAGCGACGAGGCGTACGACGCGCTGCAGCTGGTGAACGCCTGGGGCGAGGAGATAGACCTCGTGCTCACCGATTACAGCATGCCGGTGATGAGCGGAACCGAGTTTCTCCGCCGTGCCAGGGAATCCGGTCTCAAGGCGCCGGCGCTCATTGCGACCGGCATGGATCCGGTGATCCCAAACGGCCTGCGGCGTGCGCTCGGCGTCGTGGATATCGTCCGAAAGCCGCTTTCCGGTGACGACCTGGTGCGCCTCGTTGATCGTTTTCTCGGGCCTGGGGAAGAGTAGATGGCGCGCATCGTGATCATCGAGGACGACGGGGGCGTCGTCGACCTGATCTCCACGATTCTCTCGCGCGACGGTCACGAGGTCTTCGTCGCGCACAGCGCCTCCCACGGGATCGATCTCGTGTCGTGCCTCTGCGATGCCTCGTCGACGCCCGTGCTCGTCATCACCGACATCTTCATGCCCGACCTCGACGGGCTCGAGGTCACGTCGCAAATCAAACGCGAACATCCGGGGGTAGCCGTTATCGCCATCAGCGGCGGCGGCGACGCGGGCGAGCGCGGGTATCTCGTTGCGGCGCGCGAGTTCGGTGCCGACTTCACGCTTCCCAAGCCCTTCCGTCCACGCGAGCTGCGCGCGGCGGTCGACGAACTGCTTCGGGCGTGAGGCAGCAGTGCGGCGTCGCCTCAGTCGATGAGGCGTTTCTCGATCCGCAGCGTCGCGATCCACCCGACAGCCACCACGAACACCACGATGTAGAGCAGGTCGAACCACCAGAGCGGGTTATCGGTGCCCAGCGCCAGCGAACGCGCGAGTCGGACCGGGTGGGTGAGCGGAAGGATCTCCGAAACCGGCCTGACGACCGAGGGCAGGTTCTCCACCGGGAAGACGACGCCGGAGAAGAAGAACATGGGCGAGATCACGCCGGAGAAGAAGAAGTTGAAGTGGTTGATCGTGTCTACGAAACTCGTGATGAGCAGGCCGAGCGAGGCGAACATTGCGCCCGTGAGAAAGCCGATGAACGGCGTCAAGAGCGACCACCCGAGCGGAATCACGCCGAACGCCGATACGATGACGAGCACCGAGAGGGTGAACATGAAACCCTTGGTCGCGGCCCAGAGGATCTCGCCGACCATGAGGTTCCTGGCGGTCAGCGGTGCGGCGAGCATGCCCTCGTAGACCTTGTCGAACTCCATACGGATGTAGGTCCCGAAGGTGCACTCGAAGGCTGCGGTGAACATCGCGGCGGTCACGAGGATACCCGACCCGAGGTACTCGAGATAGGGGAAGCCTTCCATCGTGTTGATGTAGCGCCCGAGCCCGATCCCGATACCCACGAGGAAGATCAGCGGTTCGAGGAACGGCGGTAGCGCGTTGCTGATGAGGTTGCGCGAGTAGACACGCACGTGGCGGAACCAGACCGACACGATCCTCGCCGCGAGCGAAGGCTCGTGTACCTCGCGACGCACCGGTGGTGCGGGCGCGTCGGCGACCGGCGCGAGGACGTCGCTACTGGTGCTCATTCAGGTGCCTCCCTGTGACTCGGAGGAAGAGATCCTCCAGGTTCGAGTTGCGCATGATGTACGCATGCCGTGGCAGCGAACCGGCCGCACGCTCGAGCGCGCCCGCGTCCGCCGCGTAGAAGATCGCCCGGCGCGAAGCGTCTTCTCGGCGGACGGGAGTACCGTCGAGCGCTGCCTCGAAGCGATCGAGATGGTCGAGGTCGTTGAGCTCGAGCACGTGCGGCTCGACCTGCGAATCGAGCAAGTCGTGCGGCGAGCCTTCAACAATCTTCTCGCCCTTGTCCATGATCATGAGGATATCCGCGATCTGGTACGCCTCCTCCATGTAGTGCGTCGAGAGGAGGATGGTTACGCCATCCTGCATGAGGTCGCGGAGCTTGTCCCAGATGAGCTGACGTACCTGCGGGTCGAGCCCGGTCGTGGGCTCGTCCATGATCAGCAGAGTCGGCGAGTTCAGGAGCGCCCGCGCGATAATCAGCCGGCGCTTCATCCCGCCGGAGAGTTCCCGCACCCGGCTCTTCTTCTTCTCGCCGAGCTCCATGAAGTCGAGCAGGTAGTCGATCCGTTTCTCGGCGTCTGCTCGGCTCATGTTGTAGAACCGGCTGAAGATCCGAAGGTTCTGGTAGACGTTGAGCTCCACGTCGAGGTTGTCTTCCTGAGGTACTACGCCGCTGAGCGTCTTGATCTTCAGCTCTTCGTGCCGTGGGTCGAAGCCGAAGACGCTGATGCGCGTGTCGTCCCTTCGGTCGGGCTGCGCCTTCCCGTAGAGGACCTTCATCGCCGTCGTCTTTCCCGCGCCGTTCGGGCCGAGGAACGCGTGGCACTTCCGCGCCGTCACGTCGAAGCTCAGGTTCTTGACCGCTCGAACGTCACCGTAGGTCTTGAAGAGGTGATCCACATGTATAACCGATTCCGGCATAGCGAGAAGGTACCGAGCCGGGTCTCGTTCGACCACCGTTCCTGGCATTCGGGGGTGCCTCGCGGTACAATCAGAGCCCATGAGACGCATCCTCGCGCTGGTACTCGTTCTCGCCCTTGCCTCCGGGCTTCTCGCCGAGCAGCCGCAGCGCACGGAGGAGTTACTGCGGGGCTACGGCACGCTCGACCGGTCGGACGAACGCGGACCCGGCGGCCGGACGCAGGATCGGTACTCGTTGACCGCTCCTCGCGACGGGACGATCTCGGCGACGGTCGTCTCGCCCGATTTCGCGCCCGGGCTCGCCGTCAGCGTGGGCGGCCGTGACGAGCGCGAGGCTGTCGGCGAGAACGCAGCGCGCCTGTTCGTCGACGCGGGCTCCGGTGAGTCGGTGTCGGTCACCGTCTACGACCCCGCCGCAGCCCGGCTTGCAGACTACATCGTCGTCGTGCGCTACGCCGCCGCCGACGGTGACCCGCGGCTCGCACCCGGAGCGAGCATCACCGGCGAGCTCACCTCCGCGGACGAGCGCAACCGTGATGGATCGTACGTCGACGAGTACGATCTTGCCGTCTCGCGCGGAGAGCGCGTGCGGGTCGACCTGTCGAGCGACGACTTCGACACGTACCTTCGGGTGGAGCTGCCGGACGGCCGGATCGTCGAGAACGACGACTCATTCGGCACCGATTCGAGCCTCTCGTTTACCGCCGGCAGCGACGGAACC
>CAZVEF010000172.1:0-5148 GCA_964625715.1 uncultured Spirochaetaceae bacterium | reverse complement strand
ACGAGCACGACCGCGAGGCGGCGATGACGCAGGGCGTGACCCACCTGCTCGGCCGCGTGCTCGCCGACATGGAGCTCGCGCCGAGCCCCATCGCGACGGTGGGTTACCGGAAGCTGCTCGAGGTCGTCGAGCAGACGTGCAACGACCCCTACCAGCTCTTCGTCGATCTGCAGAGCTACAACCCGTACACGCAGCAGATGCGCGATCGGCTGCAGGAGAGCCTCGCGCGGATGTCGGAGTCGCTTGACAGCGCGCGTGAGCGGCCATAGGATTCGGGGGTACCTCTATGACGGAAATGCGAATACGCAGCATCGACGAGTCGACGCTCCAGACGGTTCTTGCCGAAGACATCGATTTTGACGGAGAGATTCATTTCAGCGAGCCGCTGCTCATCAAGGGCAGCCTGCGCGGGAAGGTCGTCTCGGATACCGATCTCTACATCAACGCCGACGCGGTGGTGGCGGCCCGGATCGAGGCGCGCAAGGTCTCGGTGAAGGGAGAGGTCCAGGGCGACATCTACGCGTCGAACCGGCTCGAGCTCTTCTCCTCGGCGCGGGTGACCGGCAACGTGCACACGCCCGATCTCATCGTGCAGAGCGGGTGCCGTCTCAACGGCTCGTGCACGATGCCCACCGACGAGGCGGAGGGGGGTGCAGATGCGCAGGCAGGGAGGTAGCGCGCGGGCGCTGTTCCTCGCGGCGACCGCGCTGCTCGCCGCTGCATCGGCCTCTGCTCAGACCGATGACGATCCGGACGCGCTCCAGGCGTACCGTGACGGAAGCTTCCAGGAAGCGATCGAAATCACGAAGGAGGAGATCGAGAGCAACCCGAACAACATCGACTCCTACGTCGTGCTCGGATGGTCGCTGAACGCGCTCGGCCGCAGCCAGGAGGCGATCGACTACGGGCTGCGCGCGCTGCAGATCAACCAGTTCGAGTCGCGCGTCCTCCAGATCGTCGCGGAGGCCCACTACGATTCGGGTAACACGCTCGAGGCGCTCGGGTACCTAGAACGGTATGTACGAGTTGCGCCGACCGGGCAGTATATCGACTGGGTCTACTTCGCCATGGGCGAGATCTTCATCGAGCTCGAAGAGTTCAACCGGGCCGATATCGCGCTTTCCACCTCCGTCTACCACAACAGCCGCAGCGCGGTGCGCTGGGCACGCCTCGGATACGCGCGCGAGCAGCTCGCCGACTGGGAGCAGGCGCTTGCCGCCTACGACCGCGCGTTGCAGCTCGACCCGGAGTTCGCGGACGCAGTGCGCGGCCGCCAGCGGGTCCGGGCGGAGCTCACCGGGTAGGCGCCTGGTCCGGTGCCGCCGTTCGGGGCGCATCGGCGTGTCTGTCTCCCGTGCGCGGCCGCGCACGGGCGCGCCGAAGGGGTGGAGATTCTGGATTTTCCGGCGTTCTGCGGTATACTCGGGGTGGAGATTAGGATACCTCATGCCGATGTTTAAGATACCCGGGAGGTCTCGCGTGCGACCGACGGTTCTACTGCTGCTCTTCATCGCGTCCGCGGTCGCAGGCTGGGCTCAGCCCGTCGACCCCTTCTCGCCCGAGAACCCGGTCGTGATGGGTCGCGGTGGCTCGTTCACCGCGAAGGCGACCGGATACAACAGTTTCTTCGCCAACCCCGCCGGCTTTGCGGGTGACGGAGAGCTCACGCTGGCCTCGGTGAACGTCTGGGCCTTCATGAACCGCGAGCTCGTCACCATCGCTCGGGAGATCGCCGGCGGTCAGCGGTCCTTCGCCCGGTCTGCAACACCGCGTGCGATCGACCCCGACTCCGACGCCTACGAGAGCCTGCAGGACAACTTCGCAGCGCTCCAGGAGTGGGCCGAATCCGAAGATCCTGCGAGGATGGAGGCGATCCTCAACGAGGCCGCCGGGACGAGCGGCATCGAGTGGGAGGAGGGCGACGATGTCGCCGACGTGCTCGCCGCGGCGGGCACCGATGACGTGATCGCCTTCCTGAACGCGCTCGACGCCGCGGCCGAGGCCAGCGGGAGCACCGAATACCCGCCGGACCTCATCGACAACATTATCGCCGACGTCGAGGCGGCGCTCCCGGGCGGGTACGCTCGCGTGGGAGGGCAGATCGGTCTCGGTTACGTGGGTAACGGGATCGGGCTGGGGCTGTTCGCGAACACGGAGGCCACCGTCGACGGGAGGAACATCCTCCAGGCGACCGGACTCGCGTACAATACGATCACCTTCGCAGGCGGGCTCGGGCTCACCTTCGGCAATCTGGACCTTGGCGTATCGCTGCGCCCTACGGTCTTCGGGTACAGCTCGGTCACCGCGGCGCCGATCATGGGAGCTGTTCTTGCCGGCGGGAGCATCGACCTCACGACGGTATTCGCGAACACCGTCTACTACGGCTCCGGCCTCGGAGTGGACCTGGGCGCGCGGTGGCGGCTGGGGCCGCTGAGCCTCGGACTTGCGGTGAAGGACCTGCTCGGCACGCAGATCTCCTACCGCACGAGTGATTTCACAACCTATTACGATTCGCTGCTCGCGGCGTCGCTACCGGTCGGCAGCGAGCTCTCCGCGACGGAGCAGGCCGACGCCTGGACGATTCCCATGAAGGTGAACGCCGGGCTCGAGTTCGACCCCGATCTCGGAGTCCTGGGGTATGTGCTCGACCCGAGCTTTGGCGTGGACCTGCTCGACGTGACGTCGGTGGTCCGCCTCTGGCAGTCGGACGGGGAGGTCACACCCGAACAGGTGCTCGACATGCTCAACTTCGGCGGCGAGCTCGAGCTGCTGCGCTTCCTCACGCTGCGCGGAGGCTACTACGGCGGTTACCTGTCCGGCGGAGTCGGACTCGACATCTTCCTTGTCGACATCAACGCCGCGATTGCAGGCGACTTCGCCCGCGACGAAAGCGGGGCGTGGGGGTTCAGCAACGTCGGCGGCTCGGTGGAGCTGGGGATTCGCTTCTAGGAGGCACTATGGCCCGCACAAACGCAGGACAACCGCGGCGGCGCCCGGGCAGGCGGTTGCTCCCGCTTCTTGGCGCGTTCACGCTCCTTCTCGCCTCGTGCGAGAACGTCTTCACGACGAGCCTCTTCTCGTTCCTGCAGCGTGACCCGTCCAGGCTCTCGCCCGAGCAGCAGGTCGCCTACGGTCGGGACGCCATCGCCTCCGGGGACCCGGAGGCGATGGCCGAGGCGTACGAGCACCTCAAAGACAGCGATGACCCCGAAACGCAGCTCCTCGCCGCCGACCTCGCGCTCGGAGCGGTCGAGCTCGAGGAAACGCTCCTTGAGGTCGCCTCCGCAGACGACCCCGTCGCGACGCTCGAAGATGCGCTGGACGACCTTACCGACGATGATTACGCCAAGATGCGCGAGGCGGCGGAGTTGATCGACTCGGCCGACGAGTCGGTCGAGCCGACCGCCGAACAGTACTTCTTCGCCGCGGCCGGGCTGATCGCGGCAGCCGCGGACGAAAACGGGGGCACCGCCGGCCTGGACGCCGATCCTCCGCCGGCGGCCGTCGAGGAGGATGTCAACCAGGCGAGGGCGTTCGTCGACGCCGCTGCGGCGTCGCTTCAGGCGAACGGGGAATCGACCGACGTTCTAGAAGGGGTCGGCGAGGCGATCGGCTGGTCCCCCTGATCTACGCATCGGAGGTAGGCGTGACCCGTCGTCGTGCGCTCATTCTGCTCGTTCTCTTCGGTCTTGCCCCGCTGCTCGGCGCCCAGACCGCCGACGACTTCGTCGTTCCAGACGGCCGCAGCGCCGCGCTCGGTGGTCGCCACCGCGCGCTCGCCGACGATTTCCAGACGCTCTTCGCCAACCCGGCGGGCCTGCTGGAGCTCGAGCCGCGGTTCAGCTACTCGCAGCTCGGCGTGCGCGTGACCGGTCCGATGTTCAGCATCGCGAGCCTCGTCCTTGAGAGCCTCGGCGGGGCGGACATCGGGACGCTGCTCGGGAAGCCGAGCGTCCAGGATCTGGTGCGCAGCATCTACGCCCGGTTCTCGCTCACGGGTCCGGTGTCGTTCGGATACGTTGGCGGAGGGATGGGCTTTGGCGTGTTCAACGACACCCATCTGATCCTGGAGAGTCTGGGATCGTCGAGCCTCGAGATCCGCGTCGGTGAGCGGTTCCTGCTGCGCGGCGGCTACGCGATCGGCATTCCGTTGCCCTCGGCGTGGGACGCGCGGCTCGCGGCCGGCGTCGGCCTGAAGGCGTACGTGCGCGGCGATTCGACCGTCTCCACGAGTCTGCTCACGCTGCCGTCGGTGATCGGCTCGTTCGGGCCGTCGCTGCTTGCCGATTCCCCCTTCGAACTCGTCTCCGGAATCGGGCTCGACGCGGGGCTGCGCTACGTGTGGCGCGATACGCTCGGGGCCGCGCTGACGGTCGATCACGTGTACGCGCCGAACGTTGTGCTGGCCTACCCGACCACGTCGGGCTTTCTGGACAGTACCGGCTCGGCGGCCGCACCCGTATACGACGCGTTGGCTCAGGAGATCGGAGTCGGAGTCGTCTACACTCCGTCGATCGGCCGGGCCGATCGATACGTCCAGAATCTGACGGTGCTCTTCGACTACGAGGATGTCTTCGACTTCTGGACCGACCCGGAGAACGCGGAGAATCTCGTGCTCAAGATGGGGCTGGGAGTCGAGGCAACCTTCCTGGAGGTCCTGTCGGTACGGGCGGGCGTGGGGCAGGGTCTGCTCGCGGCCGGCATCGGGATCGACCTGACCTACCTCACGCTGAACGCCGCGATGTTCGGGACCGAGCTGTCGGGTGAACCGGGGCTTCGGCCGGTGTACAATCTGACGCTTGGGCTTGAATTCCCGGGGTAGGACGGCTACCTTAAGCCGACTACCCGAAGGGGGCGGGCGGCTAGCTCAGGGGTAGAGCATCTGACTTTTAATCAGATGGTCCGGGGTTCGAATCCCCGGCCGCTCATCGCCGGACGCTGTTGACCGTACCCGGAGAAAACGATAGCTTTCCGGCTGAAACGAGTCTCCTTCGTCTAGTGGTTAGGACACCGGGTTTTCATCCCGGCAACAGGGGTTCGACTCCCCTAGGAGATGCGATTGTGAAGAGGCCGCCGTGAGGCGGCCTTTCGTATGGTGGTGCGCCCGCCAGGGTGGTGGTGCGCCCGCCAGGGCGCACCCACGTCCTC
>CAZVEF010000171.1:0-5221 GCA_964625715.1 uncultured Spirochaetaceae bacterium | reverse complement strand
GGCCCGCTCGATCCGGCCGCCGCGCCCGCCGTCCTCGCGCACCGCTTCGAGCTCTACCGCCGTCTGCACACCGCGATCGCACGCGGTCTGTGCACCGCGGTCCACGACCTCGCAGACGGCGGGCTCGCCGTCGCGCTCGCCGAGTGTGCGGTCGGCGGGAGACTCGGCGCGCGGGTGGACGTCGGACGGCTGACGAGCGCCGGCGCGCAGCCGGGCGAGCACGGCGCGAGCGCCCGCGCGCACGCCGCGCTCTTCGTCGAGCGCGACGCGAGCTTCGTGGTGACCTGCGACCCGGCCTCGCTCGCCGAGCTCGCGCGGGTGCTCGGGGACGCGCGGTGGGCGGACGCGGGCGAGGTCGTCGCCGATCCTGCGCTCGTGCTGACCGAAGGCGAGTTCGAGGTGCGCTGGACGCTCGACGAACTGGTCGACGCGTGGAAGGCGTTCGCAAGGCGGCAGGGCGCGTCGATCGAGCCGAGCACGGTCGACGAGGTCGCTGCGACCGAACGTCCGGCCCGCGACCGCGCGACCGTCTCATCGCGCGGTGCGCGTTGGCTCGCTGCGCCGACGGCGCTCATTCTCACCGGCTACGGCATCAACGCCGACCGCGAGCTCGCCGCCGCGTTCGCGTTTGCGGGCGCGCGCACCGAGGGAGTCCACCTCAGCGACCTGCTCGCCGACCGTGGCCGACTCGACCGCGCAGGTATCCTGGCCGTGCCCGGCGGCTTCTCCTACGGCGACCACGTGGGCTCGGGGCGGATGCTCGCCCACCGACTCGAGGAGCTGCGGCCGCGTCTGGACGCGTTCCGACGCGACGGCGGGCTCGTGCTGGGCATCTGCAACGGGTTCCAGGTACTCGTGAAGCTGGGCATGCTGCCCGACCTCGCCGGCCGCTTCGCGCAGGAGGTCTCGCTCGTGCACAACGATTCGGGGCTTTTCGACGACTCGTGGGTCACGATCGAGTTCGACCCCGGGTGCGACTCGCCGTGGCTCATCGGTCTCGACCGGCTGGACGTGCCCATCCGGCACGGAGAGGGGCGATTCGTGACACGCGACGCAGCGGTGTTCGACGAGCTCGGGGCTCGCCGGCTCGTCGCCGCGCGCTACGCGAATCGGAATCCCAACGGCTCGCAGGGCTCGATCGCCGGCATCGTCGACACGACCGGAAACGTTCTGGGCATGATGCCGCATCCGGAGGCGTACCTGATCGCGCAGAATCACCCGCACTGGCGCGATCGGCGGGTGGACCCGGACGGCGGGCTCGCGCTCTTCCGGAACGCGGTGCACGCGGCGCGGTAGACGGGACTCGCGCGGTGAGCACTCCGAGCCGCGCGCCGCAACTAACCGTGACCGCTCGCCGCCGGCCGACGGTTCAGCGCCCGGTACGGTTTGAAAATTCGGAGCTCTCATCGTACTATTAAAGAGCGATGAAGAACATCATGCTGGTCGAGGCGGAGATCTGGACCGTCGCTCGAACCGACAAGGGGAACGCCGTGCTGGTGAAGCCCGTCGGCAGCGAGCGAGCAGTGCCTATCTTCATCGGCCAACTCGAAGCTCAGTCGATTCTCATTGGATTGGGGAACGTCCCGATGCCGCGTCCGCTCTCGCACGACCTCTTTGTCACGATGCTGGAGAAGCTCAACGCGACCATCGATCGGGTCGATATCACGGAGCTGAAAGACGGTACCTTCTATGCCCGCATCGTCGTGAAGCAGGGGTTGAAGAAGATCGTCATCGACAGCCGTCCCTCCGATGCCCTCGGGATCACCGCGCGCATCCACTGTCCGCTCTACATCGCGGAGTCGATCGTCGAGGAGGCGGGAATCGCGATCAATCTGATCACCGAAGAGGACCCGAAGGTCGATGTGCCCGATCCACGCGAGATCGAGCGGAATCGGCTCGAGCAGGAGCTCGAGAAGGCCGTCGAGGACGAGGACTACGAAGAAGCGGCGCGGATCCGCGACAAGATCAACGAGCTGAGCTGACGGCCGCGCCGCCCGCTACTCGCTCTTCGCGATCCGTCTCGCCGACTGCACGTACTCGCGCATTTTCTCTCTCGGCACGAGGTGACGGCTGAACCTCGCCTCGCAGAACGTCTCGGCGACCGCCCGGGTGTCCGGGTAGCGCTCCGGTCGGATCGTGGCGATGCGCGCGAGGTACTCGTGCGTGCCCTCGGTGCGGTGGTAGCTCACGCCGTGCCGCTCGCCCCACCGGGCCACCTCGAGGAATACCTGGACGACCCGGTCCATCTGGCGGCGTTTGCGAAGCCCCGGCTTCCATTGGCGTTCCCGCCATCGATCGTTGTTCTCTGGTTCGTCCGTCTCGTCCTCGGTCTCCCTGTGGCGGCGCCGGCGAAACCCGTGCCGCAGAAAGCGTCCGAGGATCCGCAGCCGCCGTCTCAGATCGCTCCACAGCGCCTTGAGGAACGCCCCCGGCTTGAGGTCGCGGAGCGCGGCTCGAAACGTCTTCGAGAACAGCGGCCCGAAGATCAGAAGCGCCGCACCCACGACGAGCGCCGACAGCGCGAGTCGTCGCAGCAGCTCGGCGAGCACGCGCAGCCAGAGCGGCGGTTCGTGTTCCTCGGTGTCTTCGAGCATCTCGAGCAGCTCCGGCGGGAGCGGCTGTTGCTGCGGGGACTCGAACGACGGCGGCTCGTAGCTCTCATTCGGCTCCCGCTCCAGCAGGTTTCCGAGCCAGCGGAAGAAGTCGGCGATCGCCTCGAGCGGCAGCACGCTCCGGTTTCGGGCGAGCGCGAACGCGATGAAAAGGACGATTGCGATCACCGCCGCGGCGAGGACCGCGCGACGGCGCTGGAAGCGCAGCGGCACCACGATCCCCTCGCCGTTCGCCGCGTACTCGTCGATGAACGTGTTCAGGTTCCCCACGACGGCGACCGCGCTGATTCCGTATGCGACGAGCACGACGAACGCGCCGGAGCCCGCGCGCAGCACGCTCAGGCCCAGCGGATCGATCGACCCGAAGACGGCGAGAAAGCAGAGTACGGCGAACAGCCCGCCGATGAGTCCGCGCGCGTTGCGGAGCTGCCCCACGGTCTGCGCCATTTCGTGCTGCCGGTCGAGGACCGCGTGACGAAGCTCGGAGCCGTGCTTGCCCGCGAACGCGCGCAGGAGCGCCTCGCGACCGCGCAGACGGTTGTGAAAGACGAACGCGACGAGCCACGCGAGAGCCGCGGCGAGTCCCGGCAGCACCTGCTCGAAACCCGGCAGAAATCGCTGGCCGAGCGGTCCGCCGCGCGGAAGCGAGAAGATCACGTAGAGGACGATGAGGTAGATCACGAGCTCGCGGACCCGGTTTCCGATGCCCGCGCGCCGGCGGTAGAGGATATTGCCCACCGCCGCCTCGAGCAGCGTAGCGACGATGACGGCCGCGATGATCCCGAAACCCGGCGAGGCGACGCCGAAGTTCACCGCGACGAGCCAGATCGCCGCGAGGATCCCGCTCGCGGAGACGGAGACGCTCATCGCCGGATGGATCAGGACGCGGTAGAGCTCAGGTTTGAATCGCGAAGAGTTCATCTCCGTGCTCCGTGATGCGATAGACGCGGACCGATTCGATCGACAGATCGTCCCAGTTGGCGACGCCTTCGTCGGTGTAGTAGAGCCGAAGCAGCGATCGGTCCCCCATGGAGCTCACGAGCGCGGCGACCGAATCCGGGTGCAGCGGCGCGCCCAGATAGAACAGTCGCGTCCCGTACGAAATCGCGCCGCGCTCGAGGAAGCGCGCCACCGGATCTTCGTCCAGGTCGTTCGTCTCCAGCTGCGCGAGCGTCTCGAGAATGCCCACCGCGTGCGCCGTCCCCGCGCCTACGCGCACGAACGGCATGATCCGCTCCGGCGCGCCCCTGATGAGCCCGGTGGTCACCAGCCCCACCTCCTGCCCCCGGGTCGCGAGGTAATGCACGATACTCGCCGCGGCGTCGATCGTGCGTTCGGTATGCTGGTAGCGGTTGCGCTGCTCGTACGTGCTTGCGGTGAGGTTCAGGAGGATCATCACGGGCACGTTGATCGTGGCAAGCCACTCGGTCGAGTGCAGCTCGCCCAGCCGCGCGCTCGCCTTCCAGTTGATCCGCCGGATCTCGTCGCCCGGCACGTACTCGCGCACCGAGCGGTAGCGCGTGGGGTCCTCGTAGATCCGGCTCGTGGTCGTGATGCTCCCCGCCGGCAGCCCGCGGTGTACGGGCAGCTCCACCGGGTAGATATGCGGATACACGACGAGGCGCGTCTCCTGCATGATCGTCTCCGCCGCGGGGTAGAGGCCCAGGGGGTCGGCGTAGCGGACCGTGATGGGGCCTATGCGGTAGGCGCCTCGGTTCATCCCGCGGATGTCGTAGACGAGCTCGGTGCGCTCCTTTCCGCGCAGGCTCATCAGCCTGCTGTTCTCCTCGCCGGTGTAGAGGCTGCCCGGGTTGTCGGTGACCACGAGGTGCGGGACCGGCAGCGGGCTCGTGTTTCTGATGCGAATACGCACCGTGACGACCTGGTGCCGGTAGGCGCGAAGCGAGCTCTCCTCACGGTCTATCTCGAGCCCGGCGTGTATCGACCGCGAGTACGCGAAGCCCAGCCCCACCGTCGCGACGAGCACGTACCCGATCCACTGAACGACGTACGAGTCGATGAAGAGCACGAAGAAGAGGCCGATGACGATGAGCGCGATGCTCCGCCCGTTCACGCGCGCTGCTCCGGTACCACCGGGGTCGGCACCGAATCGAGCAGCGAGGTGATCACCGAATCGACCGAGACGCCGCGAATGACCGCCTGGCTCGTGAGGATGATGCGCTTGGCGAAGACGGGACGACAGAGCTCCTTCACGTCCTCGGGAATCGCGTAGTCGCGTCCGCGCAGCGCGGCGAGCGCCTGCGACGCCTTGTAGAGCGCGAGCGTCCCGCGCGGGCTCACGCCGATGCGTACGTTCTGGTGTTCACGGCTCGCCTCGATGAGCCCGCTGATGTAGTCCATCACCTCCCGGTCGACGTGCACCTCCACGACCTGCTTCTGCAGCTCGTGGACGTCGGCAACGTCGCTCACCGGTTGTACGTCGACGACGGGGTGGGTGAGACGGCGCTGGCTGTCGACGACGTGCTGCTCGACGCTGCGCTCCGGGTAGCCGATGCTTATCGAGAGGAGAAATCGGTCCTGCTGCGCCTCCGGCAGCGGGAAGGTGCCTTCGAACTCGACCGGGTTCTCGGTCGCGATCAGGAAGAACG